>JAQXQO010000174.1 GCA_029101205.1 Coriobacteriales bacterium | reverse complement strand
AGGTTCTCGTTTGCGTTCTGGAGGTTGTGGTGGCGCTGCTCGGTCTTTCGGAACTGGTCCAGCTCGCCCTGCAGCTGCGTCAGCTGCGCTTGCACCGTGTCTACCTGGCTTCTGACGACGGCGACGTTGCCGTTCACGGTGGAGACCTGGCTGTCCACCTTGTCCAGGCGCCGGTTGATGTTCTTTAGGCCGGACTCGATTGCCGCCAGGTTTGCGTAGCTGATGAGTCTGTCGTCTGACATCAGTGCTCCCTTCGTTGCCTTATGTGGGACGATCCCGGCCTGCCGCATGCGAGATATGCCGCGGTGCATACGACGCGTTCCTCGTGTCTTCCTTCCTGTAGAAATCCCAAGAACGGCCGGAACGACGTCTGAAAGTATTGCACAACCCATCTAGCATAGTGTTTATTTCATGGGTGTTTGTCCGTGATCGTAACGTATGGCGCCGAAAGTGTTTTGTCCCGCCTGAGATACGAAACGGGGCCATCTTTGGATGTTCCGGCGATACACGCATCAAATGGCTCTGCCCAATACTGGTATGCATCGTTGCTGGTTCCCTGGCCAAAATATGCGGGTACGGGGACTAGACTGTTTCTTTGGAAATCCGCTCCTGGGACAAATGACCAGGACCGCTGGTGCGGCGCGCCCGCGCCGCCACCGCATGCGCTTTTGCACCGAAGGGAGAGGCCCTTGATAGAGCTCTTGCGCAAGTACCTGCCGCGCTACAAGGTGCGCACCATAGTGGGCGTGGTGACGAAGGTAATCGAGGTCGTGTTCGACCTGATCACGCCCATGATAGTTGCGCGCATGATAGACGAGGGCGTCGCAGGTAGAGACCTGGGCCTGGTGGCGCGCTACGTTGCCATGCTGTTCGTGCTGGCGGTGGTGGGCTACTGCTTTACCCTGGTGTGCCAGAAGATGGCCGCCCAGGTGAGCCAGCGCGTGGGTACCGACCTGCGTCACGACCTGTACCAGAAGATAAACTCATTCTCTGCTCCCGAGGTGGACCGCTTTGGCACCCCCTCGCTGGTGACGCGTGTGACGAACGACGTGAACCTGATCCAGGTGGCCATCGCGCTGGGCATACGGCAGCTGGTGCGCTGGCCCTTTCTGGCCATCGGCTCGGTTGTCGCGGCGCTGTTCATCGACGTGCGCCTGGGGCTGATCTTCCTGGTGTGCATGCCCGTGATCGGTGTGGTCTTCGGTATTGTCATGAGCAGGAGCGTGCCGTACTTCCAGTCCATGCAGACGAAGCTGGACAAGATCTCGCTTCTGACCCGCGAGGCGCTGTCGGGCGTGCGCGTGGTCAGGGCCTTCGGGCGCGAGGACGCCCAGGACCGCGACTTCGCCGAGGCCGCACGCGACCAGGCGGACACCGCCATCGCCGTGGGCAAGCTGTCAGCCCTTCTGAACCCCACGACCATACTGGTGCTGAACCTGGGCATAGTGGCGATCCTGTGGCAGGGCGGCATCCAGGTGAACGTGGGCCAGCTGACGCAGGGCGAGGTC
>JAQXQO010000173.1 GCA_029101205.1 Coriobacteriales bacterium | reverse complement strand
GAATACCCCCTTCTCCTTGGCATATGAGATAATTCTTTTTTTCAAGGAACCATCTCCTATCAAAATCAACTTTACCGAATTATTTAACTGCACAATTTGTTTCAATACTTTTATTATGAAAACATGATTCTTTTCCGTATGAAATCTTCCGACATGACCAATCACCAATTCATCAGTAATATTCAGTTCATTTCTCACTTTATTTCTTACTGTTTCATTATATTTATATTTTGAGGCTTCTATTGCATTATTCACAATTTCAACCCCATTTTTTGTTCCAAACATAAATTCCGCAGCTTTGTCAGAACAAGCAAAATTTTCTGTCGAATACAGCATCACTTCTTTTTTGTGTAACCAATGCAATACTCCTACTAATTTTCCCCCCATGTTTTCACTGTTATGACCATGCACAATTCTACATGGTATGTTTTGCTTCTTGGCTAACTTTAACAGTGTTATATCACTAAGCGTACATACATTGTACCATAAGACATCATATTTTCCATCTTTTAATATTTTATCTAATCCTTGTATATATTTCAAATAATTTCGTGTTCTAGATGTCACAACGTAATATTTACAATTTTTCAAAACAGATTCGTGAAAAAAATCCGGTACAGTATCAAAGAAAATAAATTCAAATCTATTTTCATCATTCATCATTTTACCAACATAATTAAACAAAAAAGACTCTACTCCACCCATTTGTTCACTAATTCCAAAAACAAGATATTTTTTCATTTATATACAAACCCTTCCTGATTATACATCTTACTTTTCAAATTTTGATTTTTCCAAGAAAATAGTATCAAATACCCTTTTTATGAATTTTTTTTCCACTTCAAAATCCACACTATCATCCACATCATTTAAGCATATCATTTTGTAACGTTGTTCTTTTATATTTTTTTCAATAAGCTTATCATCTCTACCGATTTGAAAATACTTTCCTATCTTTTCTTCGTTTACCGGATTAAATTTTCCCGAAGCTATTTGCCAGTATTTCATAAGGTATTGATTTACATCTAATATATTTCTTATCCGATGATTACATG
>JAQXQO010000172.1 GCA_029101205.1 Coriobacteriales bacterium | reverse complement strand
AATGCTGACAATGCCGCAGGATTACAGCTTGTACGGACTGCAATGAGCAAAGTTGAACTCCGCGCTCGTGCCGACATCTTCCCAGCGATGCCTGATGCGGCACAAAACGCCAACTCCCGACATCCTCTGGGAACACGAGCGCGTCGCGATCGAATACCAGGGAGAAGTTCACAATAACGCGACCACCAAAGAGGAGGATGCAAGGTGCCTCAACGACTACGGCGTTTGCAGTATCCGCATGCACTTCGTCACATTCAACAACGTCCGCAGCATCGCTGACTTGAATCGGCTTGTAAGAAGGATCGCCGATTCCATGCGAATCAACGGCCATCCCGAATCGGCTTCCGATGCAACGCGAGCAGCGGGCGATTTCGAGCATCGCAATGAGCGAGCCCGATTCCTGGCCCACCTGCTGCCGCCACTCGGTAGAAACTCGCAGCTCGATGGCCGCAGCTCGCTGCTCGATGGCCTTAGGCAGGAAAATGACCGCGTAAGGCGTCTTAGAGGGTCATATCCCTGTGACAAAATGGCATCTCGCAGATGGCCTCGAATCATCCTACTTTTTCGTATGGGCAAATGACCGCATTAGCTCGGCAAACACGCCCGAAGCGACTAACGCTTCCCCACAAGCCACCACCGGAATCCGCCCGGCGACAACCGAAGCCCGGCAGCCCAGAAGCCCCGCGCAAGCCTGTCTGGTACGGGTACCCGCAGCGGCCACGTTTGCGCACGATGTCCCAACCCGGAGTAGCCATTTCCTCGGACGGGCTCTCTACCTGGGGTTTTACTTCGACGTCATGATCGGTCGGCGCGGCCCCGCGCAAGCCTGTCGGGTACGGGTACCCGCAGCGGCCACGTTTGCGCAGCTCAGGCATGCAGCGAGACAGGAGCATGGCGATGGTAAATCCGCGTCGACCCGTTGCCGAACGCTACCTTGGTCGAGTGGCCATCGCAACGGCCCATCCGAACGACTTATCGGAACAGTTCCGCGGCTTGGGCAATCCCTGAACAAAAAGGACTCCCGAAGGAGCCCCATCAAAGGCAATGGCGGGATATGCGGGACTTGAACCCGCGACCTCCGACGTGACAGGCCGGCGCTCTAACCAGCTGAGCTAATACCCCGTGCGAATTGCAGGATGCAAGTGTACGCAGGCGAATGCCCCTTGTCCAGCCCCAATCGCAAATTCTTTTGCAATCGGTCGGGCACCAACGAAATCTTCACGACCAAGAGCGAAGTGGTCGCTACGCCGCCAGCATCTAGACCACCAATGCCAGCAGTGCTTAGGTCACCACACTAGCGGCGTCCAGAACTCGTACCGTGGCGCACACAGAAGCAACCCGGGTGCTCCCCCGCAGACATAGTCTCTATCAACATCTGTATATTTTTGTACATTTGTTGGAGTTTATACAGCAGTCGATTAGGGCAACCCGAAATTTGCAATAACCGAACTTGAGCGACAAGTTCCAAGCCAAGCGGCAGGGTTTCCGCCCGAGTACCAAAGTCCCCGCCCAAGTGGCAAGACCATCGAACGGCAAGGTCCCGTCCAAGTGGCGAGCCCCCGAGAGGCAAGGTCCCCTAAGTGCCAAGGCCCAGCTTGAGCGACAAGCCCCGAAAGCGCACGAGAAAAGAGACGCCATGATTCCCGATAGCCCCGACCTCACACCAGAGCAAGGCATTTCCTCGCAGATGGGAGCCACCGCCCCCCAGGCCTGCCCCACCCCCCAGGCATGTCCCACGCCGGCGCAAGGCGCTCCGTCACCGGAGTCCGCGGGCCCAGGCGCCAGCGCTCCCGGCTCCCCCACATACACGCCAACGGACGAGTGGCCCCAACGCCGGACGCACCCAAAGAACCGCAACTCTCAGCGCTCGCTGGACCTCATGGAGCAGGCATTTTGGAGGCTCCTGACCCAGAAGCCGCTGCAGAAGATCTCGGTCGCAGACGTCACGCGCACGGCGGGTCTGAATCGCGGCACCTTCTATGCGCACTTCGGTGGCATCGCCGACCTGGAGAACTACGTCATGGACCAGGCCGTTAACCACGTGCTGCAGCTGACGGACGAGTGGACCGGCCCGTCGTTCTTCGACGACCCCATGCCGTTGCTGCAGAGGGTCTCCGGCTTCATCCTGGAACACCGCGACACCTGGTCAAAGCTGGCTGGCGTCCAGAGCATGGAGCCTCTGTTCCTGGCCGCCGAGCACCAGCTGCGCATCCGCGTGCACCGGCAGATAAAGGACAGGATGGGGCCCACCGACGTTACCAACACCGCCATCGTGGCCACCGACTACCTCACGCAGGGCATCATGGGCGCCTATCGAGCATTCCTGAACGGCGAATACGGCGCGCATTCCATGGACGAGGTGAACGCAGAGCTCGCACGCCTGATCCAGGCCACCGGCGAGGTGCTGTACCCGGGGGCCGGCGGAACCTCGCCTGAGAGAGCCAACGGGGTCAGCCCGCGCACGGCCGACTGATCGCAAGCCCCGCAACCCCGCCAGTCCGAGAGCCACAAGAGTGCGGCCAAGAAGAACGGCGCGCCCCGGAGTCACCGAGGCGCACCGCTTTTGTACCGCTAGCACCAGCTGGAGTCGTTCAGCCGGTCACTGAGGTAGCCAGCCCTCTGCGAGACCCAGCTCTTGAGGAAACTTACCGCCTCGCTGAAGCTGGAGTGCTTCGTGGGCGAGTTACCATCGTTCGTCACGCCCCACAGTACCTGGTTCATGGCCTGCGACCTGGCGACCTTCTGCGCTATGGAGTCAATGGACTCCTGCTGCCCATCGGATGCCA
>JAQXQO010000171.1 GCA_029101205.1 Coriobacteriales bacterium | reverse complement strand
GCCAGAAGATGGAGCAACATGGCAACCAATACCTCGTTGGACACCGAGCAGACAACCCAGGCGCAGACGGACGTCCCCGAGCCCTCCGAGCAGGCGCTGCAGAAGTACCGCGACCTGCTGGACTACCTGGCCCAGCGGGGCAGCCTGGCCGTGGCGTTCTCGGGAGGCGTGGACTCCACGTTCCTTCTGAAGTGCGCAAAAGAGGCCCTGGGCAAAAACGTCATAGCCGTTACGGCCAAGTCGCTGTCGTTCCCCGAGCGCGAGCGCCGCGAGGCCCAGGAGTTCTGCCGCCATGAGGGCATCCGCCACTTCGTGGTGGAGTCCGAGGAGCTGAAGATTCCCGGCTTCAGCCACAACCCCACCAACCGCTGCTACCTGTGCAAGAGCGAACTGTTTCACGAGATTCGCCAGCTGGCGGACCGCGAGGGAATGGCCCAGGTGGCCGAGGGCTCAAACATGGACGACAACGGCGACTACCGGCCGGGCCTCAAGGCGGTGGCCGAGCAGGGCATACTGAGCCCCCTGCGCCATGCCGGCCTGTACAAGTCCGAGATTCGCTCCATCTCGCGCCAGATGGGCCTGCCCACCTGGAACAAGCAGTCGTTCGCCTGCCTGTCGTCGCGCGTCGTGTACGGCGAGTCCATCACGCCGAAGAAGCTGGGCATGGTGGACCGCGCCGAGCAGGAGCTCCTGGACCTGGGGTTCCACCAGGTCAGGGTCCGCATCCACGGCGACTCGCTCGCCCGCATAGAGGTGCTGCCCGCAGAGTTCCCCCAGCTGCTGGACAACGCGCAGAGGCTGGTGCGCGACTTCAAGGCCCTGGGCTTCTCGTACGTCACCATGGACCTTGCGGGATACCGCACCGGCAGCATGAACGAGACGCTGGAGGGGGACGACGCCAAGTGAGCGCGGACGAGGCGACGACGCCAGGCGCAAACCCCAGCGAGGCAAAGCCAAAGCCAAAGCCCCTTGGCTTCGACGACCTGGGCTACGCAAAGATCGACACCGACCGCAGGTGCCGCACGGGCTTTCCCGAGGTGGTCTTCTGCCAGGGCAAGCCCGACGAGTACCTGGCGGGCATCTACGAGCGGATGGTGCGCACGCAGGGCTGTGCCTTCGGTACGCGCGCGTCGCAGCACCAGTACGACGTGGTGCGCGCCAAGGTGCCTCAGGCGCGCTACGACGAGGTCTCGCGCGTGCTGTGGGTGCCGCACGACGCCCCGGCGCGCCGGGAGGGCGAGATCGCCGTGGTCTGCGCCGGCACGGCCGACACGCCCGTGGCGCAGGAAGCGGCGCAGACGGCCGAGTACTTCGGCTGCAGGGTCAGCCGCTACTACGACGTGGGCGTGGCAGGGCTGCATCGCCTGCTGCACTGCATCGACGACATACGCCGCGCAAACTGCGTCATAGCCGTTGCCGGCATGGAGGGCGCGCTTGCCAGCGTGGTGGGCGGCCTGGTGTCGGTGCCCGTGATCGCAGTTCCCACCTCGGTGGGCTACGGGGCGTCGTTCGGGGGCGTGGCGGCGCTTATGTCCAAGCTCAACTCGTGCGCCAACGGGATCTCGGTGGTGAACATAGACAACGGCTACGGGGCGGCGTACCTGGCCACCCAGATTAACCGCCTCGCCGTGAGGGGGAACGCGCAATGAGCATGCTGTACTGGGACTGCCAGACGGGCATCAGCGGCGACATGGTGGTGGCATCGCTTCGGGACCTGGGTGCCTGCGAGGAGTCCGTCCGCCACGCGCTGGAGCCCCTGCGGGGCGAGGGCTTCACGCTGAGGGTCAGCCGCGTGACGAAGTCGGGGCTGGACTGCTGCGACTTCGATGTCGTGCTGGACGCGCTGCACGAAAACCACGACCACGACATGGCCTACCTGTACCCCGACGACCCGGACGACGTGGCCATCCACAATCACGGCCATGGGCACGACCACTGCCACGGCGAGGACCACGGCACCGAGCCGGCGGACCACGAGCATCACCACCACGGCCACCACCACCGCAGCTACGCCGACGTGAAGGCCATCCTGGCGTCACTGGACCTGTCGCCCCGTGCGCGCCGAATCGCCGACGACGCGTTCGGGCTGGTGGCTCGCGCCGAGTCGAAGGCCCACGGCCTGCCCGTGGACCAGGTGCACTTCCATGAGGTGGGCGCCATAGACTCCATCGTGGACGTGGTCGCCGCCGCAGTGTGCCTGGACGACCTGGACATCGACCAGGTAGTCGTGCCCAGCGTGACCGAGGGCAGCGGCCTGGTGCGCTGCCAGCACGGCATGCTGCCCGTGCCCGTGCCCGCCGTCGTGAACATCGCCGCCATGACCGGTCTGCCCCTGCACATGAGCACGCGCAGGGGCGAGCTCGTAACGCCCACCGGAGCCGCCCTGGCGGCCGCGGTCATGACCTCGGACCAGCTGCCGCGGCGCTTCCGCGTCCTGAAGGTGGGCCTGGGGGCGGGCAAGCGCGCCTACCAGGTGCCCAGCATCCTGCGCGCCATGCTCATAGAGCCGCTTCCCGACCAGACGTCTGACATGATCCCGAGCCCCACCGCAGCCGACGCGGCAGCGGATGCCCCCTCGTCAGCCCCCGAGCCCGCCGACACCATCTGGAAGCTGGAGTGCAACATCGATGACAGCACCGGCGAGATGCTGGGGGCCGTCCTGACCGACCTGATGGAGGCAGGGGCCCGCGACGCGCACTTCTTGCCCGTCTACATGAAGAAGAACCGTCCAGCATATGAGCTGGCCGTCATCTGCGACGACGGGCATCGAGAGGCCCTCGAGGACATCGTCTTTCGCGAGACCACGACAATTGGCATCCGCCGCCAGCGCATGGAGCGCAGCATCATGGACGTCAGCTTCCGCACCGCGCAGACGGCGTACGGTCCCGTGCGCCTGAAGGTGTGCCGCCGAGGCGACGTCAGCCGCGCATATCCCGAGTACGACAGCGTGATGGAGGCCGCTCGTCGGGCACAGACCGACTTCCGTGCCGTATATCTGGCCGCAGCCACGAGCACCACGGCCACGGCTGCCTTCGAGGAGCCCCAGCCAGACGATCGGTGAACGTCAGCCCGCCACCAGCACGGCTACTTCCCAGAGCACGTAGATTGCCAGAACCACCAGCAGGCCATGGGTCGCCAATCCCCCGCTGCTGAGCGCTTTGGGACCGCTCGTCCACTAGGCGTCGCCCCGCAAATGATTTTGTGGGCATAGTGGTTCACAATCGCCCAATCGGGAGGTCACGAAGAAAGGAGTTCGCCATGGGCCAGTACGTCATCAACGAGAAGGACGGGCGCTACCTGTTTAACCTTTGCTCCAGCAACGGTCACATCCTGGGGCAGTCGCTGGTATTTCCCTCGCGCGAGGAGTGCCTGGACGGCATTGAGGCGGTTCGCAAGGACGCCCCGAGCGCTGCAGTCGAGGACAGCACCGTCGACGCCTTCAAGCGCGAGCCGGCACCGAAGTTCCGCATCTACGAGACGCTTTCGGGCAACTACTTCTTCCGCTTCTTTACGAAGGACAACGGAGACATCCTGCAATCGCACAGCTACCCACAGAAGGACAGCCTGCTGCGCAGGATCGAGCGCATGCGCAACGAGGCTTCCTCCTCAATCGCCGCCGACGATATGTAGGACACGGCGAACCGGACAGAAGCGTATGGCAGCCGGGGCGGATGGGCGGTCCTCCGTCCCTTGTTCGCGCATCCCCTTTCATGAGGCGGGGCCAGTATGGCTGACCCCGCCTTTCTTGTGCACGCAAAGCCTTCCGCCAGGTCGTGACGGACGGGCGCTCCTCTGCTCCCCGTGCACGCGCCTAGCCCAGCTGCTGTACCAGGCAGTCGGCGAATCGACGTGCGGCCAGTGGGAGCGTCTGCCTGCTGCGCCACCCCAGGGTGATGGTGCGCTTGGGCTCCTCGGCGATGGGACGCACGACGACGCCCGCCTCGAAGCCCACCAACATCATCTCGTACAGCACCGTGACGCCCATGCCTCGACGCACCATGGCCAGGATGGAGTAGTCGTCGGTCACCTCGTAGCACACGTTCGGCGTCAGCCCCGCCTGGCTGAAGGCATGCAGCGTGACGGACTCGCGTCCCTCGTCCAGCAGGATGAACGGGTCGTTCGTCAGGTCGGCCAGCCTGACCTGGTCCTTTGCCGCCAGGGGATGGTCGGGAGGCAGCACCGCCATCATGCGGTCGGGGCCGAACGAGTGCGACTCCAGCCCCGCTGCCTCGGCGTCGGCCAGGTTCGTGAAGCCAAGGTCGCACTCCCCACAGCGCACCCATGACGCGATGGAGGAGTACTCGCTCTGGCGCAGGACGAACCGCACCGACGGGTACCGGCGTCTGAACTCGCTCATGGGCTTGGGCAAGAGGTTCCTGCTAACGCTGGTGAAGGTCCCGATGGTGATGGTGGAGCGCACCAGGCCTCGAACCTCGCGGGTCTTCTCGTCCAACGCGGACTCGTCTCGCGCGATAGCCTGGAAGAAGGGCAGGAACTGCCGGCCGTCCTTCGTGGGAGTGACGCCGTCCTTGCCGCGTTCCAGCAACGTGCAGCCCACCTCGCGCTCCAGCGACTTCACCGTCTGAGAGACCGCGCTCTGGGTGTAACCCAGCTGGCGTGCGGCCGCGGTGAAGCTGCCCGTTCGCACGACCTCCATGAAGACCGCGTAGCGCGAGAGGCGCGCCTGCAGCCCCGAGTCATCCCGCATGATGTGCCTCCCTCGACCTCAACCTCAACCTCAGGATACGACTCCACATGCATTAGCAATGCTGCTGGTTCAATAAGAAACATACGTTTTACTAATGCAACCGTTCGATGCTTAATGGTCCCAACGAACGGGCGAGCACGAAAGTGGTGAGACGGAATGGGCATGACGCAGGCAGGCACGCTGGTGAATGGCTTCGGCAACGCGAGCGCTTCCGACAGCCGAGCGAGGGATGGCTTCCTGGCAAGGCATGGCCAGACGCTGCGCGAGGGCATCCGTGACGGCCTGCCCATAGCGTTGGGCTACCTGGCCGTGTCCTTCTCGCTCGGAATCGCCGCCAGCAACGTGGGCCTGGACGCCGCGCAGACCTTCTTCGCCAGTCTGTTCAACAACGCGTCCGCAGGCGAGTTCGCGGGCTTCGCGGTCATCGGCGCCGGCGGCTCGCTGGTCGAGATAGCTGTGGTCATGCTGATAGCAAACGCCCGCTACCTGCTGATGAGCTGCTCCATGTCGCAGAAGCTGAGCCCCGACACGCCCCTGGCACATCGCGTGCTCATTGGGTTCGACCTGACTGACGAGCTGTTCGGCATCGCCATCGCGCGGCCCGGATCTGCCGACCCCTACTACTCGTACGGCGCCATGCTGGTGGCCCTGCCCGGCTGGGCGCTCGGCGGCATGATGGGCGCCGTCGCCGGCGGCATCCTACCCCTTCGCGTGGTCAGCGCCCTGTCGGTCTCGCTGTACGGCATGTTCATCGCCATCATCGTGCCTCCGGCGCGCAAGAACCGCGTCATCGCAGCCTTCGTGGTGGCCAGCTTCGCCGCCAGCTGGGCGTTCGGCTGGCTGCCCATGGTCAGCGCGCTGTCCTCCTCCACCAGGACCATCGTGCTGACGGTGGCGCTTTCCGCACTCGCGGCGGCGCTGTTCCCCGTGGGGGAGGACGCGGACGAGGCCAATTCCGACACAGACGCGCCCGAATGCGATGCGGCCCTCGATGCGCCATCGGAAACGACGCCCACAACGGCAGCCGTGGAATCCGCCGGAAAGGCGGCCAGGGATGCAGCCTAGCGTTATTCCCTACCTGGTCGTTATGTCCGCCGTCACGCTGGGTACGCGCATCCTGCCCATGACACTGATCAGGGGGCAGATAACGAACCGCTTCCTGCGCTCGTTTCTGTACTACGTGCCCTATGTCACGCTGGCGGTCATGACCT
>JAQXQO010000170.1 GCA_029101205.1 Coriobacteriales bacterium | reverse complement strand
CGCCGCAACTACACGCCGGGGCGCGGCGGGCAGCGCGTGCGCCGCGTGGTCGTGCACTACACCGGGGCACGCGGGAACGCGCACGAGAACCTGGTGTACTTCTCGCGCAACCGCTGCGGCGCCTCCGCGCACTACTTCATCGGCAAGGGCGGGGACGTCCGCCAGAGCGTGCGCGAGTCCGACACCGCCTGGCACGCCGGCAACTGGGGCATGAACCTCATGAGCGTGGGAATCGAGGTCTGCAGCGCGGGCGAGGACTTCACGGAGGCGCAGGTGGCGAGCCTGGCGTCGCTCGTGGGCGACCTCATGCGCAGGTACGGGATACCCGCGTCCGGCGTGATACGCCACTACGACGTGACGGGCAAGCACTGCCCGGCCCCCTACGTGGACGCCGGCAAGTGGGCGCGCCTGCACGCGAGGATCACGGGCGGGGCGGCGACTGTGCCCGCGAAGGCCGCGCCGGCCGGGGGCTCCGGCTCGGACGGCGGCTTCCTCGTGCGCGTGACCGCCGACGCGCTGAACGTGCGCAGCGGACCCGGTACGCAGTTCCCCAAGACGGGCTGCATCCGCGACCGCGGCACCTACACGGTCGTCGAGACGCGCGACGGCTGGGGCCGCCTGAGGAGCGGCGCCGGCTGGATCTGCCTGAACTACACGACGCGCGCCGGCAACATCGGTGGCGCCAAGGCCGTGGACGTGGACGCGCTCGCGAGGGCCGTGATCCGCGGCGAGTACGGCACCGGCGCGGAGCGAAGGCGCCGCCTGGGCGCCAACTACGAGGCCGTGCAGCGCCGAGTGAACGAGATCCTCAGGTGAGGCGCGAGGGGCTCCGCTGGGCGGTCGCGGTCGTCGTGGCCGTGCTGCTCTGCGTCGCGCTCGCGCCGGCGGCTCTCGGGCTCAGGGCGTTCGCAAGGGTGCGGGGGCGCTGACGGACACGCGTCCCGCCACTTCTCAAAACGGTTCTCAAACGATGTCCGGTGCACTCCCCCGCCCCACCCATGACAATCCCCTAGGCCATTCGACGCGACACGCTATTCCCATGCGCAATGAGCGCCACGTCCCCCATCGAGGCCGCGGCGCTCATTTTCTGAGCCCTAGGGCATCATCAAAGTTTTTCCGTCGATAAGCGAAGCGGTACGAATTCTGGTACGAATAAACCCGTGCGGAGTGCTATGGAGTGCGTCGGAGTGAGACATCGGTTATCTTCACTTTCACCATTCTACCTGCGAAAACAGTACCTTTCGCAGCAGAGTGGGACAGAGTGAGATAGGGCCCGAATCACTCCCACTCAATCGTCGCAGGTGGCTTGGGCGTGACGTCGTACACCACGCGGTTCACGCCATCGACTTCGTCCACGATGCGGCTGGAGATCTTTCCGATGACGTCGTAGGGCAGCTTGGCCCAGTCGGCGGTCATGGCGTCGGTGGACTCCACGGCACGCACGATGATGGGGCGCTGGTAGGTGCGCTCGTCGCCCATGACGCCGACGGACTTGATGTCAGGCAGCACGGCGAAGTACTGCCAGCAGGCATGCTCGCTGTTGCGGTCGCCGGTCTGCTCGTACAGGCGCTGGTTGTAGGCGTCCAGCTCCTCGCGCACGACAGCGTCGGCCTCCTTCAGGATGGCCAGCTTCTGCGGGGTGACCTCGCCGATGATGCGGATGGCCAGGCCGGGGCCGGGGAACGGCTGACGCCAGACCAGCTTTGCGGGCAGGCCCAGGGCGATGCCCAGCTGGCGCACCTCGTCCTTGAAGAAGTGGTCCAGCGGCTCGATCAGGTCGAAGTGCACGCCCTCGGGGAACGGGATCAGGTTGTGGTGGCTCTTGATTGTGGAGGCCTTGCCGCCGGTCTTGCGCGCGCCGGACTCGATGATGTCAGGGTAGATGGTACCCTGCGCCAGGTACTCGATGCCATCCAGCTGCTGGGCGACGGCGAAGAACTCCTTCCAGAACTGCGTGCCGATGCGGCGACGCTTCTGCTCGGGGTCGGTCACGCCGGCCAGCAGCTGCGCATAGCGCTCCTCGGCGTGCACGTGGATCAGCGGCACGTTGAACTGCTTGCGGAAGACCTCCTCCACCATCTCGGGCTCGCCCTTACGCAGCATGCCGTGGTTCACAAACACGCAGGTCAGCTGGTCGCCGATGGCGCGGTGCACCAGCGCGGCGGTGACGGAGGAGTCCACGCCGCCCGACAGCGCCAGGATGACCTTGCGGTCCCCCACCTCGGCACGGATCTCGTCGACCTTCTGGTCGATGATGTTGTCCATGGTCCAGCTCTTCTGCAGGCCACAGATATTAAAGAGGAAACGTTCCAGGATGGCCTTGCCGCACTCGGTGTGGCGCACCTCCGGGTGGAACTGCGTCGAGAAGAGCCTGCGCTCGGGGCACTCCATGGAGGCCACGGGACAGGTGTCGGTGGTCGAGGTCACGCGGAAGCCCTCGGGCACCTGGCTGACGGCGTCGCGGTGGCTCATCCAGACCGTCTGCTCCTGGGGCGTGCCGTCCAGAAGGACGGAGTCACCCTGGCGATGCAGCTTTGCGGGACCGTACTCGCCCTTCTGGGTGTGGCCCACCTTGCCGCCCAGCTTCACCGCCATGATCTGCTGGCCGTAGCAGAAGCCCAGCACGGGAACGCCCATGCTGAGGATGCGCTCGTCCATGTCGGGGGTGTCATCGGCATACACCGAGGCGGGGCCACCCGACAGGATGACGGCGGAGGGATGCTTTGCGGCCAGCTCGTCCGCGGACACGTCGCAGGGGAAGATCTCGGAATATACGTGCAGGTCACGGACGCGCCGGGCTATGAGCTGCCCATACTGGGCGCCAAAGTCCAGGACCGCGACGAACTGCTGGGGCATTTGAGTCTGCATCTGTCCTCCTGGGGATGAGTATTTGCAGGTAGAGGGCCTTATGTATTATCTTTCCTAGCGTAGCGTAAACTTTGGCCCTCGTATCCGCGCGGCTTGCAACGTCATAATATATGCCCTTTATGCCACTGCTACCCACGACTGCGAGACTTTGCCTCGCCCCGCGAGGCAGTGTCACCACACGTGGCATGGCCCGACCTCTGTCAGGAGGCCCGACATGGCATCATCTGAGCAAAACGACCCGCACAAGGGGCCCTCGGACGACTCGCAGAGCCGCCAGCCCCTCCATGCCTCGCACCTGAACGACGACGGGGCCGACGGCGTCTACCTGATGGGACACTCCGATCCCGACTCCACGCTGGTGTACGTGCAGGCGGCGCGCAGGCCCAGGCGTCGCAGGGCTGCGCACATGGACCTCCAGCGCCAGCTGGACGCCGAGGTCGACGAGATGATGGACCAGATCAACGGCCCCGCCTCCCCGGAGCCAGACGACGAGGGGCAGCCCGGGACGCCCGCGCGGCACCAGGCCAGCGAAGCCACGGCGCAGCCGTCGAGCCCGCAGCCGCCGAGCGCAAGCGCTCCCGGCTCCCCCGCCGAGTCTTCGGCAGAGGGTTCCAAGAAGGACTTGTCCTTCTTGCCAGGCGATGCGCATGGTGAGGAGACAGACGGTCGCAGCCCCAGGGGCCTTGGCTCGCTTCCCAACCCCGACGAGCAGCCCGCCGCCAACGGGCAGCCCGTCGCCGACCAGCGGCACTTCCACCCGGTGGATGCCGCCGACCAGGTGGACGGGTCCTTCTGGGACGACGATAGCCACACGCACGACGGGGCCTACGTGCCGGACACGGGGCAAAACCCCTATGGCAGTCACCGCAAGCGCCGCCGCACCAGGAAGCATCGCGTGCGCCGCGTGGTGGCCATAGTGGCGTGCGTGCTGTTGGTGCTGGTGGCGGGCGGCGTTGCGTACGGCCTGTGGTACGTGCACGACGTGGACGCGCGGCTGCAGCAAAACCTCGACACGGACCTGCCTCAGCAGCTGACAGCAAAGTCCGCGGGCGAGCCCTTCTATGTCCTGCTGCTGGGCATCGACGACGGTGAGGGCAGCGCCCAGACCGCTAGCTATGGCATGGGCGACGGCGTCTTGTCCCCCGATTCCATCATGCTGGTGCGCGTGGACCCCGCAAACGTGAAGGTCACGATGGTGTCCATCCACCGTGACACCCAGGTGGACCTGGGAGACTACGGCATGCAGACCATCAGCGCCGCATACGCACTGGGCGGGGCGTCCTACACCACGCAGGTCATCTCGCAGTTCGCGGGCGTGGACATCTCACACTACGCGCAGGTGGACATGAGCCGCATCGCCGACATCGTGGACAAGGTGGGCGGCATCACAGTAAACCTGCCCGTGGCCGTGGACGACACGGACGACACCGGACTGCATCTGCAGACGGGCACCCAGGCCCTGGACGGGTACACGGCCGCGCAGGTGTGCGGCTCGCTCCACGCCTACGACAGCTACGGCGACGGCGACCGCTATCGCGCCGCCAACCAGCGCGCCGTCATCGAGGCGGTGGCCCAGAAGATTCTTGCGCAGACGGACCCCCTGGCCACGGTTGGCACCATCTCGAAGCTGGCAGACAGCGTGACCACCGACATGACCCTGCGCGAACTCCTGCAGCTGGCAAAGCAGATGCGCGGGATCGACATCCAGAGCGACGTCACCTCAGGCATGGAGCCGACCACCTCCCAATATAGAAACGCCATCCCATGCGAGACCGTGGACGACGAGGCATGGAAGGTCATGATGTATCGCGTCGACAACGGGCTCTCGCCCACCGAGGACAGCACGGATGACCAGGCGACCGAGGGGGCAGCCCCGACGGGGTCCTCCTCTGAGGAAGCCTCCTCGGCGGACGCCCAGCAGACCTCCACCGACGGCACGGGCGCCGACGAGGGCGCCAGCGGGGACACCGCGTCGTCCGACCAGGCCTTGCAGGCTGCAGCGTAGCCGTCCTTGTGCGGCCGGGCTTCAGCGCTGCACTCTTCGTGTGTTCGCGCCCCTCTGGAGCCATCGGGACTGGGCGCCGCATCATAATGGTGCCTCGCGCACAATCGGGGCCACCGCCCCGAGCGCCAAATGAAGCTCAAACACACAAGGGACGTTCTCTTGACACCATATGATTCGCGCGGCAACGACCGCGATCGATATCAGGCGCGCAGGCACCGCCCGACGCAAGCGGACGAAGCCGCAGACACGCGGGGCGACTTTGCCCGCAGCGACCGCTACGGCAGCAGGCACGGCCGTTACGATGGCTCGGGCTACGACAGCGACTCTCGGTATGGCAGTTCGCGGTACGACAGCTCGCGATACGGCAACGGCTTCCGATATAGCAGCACCAACCAGCGGCAGACCGACGGCCAACACGGCTACTCTGCTCAGGGTCGCACCGGCGACCGCCAGCAGTACAGCCGGTACTACAGCTCGCGCACGCCTGAATCCAACTACCAATCCCGGTACCAGCCCAGGTACCGATCATCATATCAATCATCAAATGACAACGGGTACCGCTCGAGCAGCTATGGCCCATCGGGGCGCTACGCAAGCTCAGGCTCCCGCAACCCCTACGAGCCCAACGGTCAGCAGCACCAGGGTCGCACCGATTCGCGCGACGCGGCGCAACCCCGTTCTGGCAGACGGGGACAGGGCCAGCAAGGCCGCAACCGCAACGCACCCCGGCGCCAGCCGCGCAACGCCAAGCGGCCGCACAAGGGTCTGAAGCCCTGGATCCTGGGCGTCCTCATAGCGGTGGGGGTCGTCGTGGCCGCCATCGCAGGCTACACCGCGTACATCAACGGCAGACTCCAGTCGAACGACGCGGAGCTCCTGGCCTCGCTGAAACAGTCCGACGAAAACGAGCCCTTCTACATGCTGCTGATGGGCGTGGACTCCGACGAGGAGCGCCAGGCCGAGGGCGACACCGGCCGCTCCGACTCCATCATGCTGGTGCGCGTGGACCCCGTGAACGTGAAGGTCACCATGGTCTCGATTCACCGCGACACGCTGGTGAACATCTCCGGCTACGGCAACTCAAAGATAAATGCCGCCTACGCGTACGGGGGCAAGGCGCTCATGGTGCAGACGGTCAGCCAGTTCGCGGGCGTAGACATCTCGCACTCCGCCGAGGTGGACTTCAACTCGTTCTCCAAAATCGTGGACGCCATCGGCGGCATCGAGGTCACGCTGCCCATGGACGTGTACGACCCCGACTACACCGGCCTGGACCTGAAGGCCGGACCGCAGACGCTGGACGGCAACACCGCCCTTCTGCTGTGCCGCTGCCGCCACGCCTACGACGCGTACAACGACGGCGACCAGTATCGCGCCGCGGCACAGCGCATGGTCATCACCGCCATGGTAAAGAAGATCCTGTCCAGCGACGCCGCCACCATGGTCAGCGCCATCACCCAGCTGTCCGGCAGCGTGACCACCGACATGGACGTCTCGTCCATCCTGAGCCTGGCGGCAAAGATGAAGGGGCTCGACTTCGACAACGACGTGCAGACCGCCATCAACCCCACCACCAGCGCCTACATCAACGGCATCTGGTACGAGAAGTCCAACTCGTCCGAGTGGAAGACCATGATGGCGCGCGTGGATGCCGGCGAGTCCCCCACGACCGACAGCTCCGACAGCTCCAGCAGCTCGGGCTCCTCGTCCGGCGACGGCTCGGACGACGACCAGCAGGATACCGGCAGCGTGCAGGTGCTCAACTGCACCGGCACCTCCGGCCTGGCCGCCCGCCTGGCGTCCCGACTGGGCCAGCTTGGCTACAACGCCACCGCCACCGACGGCGGCAAGCGCGACAACACGACCACCACCGTGTACTACAACGGCTCGGCCAACCAGTCCAAGGCCGAGGCCCTGGCGCGCCACCTGGGTGACAGCGTGTCGGCGCAAAAGAACGACGGCACCTACTCCACCTCCTACGACATGGTCGTGGTCGTGGGCGACGACCTCCAGCAGCAGACGGAGTAGGCAGGCAAAGAGCGGTGCCGTCTGCGAGCGGATAGCCTGCCGCTACGGCCTGCCGCCGCAACGCAACAGCCTACCGACCCAGCGCATACGCAAAGAAGGGCTCGCCGCACGAGAACGGCGAGCCCTTCTTGCAATCTGCGTCACGTGCCCCAGCAGAGCAATCGGGACGGAAGAGCAGTCCGCCGGTCCCGTTCACCGCTACACGTTGAAGCGGAAGACCATGACGTCGCCGTCCTGGACGACGTAGTCCTTGCCCTCCATGCGCAGGCGACCCGCCTCGCGGGCGCCCGTCTCGCCACCCAGGGTGACGTAGTCCTGGTAGCTGATGGTCTCGGCCTTGATGAAGCCGCGCTCGAAGTCGGAGTGGATGACGCCAGCGGCCTCGGGGGCCTTCGCGCCGATGCGAACGGTCCAGGCGCGGACCTCCGTCGGGCGCGCGGTAATGAAGCTCTGCCGGCGCGGCAGGTGGTAGGCGGCGTGGGCCAGCGTCTCGAGGCCGGTCTTCTGGAGGCCCAGGGACTCCAGGTCGTCGGCA
>JAQXQO010000169.1 GCA_029101205.1 Coriobacteriales bacterium | reverse complement strand
GAGATTGCCTACCCGGTGTTCGACCCGACGTGCCGCTCGCTCGTGATCCAGTACATGAACCTGCAGCTGGCCGACAACCTGAAGGCGCGCCAGCTTACCAGCGACGGCACCTGGGAGCGCATCCCCATCCACGATGGCGACCCGCGCATCAACAGCCAGGAGGTCCTGCTGCAGCTGGCATACCTGCGCGCCCACGAGGGCGACTCGCAGGCCCAGCACGAGGTGACGCCCGTGGCCTCCATCATGCCCACGATGTCGCACGAGCTGGCCGACCAGCTGTTGTCGCTGCCAAACATCCGCACCTACGCAAAGAGCGAGAACGACGTGGCCGCCAACGCCATGCCCCAGAAGCCCCAGGTGCTGCCGCGCGTGCTGAAGCGTGGTCCCATCGCGCAGAAGGTGGCCGAGGTCCGCACCGCCGCCAACGAGGTCGCAACCGAGGCCGCTGCCGCAAAGGCTGCCGCCGATGACGCGAAGGCAGCTGCAGCCAAGGCTACGGCCGAGGCCGCCAAGGCCCAGGCCGCCGCTCCCGCTGCCAACGTGCAGGCCGCCGCTCAAGCGCCCGCCGCAAAGGTGTCTCCCGTCAGCGCGACCATCTCCACCGACGCGGTCACGGACGCCGCAAAGAAGGTCAAGGCCCAGATTTCCGCCGAGTGCCAGAATGCACAGGCCCAGCAGGGCGAGCGCGTGACCTACGAGGCGCCGCACGCCAGCTTCCAGACCTCCGGCGCGCAGCGCGGCGCTGCCAACACGCGGCCGGCCGAGCAGCTGCAGATCCAGCGCGTGTCCAGCGAGCACACGTCCGGCAACCGAGTGGCCGAGGCCTTCCACCTCATCGGTGAGGGCTTCCGTATGCTGTTCGGCGGTAAGTAAGCCACAGCGTCTAGCTCGGGCCTCTTCCTGCCCTCTGCTGGCGGTGCTCTTTCAGGCCGCAAGACGAACCTCATGGTCGGTGGCGCTCATTCTGGGCGCCACTGACCTTTTTCTTGTATCCCGCGCGCATGCCCCTGTCGGTATGGCGGCAGAATTCGTGCACCTTCCTCAATAGCGTTCCCGCAGCTATAGAATGCTATGGAGCTCATCAAACCAGAACCAGAAAGCGGGCCACATGTCAACCGAACCCCAAAGCACTAATCAGAACGACTCGGCCGACGTCACCATACCGGTGGAGCGCATGGCCTATGGCGCCGACGCCATAGGCCACCTGCCAGACGGGAAGACCGTGTTTGTGCAGGGCGGTGTGCCCGGGGACACGGTGAGGGCCCGCATCGTGGAGTCCGGCCCCTCGTTCAGCCGCGCCACGGTGACCGAGGTGGTGGAGCCCTCGAAGGACCGCGTGAAGCCTGCCTGCCCCCTGGCGATGCTGTGCGACGGCTGCCCCTGGGCGTCGCTTTCCCGTGAGGCCCAGCTGCGCCAGAAGCGCGACAACGTGGTCAGCTCGCTGGTGCACGTGGGCCACTTCGACCAGGACGAAGCTGAGCGGCTGGTGGCCGCCTGCGAGGCTCCCAGCGCCGACTGGGGCTACCGAAACAAGATCGAGCTGGGCTTTGCCCGCAGGGGATCCAGCGTGACCATTGGCATGCACGGCAGAGCTGGCGTGCAGGCGTCCCCCCAGCAGGCCATGCAGGCCGCCATGCAGCAGGCCCGCAGGTCAAAGAAGCGCGGCAGGCGCGGTGCCGTGCCCGCCGTTCCGGTGGGCGTGGGCGGCCTGGTGAAGGCCGACAGCTGCCCCCTTCTGGACGCCGACCACCAGAAGCTGGCCAAGTCCGTCAGCGGTGCCGTCTCGTACCTGGCAAACTCTCACGGCCTTGACCTGGACCGCATCGGCATTCGCGCCTCCAGCCGCACGCACCAGGTGGAGATTGCCCTGTGGACCCAGCCCGGGCCCTTCCCGCGCGCCCAGGCCGCAAAGGTGCTGTCCGACGCCACTCAGGGACGAGCCACCTCCATCGTCCGCGTCATGACCAAGGGACCGCTGAAGGCCCGCAAGATCGCCGGCCTGGAGGTCCTGGGCGGCCGCGGCCACTGGGAGGAGCAGCTGGGGCAGGAGCGCATGATGGTGTCGGCCCCGTCATTCTTCCAGGTGAACACGCCCGGTGCCGAGCGCCTGCAGCAGCTGGTGATGGAGGCCCTGGAGCCCACCCGCGACGACGAGGCCATGGACCTGTACAGCGGAGCGGGCACGTTCACTCTGCCCCTGGCAAGGCGCTGCTCCTGGGTGTCGGCGGTGGAGTCCTACGGTCCCGCCGTGCGCGACCTGCGCAGGAACCTGAACCACGCAGGCATCGTGAACGCCGACCCCATCGGCGGCGACGCCAACCTGGAGTTCCC
>JAQXQO010000168.1 GCA_029101205.1 Coriobacteriales bacterium | reverse complement strand
TAATAAAACACCAGCTTACAGAGCCTTTGCAGTTTCGTTGCATGCCCGGTAGAGAATAATCCTTTACTTGTCAAATTCCAGCCATTCACAGAATGATCACTTGTTGTACATAAAAACGGTGGTTCTTCTCACTGATACTGTCACTTACGTCATAAAGGTGGCTAGCTGGATTATGGAAATGGTATGGGGGCGGCGCCGTAGCATTAGTCGTCGCCGGCATACCGAGCTATCGAGAGGGGAATCTCATGTCAGACGAAACTCACGAAAAGCCCAGCCTCTTGAGCAGGAACAGCAAGTTCAGCAAGACGATGGCTGTGGTTCTGACGGTGGCCATGACGACTGCAGGCACACCCATGCCTGCGCTGGCCGAGCAGGCGCCAACCGAGACCACCACGCCGACGAACGACGACGAGGCCAGCACCGCGTCGACTGCGTCCACGAAGGCTGCATCCGAGGACTCCAGTGCGAAGTCCAGCCAGGAGACCACCAAGTCCTCAAGCGCTTCCGAGGCTGCATCTAGCAGCCAGAAGTCCGAGGACACTTCCTCCAAGTCCACCAGCACGTCTGGCAACTCCGCTGCCAGCAGCTCGAAGTCGACCACGTCCTCGACCGCTGCCACCCAGCAGACGACCACCGAGGACACCATGCCTGCCACCACGCTGAGCGCCACGGTGGACGGTGTCACCGTAAAGGTGTCGGCTCCCGAGGGCGCCCTGCCCAAGGGCGCGCAGCTGGTGGCCACCTCCGCCACGAGCGACGTCAACTCCACGTACGCCTCGCTGGCCGATGCCAACGGCAACGTGGTCAGCGGCCTGTCCGCCGTGAAGCTGTCGTTCACCGTGAACGGCCAGCAGGTCACGCCTGCCAAGGCCGTCATCGTGAGCTTCAGCGCTGCTGGCATTTCGGGCGACTCCGTCACCCTGTACCAACAGATGAGCGCCACCGGCACGCCCACGTGCCTCTCCGCGGTCAGCGGCGGTGCCGCCACCGCGCAGGTGAAGGACTTCCCGTCCATCTATGCCATCGTGGGCCAGACCGCAAAGCCCGCTCCCGCGCCCGCCGCCGATGACTCCTCGCAGAGCTCGGACGAGCAGACGACGCCGGCTGCCACGGACGACTCCACCGCCAAGGACGCATCCTCTCAGGACCAGTCCAGCGACGCGCAGCAGCCTGCCGCTTCGACCGATGACTCCGGCTCGCAGGACGCGGCCAGCGACCAGACCGACAGCCAGGCGCAGGACCAGTCCAGCGACCAAGCCGACGACCAGACGGCCGAGCAGACCGACGACTCCACCAGCACTTCCTCCGAGTCTCAGCAGGGCGCCGCGGCGCTGCTGGCCAGCATCAACTCGCTGCTGTCGGTGAACACCACCGCCGCGGCCACTAGCGCCACGGTCACGTTCGTGAACGACAACGACGGCACGACGACCACGGGCACGCTCGCGGCAGGCAATATCGCCAAGAATGCAGCTGCGTCCGACAATATTCCTGATGGCTACGCATTTGACCATGCATCCATCTACAACACCGATGTCATCTCGTTCTCCATCGCTTCCGACGGCACCCTGCTGGCCGTGACGGCTGACGGCTCCATCGCGCAGATCGCCGCCTCCAAGGCCACGGACCTGCAGGTTCACTACCGCGGCTCCTACGCCATTACCTACAAGTACACGATCGACGGCAAGGAGGCCACGGCGGCCGATGCCGGCTCGCTCGTCGGTCCTTCCGGTGTGACCCCCAACGGCACCGCGAACATCGCCTTCACGCCTGCCACGGGCCTTTCGGTCGACAGCGTCGTCTCGGATAGCGGCACTATCACGTCGAGCAGCAACGGCTACACCCTGAGCGGCGTCACCGGTGCCACGACCGTGACCGTGAACCTCTCGAGCCAGCATACGCTGACGTTTGCAAACTCCTCCAACACCTATCTGACCTACGGCGATACGAAGCTGAATTCCCAGAACGGCGGCAGCCTCCACTACACCACCGGCAGCTCCGTCAGCTTCCGGCTGGATAGGTACGACCAGTGGTCCGACCATGCCAAGGTGCTGAACAAACTGACCATCACGCTGGCATCCGGCGAAGTCATGGCTAACATTCCGCCTACCAATGGCATCGCCACCGCGACGCTCTCCGATGGCACGACCATCACGGTCACGAGGAGCGGCTACTCTTGGGCTCCGAGTTATCAGGTCACCATCGCGGCTGCCTCGGGCAAGAATGTCTACGGCAACATCTCGGTGAGTACGAACTACAAGGACCAGGCCACCTCCGAGGTCTGGGTCAACCAGCTCGTCGGCGTCGACTATGTGACGTCCAACGGCGGCACGGCCAACCATGTGGATGACAACAAGCTCTATCCGGGAATCTTCGACTTCTATGTCAGGGACACCAGATATAGCTCGACATTCACGTTCACGGTCAAGGATGGCTACACGCTGAGCACGTCTGGTGTAACCATCACCGCTCGTGACAAAGATGGACACATGCTGACGAATACCAGTGACCACCGGTGGCTGAGAAAGAACAACAACGGCTCCTACACCATCACCATCGGTGCCGATGATAGGAGCTGGCAGCCGAAGGACATCCGCATCTCCATCGTCGCGACGCCTGATGCCACGACGACCTATACGACAATCTACGACGATGCAGCTGCCTCTGGCTCCTACAAGTACAATGGCTCCTACACCATCCCTGAATGCACAACCACAAAGCAGGGCCAGCACTTCACGGGCTGGGTGCTCAAGGGCGACACATCCGGCAAGGTCTACAAGCCAGGCGACACCTTCACCATCGACAGCATCAACGTCGCCTATGCAACGAACGGCAACTTCCACTTCGTGAGCCAGTGGACCCAGAACGGCGAGGCCAACGTCACGGTGAAGGTCGTGCTGCACAATGCAGACGGCACCACCACCGACGCGGGCTCCGCTAAGGCTGTCGTCGCTACAGGCGCAGCAGCGCGCATCGACCAGTCCCAGGTCGAGGCAATCGTCGCTAATGCCGCAGGCTCCGACTGGGCCAGCACCTATGAGCCGCTGAACGACGACCAGTTCCAGGTCAGCTCCGCCTCAGATGGCCAGACCATCCCCATAGTCTACTGCGCAAAGATCAACCTGGTGAACGCCGACTCCATCGACACAACCTACGACGGCCAGGCTCATACCCTGAGCGCCTCTGCCTCTGTCGAGGGTGCGACCATTGAGTACTCCACTGATGGCGGCGCTACGTGGTCGGCGACTGCACCCAGCCGTACCGACGTGGGCACCACCAGCAACATCAGCGTCCGTGCTTCCAAGGTCGGCTACAAGACTGTCCAGAAGGACGGCCTGCACATCAGTGTGGCCCAGAAGCCTGTCACGGTGACAGCCAACAACGCCACCAAGAAGTACGGCGAACATGATTCGTCCTTCTCGGCTACTGTTTCCGGCACGCTGAACAACGACACGATTACCTACACGTTGGGACGTGCCAAGGGCGAGGTTCCGGGCACCTACGCTATCACTCCGTCTGGAGAGGCCAGCCAGGGCAACTACAGCGTGACCTTCGTGCCTGGCACCCTCACCATCACGGCTGCTGACATCACGGATGAGTCCCGCTTCGATGTATCGACTCCTTCTGACGTTACCTACAACGGCCAGGAGCAGAAGCAGGGCGTCACGGTGAAGGACACCAAGACCGGCACGACGCTGACCCAGGGTACTGACTACGACCTGAGCTACAGCGACGACACCACGAACGCGGGCACCGTCACGGTGACCGTCGCCGGTAAGGGCAACTACTCCGGCACGGTCGAGCGCTCCTACAAGATCAACAAGGCCACGCTGACGGTCACGACGCCCGATGCCTCGAAGGCCTACGATGGGACCGCATTGACGAAGTCTGATGGCGCCACCTACGAGGGCCTCCAGAACGGTGAGACGGTCGACTTCAGGGTGACCGGCTCCCAGACCGAGGTCGGCAGCTCGAATAACGCCTACGAGCTCAATTGGACCGGCTCCGCAAAGCAGTCCAACTACAACGTGGTCGACAGCCTGGGTACCCTCGAGGTGACCAAGAACGACGCCGCTGTCAGCTTCACTGCCGGCAGCGCCACAAAGACCTACGACGGCACCGCACTGACGTCTACTGACGTCACCGAGTCCGGCCTGCCCGGCGGCCTCACCTGCCAGGCCACCACGGCCGGCACCATCACCGATGCCGGCACCGCCGCTAACAAGGTTTCCACGTACAAGGTCCTCGATGCCTCCGGTAACGACGTGACCGCCAACTTCACGAACATCCAGACCACGGATGGCACCCTGACGGTGTCGCCGCGCCAGGTCACGCTGACTTCCGCCAGCGATTCGAAGACCTACGACGGCAAGCCTCTGACCAACCACACCGTGACCCCCGGTGGCGACGGCTTCGCCGAGGGCGAGGGCGCGACGTACGACGTGACCGGCTCCATCACCGACGCCGGCTCCGCGAAGAACGCCTTCACCTACAAGCTGAACGACAACACGAAGGCGTCGAACTACAGCATCACGATGGACACCGGCACGCTGACCGTGAACCAGGCCGACGAGGCCACCGTTCACGTGACGGGCAACTCCGGCTCGTTCACCTACGACGGCACCCAGAAGTCCGTCGAGGGCTGGACCTCCGACGCCGCCTCGGTCGACGGCTCCATCAGCGTCAGCCTGAACGACGGCCAGACCGCCGTCGCGCAGGGCACGAACGTGAGCACCTACTTCATGGGCCTGGACGCGAGCAAGTTCACCGCCACCAGCCCGAACTACAAGAAGGTCAACGTCGAGGTTACCGACGGCACGCTGACCATCACTGCTGCCACCATGCCCGCCACGGTCACGGGCGAGAGCCAGACCATCACCTACGACGGCCAGGAGCACGAGCTCACCGGCTACACGACCTCTGGCCTGCTTGATGGCCAGACGCTGGACGGCCTCACGTACTCTGCCAAGGGTACGAACGCTGGCAGCTACAATGGCGCATTCAACGGCACCGCTAAGGTCACCGACGCGGCCGGCGCCGACCAGACGCAGAACTACGTCGTGAACAAGGTCACCGGCACGCTGACCATCACGGCTGCCGAGATCAACCCCGACACGCCCGACCCGGACAACCCGGACCAGAAGCGCTTCACCATCACCGCGCCCGAGGACGTCACCTACAACGGCCAGTCCCAGCAGCAGAAGCCCACGGTCCACGACGCCGCCACCGGCAAGGACCTCGTCGAGGGCACCGACTACACGCTGTCCTACAGCGAGGACACCACCAATGCCGGCACCGTCACGGTGACCATCAACGGCATCGGTAACTACTCCGGTTCCGTCGACACGACCTACCAGATTAAGCAGGCCCAGGTCGTCGTGAAGGCCAACGACGCCTCCAAGAACTACGGCGAGAAGGACCCGTCCCTCTCGGCCACGGTCTCCGGCCTGGTGAACGACGAGCCCGAGTCGAAGATCGTCTACGACCTGACCCGCGAGCAGGGCGAGAACGTTGGCGCCTACGCCATCACCCCGTCTGGCGAGGCGAGTCAGGGCAACTACAGCGTGACGTACCAGAACGGCACGCTGACCATCAACGCCGCCGAGGTCAACCCCGACACGCCCGACCCGAACGACCCGACGAACCCCGATGCCAAGCGCTTCACCATCAGCAAGCCTGCTGACGTCGTGTACAACGGCCTCCCCCAGAAGGACGAGGTCACGGTCCACGATGCCGCTACCGGCAAGGACCTGGTGCCCGGCACCGACTACACGCTGAGCTACAGCGACGACACCACCAACGTGGGCACCGTCACGGTTACCGTCAACGGCACCGGCAACTACTCCGGCACCGTGGCGCAGACCTACCAGATAACGCCGGCGACGCTGGCGGTCACCACGCCTGACGCCTCGAAGGCCTACGACGGCAAGCCTCTGACTGCTCAGGGCACCGTCACCGGCTTCGTGAACGGCGAGCGCGCCGAGTTCCAGACCACCGGCTCCCAGACCGCGGCCGGCAGCTCGCAGAACACCTACGAGATCCAGTGGACCGGCACGGCGCAGCAGAAGAACTACACGGTCGACGAGCACCTGGGCACCCTGACGGTGACCGCCGGCAACATCGCCGACGAGAACGCCTTCACGGTGAGCCAGCTCGACGACGTCACCTACAACGGCCAGCCCCAGCAGCAGCCCGTCACCGTCAGCTTCAAGGACGGCGGCGCGGTCAGCACCGACGACTACACCGTCGAGTACACCCCGGCAGTCGATGCCGGCACCGTCACGGTGACCGTCACCGGCCAGAACAACCTCTCCGGCCAGGTCACACGCACGTACCAGATTCTGCCGAAGGGCTACACGGTCACGACCGAGGGCGCTTCGAAGACCTATGACGGTACGCCTCTGACCGCCACGGGCCATGTCGATGGCATCCTGCCTAGCGAGACCTACACCTTCGTGACGACCGGATCACAGACCGAGGCCGGCAAGTCGACCAACAGCCACACGCTGACCTTCGGCGACGGCGTCTCCCGTGTCGTCAAGGCTCGCACCCTGTTTGCCGCGGCCAACACGCCTTCCAAGTCCACCAACTACAAGCTGGACCAGGAGAACCTCGGCACCCTCGAGGTGAAGGCCGCCAACATCAACCCGAACGACCCGGACAACCCCGACGCCAAGCGCTTCACCATCACCGCGCCCGAGGACGTCACCTACAACGGCACCTCGCAGCAGCAGAAGCCGACGGTCCACGACGCCGCCACCGGCAAGGACCTGGTCGAGGGCACCGACTACACCCTGTCCTACAGCGAGGACACCACCAACGCGGGTAAGGTGACGGTGACCATCAACGGCACCGGCAACTACACCGGCGCGGTTGACACCTCGTACCAGATCAACCCCGCCCCGCTGGACGTCTACACGCCCAACGCCACGAAGGAGTACGACGGAACTGCGCTGACCAACAGCAAGGACGCCCACGTGGACGGCCTTGTGAATGGCGAGAAGGTTGCCCTCAAGGTGACCGGCTCCCAGACCGAGGTTGGCAGCTCGCAGAACACCTACGAGCTGGCGTGGGACGATGCGGCAACCACTGCGCAGAAGTCCAACTACACCGTGGTCGAGCACCTGGGCACCCTCACGGTGGCCGAGGCCAAGACCGAGCCCACGACGCCCGCAGCTCCTGCGACGCCGAGCAAGACTACGCCCACGGCTCCCGCCGCACAGGTGAAGGAGGCCCAGAAGCAGGTCGCCCAGGCCAAGCAGTCGCTGCCCAAGACGGGTGACGCCTCCAGCGCCACGGCCGGCATTGCCGCGGTCTTCGGCGCCATCGCCACCGCGCTGGGCATCAAGCGTCGTCGCGACGAGAACCAGGAGTAGCTGGCGACGCTAGTCCGACTCAACGCCGTTCGGCTCCCGGGTATCTGACGGGAGCCGAACGGCAAGGTACGAACCAAAAGCGGGGACTCACCAAACGGTGGGTCCCCGCTTCGCTATGTGGGTCTCGTCTGGAGCGTCCCGCCCACAAGCGCGCCAGTTCTTCTTGCAAAAGAACACGCCGAGAAGGGCATGCTGGGCGGCGGCCCTTCTCGGCATGGAGCGATGCGACGTGGAGCGGCGCGAATGGTTGGGGCAAAGCGGTAGCGCTAATCCAGCTCCTTGGCGCCGGTCCACAGCTGCCAGTACTCGCCGTGCTGAGACAGCAGCTCGTCGTGGGTGCCGCGCTCGATGATGCGGCCGTGCTCCAGCACCATGATGGCGTCGGCGTTGCGTACGGTAGACAGGCGGTGGGCTATGACGAAGACGGTCCTGCCGGCCATGAGCGAGTCCATGCCGCGGGCGATGAGCGCCTCGGTGCGCGTGTCGATGCTGGACGTGGCCTCGTCCAGGATCAGCACGGGCGGGTCGGCCACGGCGGCGCGGGCGATGGCTATGAGCTGGCGCTGGCCCTGGCTCAGGTTCGCGCCGTCGGCCGTGATCTGCGTGTCGTAGCCCTGGGGCAGCCTGCTGATGAACGAGTCGGCGTTCGCGATGTGCGCGGCATGCCTGACCTCCGCCTTCGTGGCGTCCAGCTTGCCGAAGCGGATGTTGTCGGCAATGCTGCCGGCAAACAGGTGCGTGTCCTGCAAAACGATGCCCAGGGACTCTCGCAGGTCGGCCTTGCGGATGTCGCGCACGTCGATGCCGTCGTAGGTGATTGAGCCGGAGCGGATGTCGTAGAAGCGGTTGATCAGGTTCGTGATGGTGGTCTTGCCCGCGCCCGTGGAGCCCACGAAGGCGATTTTCTGGCCGGGCTTCGCGTACAGGGTCAGGTCGTGAAGTACGGTCTGGTCGGGCGTATAGCCAAAGTCCACGTGGCTGAAGCGCACGTCGCCGCGCAGGGGAGTGGTCGAGCCGTCTGCCCTTCTCCACTGCCAACCCTCGGCGCCGGCGGCCTTGCGGATGGAGGCTGGCTGCGTCGTGGTCGCGTGCAGCGGTGCGATGGCCTGCTGCTGGCTGGGAGCCTGCTGTGGTTCGGTTGCCTGCTGCTCGTTGGCGTGCACCAGGGTCGTGGTGCCCTCGTCGATCTCGGGCGGCTCGGCCATCACACGGAAGATGCGCTCTGCGCCTGCCAGGGCTGTCAGGAAGAAGTTCCCCATCTGCGTCAGCTGGTTGATAGGCATGGCCGCCTGGCGAACGAACACCAGGTAGCTGGCCAGGCTGCCCACGTCGGTCAGCCCGTTCATGGCCATGAAGCCGCCCACCACGGCCACGATGGCGTAGTTGGCGTACGAGATGGCCACCGTCACGGGCACCATGGTCGAGGCGTAGGCCTGAGCACCCGTGCCGCTGCGGCGCAGCTCCTCGTTCAGACGATGAAAGCCGCGCAGGTTGGCCTGTTCGTGGTTGAAGACCTTGATGACCTTCTGGCCGGCGATCATCTCTTCCACGTAGCCGTCCAGCTGGCCCAGCGTGCGCTGCTGGTCCGAGAAGAGCATCTTTGAGCGGTGGCCCGAGAAGCGCACGTACAGGGTGATGACCACGTCGCAGGCGAGGGTTATCAGTGTCAGCTGCCAGTTCAGCACCAGCAGCAGAATCACGGTGCCCACGGTCTGGATGGCTGCCTGGATCATGTTGGCAAAGGCGTTGTTCAGTGCCTCCGACACGGTGTCTACGTCGTTCGTGAAGTAGCTCATGATGTCGCCGTTGCGCGTGCGGTCGAAGTACTGGAGGGGCAGCGTCTCCAGGTGACGGAACAGGTCGCGGCGGATGTCGAACACCACGCGCTGCGCCGCGCGCACCATGGTCTGGGTGTAGCCAAAGCAAGACGCTACGCCTGCGGCATAGATGGCCGCGGTCAGGCTCACCAGGCTGACGAAGTGGCCGAAGTCGCCCTGGCCCACGGCATTGACCACGGGCTTGATCATGTACGTGCCCAAAAGGTTCGCCGTGCCCGAGACGCACACCAGCACGGCCACCACCAGCATCATCTTTTTCGCATGGCCCATGTAGCTGACGAACTGCCTGAGGGTGCGTCCCAGGTTCTGCGGACGCTTGGGTGCGGTGCCCTTACCTGCCATTGTGGGCCTCCTTTCCGGTGGATGCGGGGTTCTGAGGGGCCGCGACCTGCGGGGCTGTGGCCTGCGTCGCGTTCGCGTGCGGGTCGGCGGCGGCTGTCGAATCGGGCTCGTCGGCTGCTGGCGTGCTGGCCGCATCGACGGTTCCCGCCACGCCCGAGCCAATCTGCGACTGGTACAGCTCGCGGTAGATGTCGTCGCCTTCCAGCAGCTGCTGGTGCGTGCCCACGGCGTGCACGCGGCCGTCGTCCAGCACCACTATTTGGTCGGCGTCCATGACGGAGTTCACGCGCTGGGCGATGATGACCTTCGTCACGCCCTGCAGCTGAGCCAGGTGTGCGCGGATCTTTGCGTCGGTGGCCATGTCGACGGCGCTCGTGGAGTCGTCGAACACGATGACCTTGGGGTCCTTCAGCAGCGTGCGCGCTATGCATAGGCGTTGCTTCTGGCCGCCCGACACGTTGCCGCCACCGTGGCCCAGGTCGCCGTCCAGGCCGCCGATGCGGTCCAGGAACTCGTCGACGCAGGCCACCTTGCAGGCCTGCAGCAGCTGCTGGTCGGTGGCCTGGGGGTTGCCCCACTGCAGGTTCTGGCGCACAGTACCCGTGAACAGGACGTTCTTCTGCAGCACCACGCCCACGGCGTCTCGCAGCGCGGCCAGGTCGTAGTCGCGCACGTCGTGGCCGCCCACGGTGACGCGGCCGCTGGTTGTGTCGTACAGGCGCGCGATCAGCTGCACCAGCGATGACTTGCCGGAGCCGGTGCCGCCCAGGATGCCCACGGTGGAGCCGGCGGGGAAGTGCAGATCCACGTCCTCCAGGACGTCCTTACGTGCCTGGGCGCTGTACTTGAAGCTGACGTGCTCAAAGCGCACGTCGCCCGACTCCACGTGGGTCAGGCCGTGCTCGGGGGAGGTCAGCGTGGGCTCCTCGCGGATGACCTCGCCCACGCGGTGGATGCTGGTGATGGCGCGCGCCAGCAGCAGGAACACGCTGCTGATCATCATGAGGGAGTTCATGATTAGCAAAACGTAGCTCATGAAGCCGGTCAGGGTTCCCACGCCCAGCTCGCCGCTCATGACCATCTGGCCGCCGAACCACAGCAGCGCCACGCTGGCCACGTTCATGGACAGCTGGAATATGGGGGTGTTCAGCACGGCTGTCCTGAACGTGCGGGTGGCGGCGTTGGCCAGGCGCAGGTTCACCTGCTCGAAACGACCCGCCACGTACTTCTCGCGCACGTAGGCCTTGATGGCGCGCACGGCCACCAGGTCCTCCTGAAGGGTGTCGTTCAGATGGTCCATGCTGGTCTGCAGGATGCCGTACAGGGGCGCCACCTTCATCACGATGAGGCCCAGAGCCAGCGCCAGCAGGGGCAGGATCACCAGGAACACCACGGCCAGCTTCATGCTCATGGTGAAGGCCAGGATGACGCCCATCACCAGCATGACGGGACCGCGCAACATCGGGCGAAAGCCCATGACCAGCGCGTTTTGGATCACGGTGACATCGGTGGTCATGCGCGTGACCAGCGAAGACGAGTCGAACTCGTCCAGGTTCTGGAACGAGTACTCCTGCACGCGGGCGTACTCGGCCTCTCGCAGGTTCGAGCCGAACCCCATGGCGGTCTGTGCCGAGAAGCGCGCGTAGCCCAGGCCAAACAGGCCGGCGATGCCGGCGGTGACCACCATCTGCAGTCCCAGCTGCAGAATCAGGTGGACATCGCCCGACGCCACGCCCACGTCCACGATGCGTGCCATCAGCACGGGGATGTACAGCTCCAGGCTGGCCTCGATGAACACGCAGACCGCCGAGAGGATGAACTGCCGCCGGTACGGCCGCAGGTGCTTTGCCACGATTTTGAGGTCGCTACTGGCACTGCCGCTCACTGGGCCTCACCTCCGATTGGTTGGTTGCGGGTGGATGCTTTTGCGCGGCTGTTGGTCGCCGCGGTCGCGCGGGCGGTGGTGTCGACGTTCGCTGCATCGACCCTCATCGCGGCCGATCTCTTCGTATTTGCACGGGCCGATTTGCTGGTGGGGCTGCCGTCACCGGCGGCGCGTCGGTCTGCCTCGTTTGCGCGCATCAGGTTGTCGTGCGCGCGCTTCAGGTAGTCCATGAACTGGCGCGCCTCGTCGGGGGAGAATCCCTGCAGCATGGCGTTCTGCTCGGTGTCGCAGTAGGCGTCCCACTGGCGCAGTGCCTCGTGCCCGCGCGGCGTCAGCTGGCACTGGCGGCAGCGGCGGTCCTTGCAGGGGTGCTCCTCGATGAAGCCGTTGCGCTTCAGCGAGTCCAGCATGCGCGAGACGGCCGCGGCATCTATTTCGAAATACTGCGCCATCTGGTGCTGGGTCGAGGGGCCGTTCTTTGCGATGAAGCCCAGCAGCTTCGGCTGGCCCGGCCCCAGCCCGATGCGCGCCATGCGTGGCCGCAGGTATCCCTGCTGGGCATGAAAGGCGCGGTACAGAAGCATATGGGGGTCGTGCAGCGAGCGCCCTTCCTGCCCCTCCGGCCCACACGGTGCGGCGCCGTCCTGTTTACGCATTCGCATCTCCTTGACGTGTCAAGTAACGAATTATTCGAAAGACAGGCTAGTCCGCCCTCATGGCGATGCTTGACATATCAAGAAAAGCTTGCAGAGTCTCCATAGTGGAACGGAATTGCGGCTGACGTGACCCCGCGCTCCAAGTTCATTCCCAAATGTCATCCGGCGGTCATCCGGACGCTAACGGGCCTCTTAGCGGGCGTTTGGGTACGGAAATGCGCGCCCGCGGCCGTCCCTTCGTCTGCCGTTGCCGCCGCGTCCGCCGTCACGCCCTGCGCCGCCGCGCGAGCCGCTACCGCGCCCGCCCTTCTCGCCACGCTCCTCGGGCCACAGCTGAGGGCGCACGGGCTTTATCAGGCACTTTGGCCCATAGCCGATGAGGTCCTCTCGATGCGCGCGATGCAGCGCCTCGACCACCAGGTCGTAGTTCTTCGGGTCGCGGTACTGGATCAGCGCGCGCTGCATGGCCTTCTCGTGCGGGTTCGTGGGGCAGTAGACGGGCTTCATGGTCAGCGGGTTCAGGCCGGTGTAGTAGATGCAGGTGCTGACCGTGGACGGGGTGGGGTAGAAGTCGCTGACCTGCTCGGGGTTGTAGCCCAGGTCGCGACAGAACTCGGCCAGCTTGACAGCGTCCTGCATCGTGGAGCCGGGGTGGCTGCTCATGAGGTAGGGCAGCACGTACTGCTCCTTGCCGCACTCGCGGCTGTACTTCTCGAACTCCTTCACGAAGGCCTCGTACACGTCGTTCGAGGGCTTGCCCATGACGCCAAGGACGTCGTTGCACACGTGCTCAGGAGCCAGGCGCAGCTGGCCGGACGTGTGGTATTCGGCCAGCTCGCGGATGAACGTGTGGTCGTGGTCCAGCAGGGCGTAGTCAAAGCGGATGCCGCTGCGGATGAAGACCTTCTTTACGCCGGGGATGGCGCGCAGGCGGCGCAGCAGGTGGACGTACTTCTTGTGGCTGACGGTCAGGTTGGGGCAGGGCTTGGGTGCCAGGCACCTGCGATTGGTGCAGGCGCCCAAGGTGGCCTGCTTTGCGCAGGCGCGCTCCATGAACTGCGCCGTGGGACCGCCCACGTCGTTGATGTAGCCCTTGAAGTCGGGGTCGTGGGTCATGGCCTCGGCCTCGCGTACCAGCGACTCCTCGCTGCGCGCCTGGATGATGCGCCCCTGGTGGAAGTTCAGCGCGCAGAAGGCGCACTCGCCCAGGCAGCCGCGGTTGCTGGTCAGGCTGAACTTGACCTCCTGGATGGCGGGGATGCCGCCTTGTCCCTGGTACATGGGGTGATACGTGCGCGTGTAGGGCAGCTCGTACACCTCGTCCAGGTCGGGGGTCGACAACGGCTTTGCCGGCGGGTTCTGGATCACGTACACGTCGTGGGGATAGGGCTCCACCAGCGAGTGCGAGAGGTACGGGTTCAGGTTGCGCGCCTGTATGCCAAAGCTGCGGGCGTAGGTGGCCTTGTCGGCGTTTATCTGGTCCCAGCTGGGCAGCATCACGGGGCGGTCGCACTGCTCGGTCGAGCGCGCGCGATAGCACGTGCCGGCGATCCAGCTGATGTCGTGCACGGCGATGCCGGAGTTCAAGGCGTCGGCCACCTCGACGCAGGAGCGCTCGCCCATGCCATAAATCAGCAGGTCAGCGCCTGAGTCCAAAAGGATCGAGCGGCGCAGCCCGTTCGACCAGTAGTCGTAGTGGGCCAGTCTGCGCAGCGACGCCTCGATGCCGCCCAGGATGATGGGGGTGTGCTTGAACGTGCGGCGAATCAGGTTGCCGTACACGATGGTGGCGCGGTCGGGGCGCAGCCCCATGCGGCCGCCGGGGGAGTAGAAGTCCTTCGTGCGATGGTGCTTCGCCACGGTGTAGTGCAGCACCATGGAGTCCATGTTTCCGCCGCACACCAGAAAGCCCAGGCGCGGCTCGCCCAGCACAGTCACGCTGTCGGGGTCGTGCCAGTCGGGCTGGGCGATGATGCCCACCTTGTAGCCGTTGGCCTCCAGCACGCGGCTGATGATGGCCGGCGCAAAGGACGGGTGGTCGACGTAGGCGTCGCCGATCACAAACACGAAGTCGCACTGGTCCCAGCCGCGCTCCTCCATGTCCTTGCGCGACACGGGCAAGAAGGCCGACCTCGGCGGCATCGCCGCCTGCGGCTTTGCCGCGTGAGGCTTGGTCAAGTGAGGCTTGGTCCCCTGGAGCTTCTCCGTATGAGGCTTTGCCCTACCAGTCGCCGCCCCGCGATGGTGCGGGTGGTGAGCCTGACCATCCCGATGCGCGTGCGTGCGCTCGGCATCCGAGCGTCTCTCCGCGTGGTGGTCCTGTCGGGGCTGATGCAGGCGCTCGCCCGAGCGCCCGTTGCTAGAGCCGTGATTCGTCGACATCGTCTTGCCCTTCTTGGGTGAAAGAAGAACTTGCGGGTAGGAGGTACCGAGTCAAGGTGACCAAGGGCTAGCGTAGCGCAGACGCCCCGTGGGCGTCGCTGCGACTGGGCCGGGCCCTGGCGGCTTGGAGCCTACCTCATGTCCAGCACCGCCACCGTTTCGACGTGCTTCGTGTGGGGGAACATGTCCACCGGCTGCAGACTGACCAGACGGTAGCCATTCTGGCGCAGCGTGCGGAAGTCGCGCGCCTGCGTCGTGGGGTTGCACGAGATGTAGACCACGCGTTCCGGGGCCAAAGCGGCCACGCCCTCCAGGAACTCCCTGGTGGAGCCCGCGCGCGGCGGGTCCAGGATGACGGCGTCGAAGCCGCCCTCGTGAGCCTCGCTGATGTCCGAGCGCGCCATGTACTCGGTGGCATCGGCGCAGACGAAGCGACACGAGCCCTGCAGTCCGTTGGCGTCGGCGTTGCGGCGCGCGCAGCTGATGGCGTTGTGCACCTGGTCCACGCCCACCACGCTGATGTCGATGCCCTGCTGCTGAGCCGCGTGAGCTGCACAGATGCCTATGGTGCCCGTGCCGCAGTAGGCGTCCAGCACGCGGGCGCCCTGGGTCAGCTGCGCGGCGTCGATGGCCAGCCGGTACAGCACCTCGGTCTGCATGGGGTTCGTCTGGTAGAAGCTGGAAGGTCCGATCTCGAACGTGCAGCCCAGCAGGCGGTCGTGCATGACGCCGGGGCCCCACAGGGTGACGTTGCGAAAGCCCAGGATGGCGTTGGTCCTGCGTGCGTTCACGTTCTGGACCACGCTGGTGACGTCGCTGGCGTTGCGCTGCAGCTCGCGCAGGAACTTCTGCGCGCGGGGCAGGCGGTCGCCGTTCGTCACTATGGTCAAAAGCGACTCGTCCGTGCCGTAGCCCACGCGCACGACGGCATGGCGCAGCACGCCCGTGCAGCGGTCTTCGTCGTATGTGGGAACGCCGGCCCAGCTGGCGGCATGCGCCACCGCGTCCAGCAGAGGACGGCAGCGGGGGTCCTCCACCAGGCAGGCGTCGCAGTGCACGATGCGGTGCGTCCCGGCCTGGTAGAAGCCGCTGCGTATGCGTCCCCTGGGCCCGGGCCCAAAGGGCGTCGCGGCCTTGTGCCTGTAGGCCAAAGGCGTCTGCATGCCGCGGATGGGCTCCAGCTTGGCGTCGTCCTGGCTGACGATGCTGCCAAAGAGCTCCTCCATGGCCTTCTGCTTTCGCTTCAGCTGCAGGGGGTAGGGTACGGCTAGCCACTCGCAGCCACCGCACTTCTTGGAGATTGGACAGTTGTACGTTTTGTATCCCATGCAGGCCAGTTTACCGAATGGGAGGCGCTCGCGGTCGCCTCACGCGGAGCCTGCGCATTGTTACCACGACGTTGTGCCCTTCTCATCCCGTGTTGCAGGTTTGCTATACTGCGCTACGCGTGTTTCTGTGAGCCAAACGCAAACAATTCGGCCGCAAAGCGGTCTTGGTGGCAAAGCCGCCAGCTACAGACCGCGCAGCCCTATTCGCATGCGTCAGAAAGGTTCACCTCCCATCATGAAAACCGAAACTCCTTCGGCGCCGCGCCGCGGCGCCGGGGCCTCTCGTGCGTGCACTCCGCACGCGCTGGTCATCGGTGCCGTCGGTTCGGTCGTCCTGACCGCCAGCTCCCTCTTCATAGCCCTCCGCATGGGCATGCTGCCCTGGCCCATCGCGTTTGCCGCCGTGGTCAGCGTGCTGGTGCTGCGCCTGTGCGGCTCCAAGAACCTGCACGAGGCCAACGTGGCCCACGCCGCCATGAGAGCCGGCTCCATGGTGGCGGGCGGTCTGGCCTTCACCATCCCCGGCCTGTGGATAATGGGCGTGGGCGACGACCTCAGCGTGATGGAGATCCTGGCGGCGGCCCTGGGCGGCACCATCCTGGGCCTGGTCGTGTGCTCCGTCACGCAGCCCTACTTCATCAGGAGGAAGCGCCTGGCCTTCCCCATAGGCATCAGCGCGTCCGACACGCTGAAGGCCGTGGGCGCCTCTGACGCGGCCGACGCCCCCGCCCTGTTTGCGGGCATGGGCTTCGCGGGCGTCTATGCGGTTTTGCGAGACGTGCTGGGCGTGCTCCCCTCCGTGCTCTTCTCGACCACGGCGCTGCCGGGCATCACGTTCGGCGTGTACAACTCCCCCATGACCCTGGCCATGGGCTTCATGGTGGGTCTGGTTCCCGCCTTCGTGTGGTTCCTGGGCGCGGTCCTGGGCAACTTCGGCATCGTCTGGGGCGGACAGGCGCTGGGCATGGTGGACGCCACCACGGCCACCAGCATCCGCGTCAGCCTGGGCCTGGGCATGATGCTGGGCTGCGGCGCGGGAGCCATCGTGGCCAGCCTGGTGGCGGCGCGGCGATCCACGCATCCTGGCGAGGGCAAGAAGGCCCAGGCCGGCAGGCACGCCAAGGGTGCCGACGCAACGACTGCCGGCATCCAGGCTGCCGACGACGAGTCCGTGCACTCCATGAGCGTCAGCCGCCCCGTGGTCGCCTTCCTGAGCGCGGCCGTGGCCTGTGGCATCACCATCGCGCTGAACCTGAACTTCATAGCCTCCGTCATCGTGGTCCTGGGCGCGTGGTTCTGCGTGTACCTCTCGGCCTGGCTGGTGGGCACCACGGGCATCGACCCCATGGAGATCTTTGGCATGCTGGTCCTGCTGCTGATCCAGGCCATCTTCCACGACGTCCCGCTGAAGACGCTGTTCCTGGCGGCGGCCGTGGTGGCCGTGGCCTGCGGCACGGGCGGCGACGTGATGAACGACCTCAAGGCCGGCGACGAGCTGTCCACCGATCCGCGCGACCAGATGAAGGGCATGGCCGTGGGCGCCCTGGTGGGCGCCGTCGTGGCCTCCTTCCTGCTGATGGGCCTCTACACCGTGTACGGCGCCGACTCCTTTGGTCCCGAGAAGCAGTTCGTGGCCGTCCAGGCCGCCAACGTGGCGGCCATGGCGGGAGGCATCCCCAATATGGCGTCGTTTCTGGTGGGCCTGGTGGCCGGCTT
>JAQXQO010000167.1 GCA_029101205.1 Coriobacteriales bacterium | reverse complement strand
CGGGGGCGTCGATGCCCAGCTCCAGCTTGGTGGCGGCACCGGTGGCGACGTTGTCGGAGTAATCGATGATCGCAGGCACGTACATGGTGCGAGCCATCTCGACCATCGTGTTGGCCCCGATGTTCAGGAGCTTGCCGTACTGCTCCGCCTTGGCGACGTAGCGTGCGCGGGTCTCGCTCTCGGACAGGACGCCGTACTTGGCGAAGAGGTCGATGTTCTTCTGCTTGATGAGGCAGGGGAGAGCGTCGGGGGTGGTCTTCATGTTCGGCAGGCCACGACGCTCAGCCTCGGCCTCCCACTCGGGGGAGTAGCCGTTGCCGTCAAACAGGATGCGCTCGTGGGCCTTCAGGGTGCGCTTGACCCAGGCCAGGGCCTGCTCGACGAAGTTCTCCTTCGACACGTACTCAAGCTCGTTGGCGAAAGCGTCGAACTGCTCGGCGACGGCAGTGTTCAGCACCGTGTTGGCGTCCGAGAGGTTCTGCTGGCTGCCGCACATACGGAACTCGAACTTGTTGCCGGTGAAGGCGAACGGGCTCGTGCGGTTGCGGTCGGTGTTGTCGCGGATGATGTCGGGCAGCGCCGGGACGCCCAGGTTCAGCTGGCCAGCATCGTGGGCCTTGTACTCGGTGTTGTTCATCAGGGCGTCGACGATTGGGGTCAGCTGGTCGCCCAGGAAGATCGAGACGATTGCGGGAGGCGCCTCGTTCGCGCCCAGACGGTGATCGTTGCCGGCGGTGGCCACGGTCACGCGCATGAGGTCGGCGTGCTCGTCGACGGCTGCGATGAGGCAGGTCAAGACGACGAGGAACTGCAGGTTCTCCTCGGGCTGCTTGCCAGGGTTCAGCAGGTTGTGGCCGTCGTAGGACAGCGACCAGTTGTCGTGCTTGCCGGAGCCGTTCACGTACTCGAAGGGCTTCTCGTGCTCCAGGCAGGCCAGGCCGTGGTGGGTTGCCAGCAGCTTGAGCTTCTCCATGGTCAGCAGGTTGTCGTCGATGGCGAGGGAACCCTGCTCAAAGATGGGGGCCAGCTCATGCTGGGAAGGAGCGACCTCGTTGTGCTTGGTCTTTGCGGGGACGCCGAGCTTCCACAGCTCGTCGTCGACCTCCTTCATGAAGTTGTTCACCGTGGGGCGAATGGCGCCGAAGTAGTGCTCCTCGAGCTCCTGGCCCTTGGCGGGGGCGGCACCAAACAGGGTGCGGCCGGTCAGCACCAGGTCGGGGCGGGAGGCGTAGTCGTCCTCCTTGATCAGGAAGTACTCCTGCTCGGGGCCGCAGGTGGTGACGACACGCTTGGGGTCCTTGCCGAACAGCTTCAGGACGCGCTTGGCCTGGTTCTCCAGGGCAACCTCGGAGCGCAGCAGCGGGGTCTTCTTGTCCAGGGCCTCGCCGGTGTAGCTGATGAAGGCGGTCGGGATGCACAGGACCTCGTCCTTGATGAACGCGGGGCTCATGGGGTCCCAGACGGTGTAGCCACGGGCCTCGAAGGTGGCGCGCAGGCCGCCGGAGGGGAAGCTGGATGCGTCGGGCTCGCCCTTTACGAGCTCCTTGCCCGAGAAGGCCATCAGGATGGTGCCGTCGCCGTTGGGCGTGATGAAGCTGTCGTGCTTCTCGGAGGTGATGCCGGTCAGGGGCTGGAACCAGTGCGTGAAGTGCGTGGCGCCGTGCTAGAGCGCCCACTCCTTCATGGCGTGGGCAACCTCATTGGCGATCTGCAGGTCGATGGACTTGCCTTCGTCAATGACGCGCCGCAGCTCCTTGTACGTCGGCTTGGGGAGACGCTCGCGCATGTCTGCGTCGGTGAAGACTAGACTGCCGAACTCCTCCGTTACCTTGTCTTTTGCCATGTGCCCGCCTTTCTTCAGACGTTGGACAACCGCGCTTGATGCCCTGCGGTAGGGCTTGGTGCCGAACGAACGTGCTGGTAGCGAGCAGATACCGCGAGCCAGCGCGGGTGCTCGGCATCCGTGCGGAACAGCAACTACCTTAGATATCTTATGTTTCGCACGAATTAATGCGCAGTATACGGCCCGCTGGCATTTGATTGCAAAATTTGTGCTCAATTGTTATGGGAGTGTTACGATACACGCGAACCTGCAGTTTTGGGTTGCAATTCGAGCTCGGATGGGGGTAGGTACGCCGTCGCGGGGCGAGGTTGACTGCCGGCATGGCTTCGGGTGGTGCTGGCGCTACGGTGCCGCTAACGTTACAGCAACGCTGACGCTACGGCGACGGGGCGTTACGGCGACGGGAACCGCTGCTGATACATCCGAGTTTGTCGCCGACGACATCCGAATGCGCCCGTGGTTAGGGCCGTGGATTACCAGTGGCCCTCTTAAACTGCTTTCCAACTCTTATTTGGGCGGCCTGTCCCCAATTTGAGTGGGCTATCTTGAAAATCGAGCAGCCTATCTGCGAAAGTCGGACCTGTGGGCGCCCACGCCTGCCACTTCTGCCGGCGCTTTGGCTGATGGGGGCCGTGTGGGCGCCCACACCTCCGGGTTTTGCAGGGGCGCTGTTTGCCCTTCTCACAAAAGCCCAGGTAGAAGACTTGCCAATCCCAAGGCGCTGAATCCTGAATGCAGAAGTCGGACCTGTGGGCGCCCATACCTGCCACTTTTGCAGAAGGCTTTGACGAGTCGGACGCATTTATGTCTGCGGAGCTTATGTGCACGCCGAAGCGGACATCAAATATGAGGGCCAAGGTTTGGAGTACGACACATGCTGCTTCCATGGTCCGCAGTACTTGAAAATCCAGCATGTATTCAGGGTCAGCGGATCTGACCAGCGTAATGGCAGATCCAACAATGCCGGTTGTGAGCAGGATGGCTAGGCAAACCAGGCAAACCCGAATGACTCCTCGGTTGCCGACTCGAGTGATATCGACCAGTTCCAGCAGCGCCAACAGCAGCGTGGTCACAATGAGCGAGTAGCCCTCACGTAGGGTGGTGGGATCAGCCCACGACTGCAGAATACAGGTGGTTTTCCACAGGCAAGCAGAGGCTATGGTGCATACCATGGCTAGATAACCTGCTATTTTGATTGGAGTCTTTGTCTGCTTGTTGGCGAACTTTTCAGGAATGATCGTATTTGCGACTTCCGCATCTGCAGCTGACGATTCGCGGTCAATGAGCGCTGGAGGCAAGTAGCTTAGCAAGCTTAGTAGGCATGTAGCTTGGACTACCTGCTGAAATAGACCAACGCCTGTGGGTACCGGCGTAAATCCGGTGGCATACACAAGAGCGGAAACGGCTGTGCACCATAGGGTGATCGCCGCTCCAACCCACAACGCTCCCTTCGTCCAAAACAGTATTTTGGGGCGGTTAGTTTCCGAAGGCCACCCCAGACTTCGCCTTCTTTGTATGAAGATAAGAAGGACCGCCGTAAACGCAACAACCTCGGGCAGCAAGTGGGCGAACACGGGCGTTACGCAGGCGTAGGGTGTCAACCCCGATACGTCTGGCATCGCCAGCACCAGGGTTCCAGCTATAAGCGTCGGCACGTGATCGATGCCTGCTGCATGGCGAGCGCGTTTCGAATAGCTCGTGTGTGTTTGGGGATTTGACATGCCGCTCCACGTTTGTGTGGCGAGGGGGTGTGCCGGTGGTCATGATGTCCGCCCAGTCGGTACAATTGGGGCGATGAATCAGCCAAAGGAGAAGAACATGCCAGATAGCGCAGAGAAGCCCCGTCGCACCATAGCCGTCATAGACGGCAACTCGCTCATGCACCGCGCGTTCCACGCGATTCGCCAGCCCATGAGCGCGCCGGACGGCCGTGCCACGAACGCGCTGTTCGGCTTCTTCAACATGTTCATAAAGCTGGACGAGTCGTTCCGCCCCGACGGTATCATCTGCGCGTTCGACAAGGGCAAGCCCCAGGTGCGCATCGACATGCTGCCCCAGTACAAGGCCCAGCGCCCGCCCATGGACCCCGCCCTGCACGAGCAGTTCCCCATGGTAAAGGACCTGCTGCGCGTCCTGGACGTTCCTGTGGTTGAGTGCCAGGGCTGGGAGGGTGATGACATCCTGGGCACCCTGGCCCGCCAGGGCGAGAAGGCCGGCTACGAGATGCTCCTCTTTACCGGCGACCGCGACATGTACCAGCTGGCGACCGACCACGTGAAGATCGTCTCGACAAAGAAGGGCGTCTCGGACGTGTCCATCATGACGCCTGAGAGCGTGGACGACCTGTACCACGGCATCACGCCCGACCTCGTGCCCGACTTCTACGGCCTCAAGGGCGACAGCTCCGACAACATCCCCGGCGTCCCCGGCATCGGCCCCAAGAAGGCCGCGGCGCTCATCGTGCAGTATGGCAACCTCGACCAGGTCATCGCGCATGCGGACGAGGTCAAGGGCAAGATGGGCGAGAACCTCCGCGCCCACGTGGACGACGCTCTCCTCAGCCGCAAGGTGGCAACGATCCGCACCGATGCTCCGCTGGACGTGCGCCTTGAGGACGCCAAGTTCCCGACCTTCGACCCCGCCGAGGTGAGCCAGGCCTTCTCCGCCCTGGGGTTCACCGGCATGACTGCGCGGGTGCTCAGGCTCGAGGGGGCACGCCCCGGCGACGTGCCCACCCCCGTGGCCAAGGACGCGCTGAGCATTCCCCAGCCGCTGACGGGGGACGACGCGCGCAGGGCCCTCGGCGAGGCGGTGGAGGCCGGGTCCTGGGTCGGCGCGTGCGTGCAGCCGGAGGGCGAGAAGAAGGGCCAGCAGTCGCTCTTCGATGCCGTCGCGCCTCAGGTAGTGTGGGCCTTCGACGGCAGCCGCCTCATGCGCCTTGAGGGTGACGACGCAGTGGAGGGGGTGGCACTTCTCGCCCGCGACGGACGCATCGTCTCGGCCGACGTCAAGCTGCTGCTGCACGTGGCGTGCCCCATGGACTCGAGCGAGGACGCCGCCCTCGAAGCCGACGAGGTTGAGGCAACGCGCATCTTTGACGTGGGCGTTGCCGACTACCTATTGGAGTCGGACCGCTCCGACTTCTCCGCCAGGGGGCTCGCCGCCACCTACCTGGACTCGCCGCTGCCCGAGGCGACCGACGAGCTGCCCGAGGCGGCAATCGACGCCGTCGCCTCGCTCCTCCTCCGAGAGCCGCTCCGCAAGGCGCTCGAGGCCGATGGCAAGTCCCTCGCCCTGTTTGAGGACGTGGAGATGGAGCTTCTCCCCGTGCTGCTGCAGATGGAGCGCACGGGGCTCCACGCCGACCGCGCCCGCCTGGCCGAGCAGTCGGGCGAGCTGGGGGCAGAGATCGACCAGATGGTGGCCCACATCCGCAAGGAGGCGGGGGAGGACTTCAACCTGGACTCCCCG
>JAQXQO010000166.1 GCA_029101205.1 Coriobacteriales bacterium | reverse complement strand
TCCAACGTGCTCGACGTCCAGCTCGGCGGCCGTGCTGCGCAGCTCGGCCACCTTCATGACCTGCAGGTCCTCGATGGTCAGGCTGGGCTCGGTCTGCTGCTCAGAGCGGTTGTTCCTGCGGTTATTGTTCCTGCGGTTGTTGCGGTTGTCCTGGTAGCGGTCGTAGCGGGAGTTGCGTCCGCGCTCGTTGCGGTCGTTGTACGAGCCGCGCTGGTCGGAGTTTCGCACGCGCTCGCGGTTGTGGCGCCTGCGGCGGTTGTTGCCCTCGCCGGACGCCTGATCGTCCTCGGGCTGCGTCGATCCCAGGTCGCCCGGGTGGCGCTGCCTGCCGCGGCGCTGCGCGTGCTGCTGGCCCCGCTCGGACTCCCCCTGCGAGCCCTCCGCCTCGTCGCCAGAGTCAGCCTGCGGCTGGTCCTGGGGCTGCTGGACGTCCTGGGGCTGCTCCTCCGCCTGGGCCTCGCTGCGCCTGGCACGGCGCGTGCGCGTCCTGCGAGCGGGCTTGCGCTGGCCCTCGTCCTGGTCCTGCTGGTCCTGGGACTCCTGGGAATCATGCTCCTGCGCAGCCTGAGGACCCAGCCCCACAGGCATCACCTGCTCGGGGTCGGCCTTCCTGGCGCGACGGCGCGCGGGCTTTGGCTGCTGGTCCGCCTGGTCGGCCTGGCCGTCAGCATCCTGCTGGGCCTGGGCTGCCTGCTGAGCCGCCTCGGCCGCCTCCAGCGCCTTCTTTCCGGCGCGGCGGCGACGATGGGGCTTGGGGGCGTCGGCCTGCGCGCCCTGCTCCTGGGTGCCCTCCGACTGCTCCTGCTGCGCATCGTTCGCGGGCTTTCGCCTGCGCGTGGTGCGCCTGCGGGGCGTGGCCTCAGGGCTGGAGGTGGAGGCATCCTGTTGCTGCGCCTGCGCGGGCTCCTGAGGCTGAGCCTGTTGGGGCGCCTGCGCGGCGGGCTGGTCCTGCGGCTGGGCATCTGCATGCTGCGCCTGCACGGCGTCTGCCGCAGGCTGCTCGAACAGCGGCGCCTGCTGGGGCTCGTTAATATCGTCTGACATATGGTTGACCATCCTTCTAGGCTGCAGCCAAGCACGACGACAACGGATGCCCTGGGCATCGACCAGTCAAAAGGGCACATGGCCGCAGAACTGACCTGCGGGGAATGCTAGAAATCCACCGGGAGTTTGAATGCGGGGCTACAGGCGCAGGAGGGCAAGAAGTGCGCACAAGCTAGAAAATTAGCCCCTTCACGTGCATAAATATACCACGCAAACGTTCGGATGACGAAAAAAGCTTAGCTTCCCGCTGATTCGTGCCCAACGCAGGACGATTGGATGGCCTTGGGCGGCCTATGCGGGGCGGAAGCGCATGCGCCTGCGGACAACGATGCCGTCGACCAGCTTGCACAGCTGCTCGGCCTCCTTGCGCCCCTCCTCAGTCAGGGTCAGATTCACGATGCGGTTGGAGGCGTTCGGATCCCTACGCCTCTGCACGCAGCCGTCCTCGACCAACGAGCTCACCGACATGGACACGGTGGGCTGCAGAAGCCCCAGCCTGGCGACGAGGTCAGTCACCGAGCAGACCCCGCGCTGATCCACGGAGATTCCCAGAAGCACCAGGTCGCTGGCGGTGCAGTACACGGCGCCCATGGCGTCCACGTAGCGACGCACCCGCTCGGGTGACGTGCGCGACAGCGCTTGGCCCGACAGGATCTCGTCGCAGGTCTTCTGGCACAGGAAGTCCACGTACTCCTCGCCATCGTCCGAGATGGAGCACACGATGTTTCTCTTGTCCTTCATGCCGCTGCCGCGGTCGATGAGGCCCAGGCGAGCCAGGTGGTTCGTCCTGTGTGTCATGGTCGGCCTGAGGGCATCCTGGTAGTCGGCGATGTCGGAGGTCTTCTGGGGAACACCCGCCAGGGCCAGACGACACAGAATGGCAAATTCCTCGAATGTGAGGCGCTTCTTTGCAGGAACCGACTGGCGCACGAGGTTGTAGGCGCGTCGTATGGACATGTACTCCCGCAGCTCCACAGCATCCTCCTATCACCACGTCCGCCCTGCGGCATGCATCGCACCCCACATAGCATCAGGGGACCCCGGCGGGGTCCCCTGAAGAGGCGTACGATCGCACACAGCGCTTTCAGCTACCACGTTAGCGTAAAAATACAAATTGATGATTGCACGCTTTTGAACAGAGGCCGCATGTTAAACGTATGTTCATAATGCGGCTGATGGAGACCAGCTAGCGGTAGTAGAAGCACATATATTTTGTAAATTCCGACCCGCGCTACATTGCCAGCGGAGCAGACACGCCAATGAGGCTGAGCGTCAGCGCCAGGACCGAGCGGACGGCGTCGCAGGCGGCCAGGCGGGCACGCGACAGCTGCGGATCCACCGGGCGTCCCTCGCTGGGCAGCACCTGGCAGCGGCCGTAGAACGAATGGAACTCGCCCGCCAGCTCCTCGGCGTAGTGCGTCAGCCTGAACGGCGCGCGGTCCCTGGCGCAGCCCTCCACCAGGCCGGGGAACTCCCCCACCTTGCGCGACAGCGCCAGCTCGGACGGGTCGGTCAGCAGTCCGAGGTCGTAGTCGTCACCCACCGCCTTCTGCGCCACCGCGGCCATGCCCATCTGATGGGCCTCCTCCACGCTGACGCCGGCGGCGCGACGCAGGATGGAGCAGATGCGGGCGTGCGCATACTGCACGTAGTAGACGGGGTTGTCCTGGCTCTTCTCCTTTACCTTCTCGATGTCGAAGTCGATGACCTGGTTCGAGCTCTTTGAGATCAGCGTGTAGCGCGTGGCGTCGACGCCCACCTCGTCCAGCAGCTCGTCGAAGGTGATCATCGTACCCTTGCGCTTGGACATGCGCACCGCGACGCCGTTGCGCAGCAGGTTCACCAACTGGCCCAGCAGCACCTCGAAATGGCCGGGATAGCCCAAGGCCGAGCAGGCCGCGTCGACGCGCTTGATGTAGCCGTGGTGGTCGGCGCCCCAGATGTCGACGACGTGGTCCACGCGCTGGAACTTGTTGTAGTGGTACGCGATGTCGGAAGCGAAGTAGGTGTACTGGCCATTGGACTTTATGAGCACGCGGTCCTTGTCGTCGCCGAATTCAGTCGTGCGGAACCACAGCGCACCGTCGTCGGTGCGGTACAGGTAGCCCATCTGGTCCAGCTTTGCGAAGGCGCGATCGACCGCGTCCTGGCCGTTGGCGTCCTTCTGGTAGAGGGAGCGCTCCGAGAACCAGACGTCGAAGTCGCAGCGCGCCTCGTGGCAGGTCTTGCGGATGGAGGCCAGCATCAGCTGGTATCCACGCTCGCGGAAGTTGGACACGCGCTCCTCGGAGGTCTTGGTCAGCCAGGCGTCACCGTCCTCGCGTGCGAAGTGCATCGCCACGTCGATGATGTAGTCGCCACCGTAGGAGTCCTCGCCCAAATCGTGCATGAACTCGTTCTGATACGGGTGCGTGTCGGGGGCGGAGTCGTCCTCGTCGTTCACGAAGGCCTGGCGGTCGGCGATTAGCGCGTGGTATGCCTGGTCCAGCGTGTGGCCCTGCTCCACCAGTTCGAACAGCTGCAGGTAGCGCTTCGAGACCGAGCGGCCAAACACGTCCATCTGGCTGCCGTGGTCGTTGATGTAGTACTCGCGCTCGATGTCATAGCCGGCGTGCTCCATCACGCGGCACAGCGAGTCGCCCAGGGCGGCCCAGCGGCCATGGCCGATGTGCATGGGGCCCACGGGGTTGGCCGAGATGAACTCGACCTGGGTCTTCAGCCCGTGGCCAATGTTCGAGCGACCGAAGTCCATGCCCTGCTGGCGTGCGGTGCGCAGCACCTCGTTGTTGCTGGCGGCGTTCAGGTAGAAGTTGATGAAGCCAGGACCGGCAACCTCGACCTTCGACACGCCGGGGTCCTGGGGCAGGTGCGCCACGATGGCCTGGGCGATGTTGCGGGGCGACGTGTGCGCCAGACGCGCGGAGCGCATGGCCACCGTGGAGCTCCAGTCGCCGTTCGAGGTGTCGGCAGGTCGCTCGAACCCCAGGTCGTCCACCTCGAACTCGGGGAGGTCGCCCGCCTGCTGGGCGGACTTCAGGGCGGTGCGTACTAGGTTCTCGAGCGCTTGGGGCATGTTCTTCTCCTTTGTGTTGGTCTGGATGATTCTAGCAGGTAGAGCACGACGTCGAAAGAACAACAAAGAAGCCGCCACCCTGGGGGCGGCGGCTTTGGATGCCGTGCTGTATGGCTGCGCTACTCCTGGTGGGAGGGTTTGCGACCGGAGCCGGCGCGCTCGGTGCGGGCCAGGCGCTGGCGCAGGTCCGAGAGGCCCTGCTCCATGCCCACGGGGTACACCTGCGGGTTCAGGAAGCGCTTGATGGAGGGATCCAGGTGCATGAGGGCGTCCCTGCAGCGCGACTTTGCCTGCTCGATGGTGTCGGGCTCCTTCGCGCGCACGCCGTCCTTCACCACGCACTCCAGAAGCTCGTGCGAGTCGTAGCCGCTGACGTCGTAGGAGGTCACGGGATCCAGTATGTCCACCATGTGGTCGTGGGCGCCGGTGTCGTAGGCGTCGTCCAGAATCATGTCGCCCACGGGGCAGCCGGAGTCGTCCGTGAAGCGCAGGATGTGCTGGATGCCGGGGATGGTGCGCTTATACATCTGCTCGGACAGCTTGATGACGGGCTCCCAGGGCGCGTCAGCCGAAGGACGCGTGGCCGACAGCTTGTAGACGCCGCCCAGCGCGGGCTGCGGGTCGCAGGTGGCCAGCTTCGTACCGACGCCGAACGAGTCGATGGGGGCACCCTGCGCATACAGCGACTGGATGGTGTACTCGTCCAGGTCGTTCGATGCGGAGATCTTCACGTACGGCAGGCCGGCGTCGTCGAAGGCCTTGCGCGTCTCCTTCGTCAGCTTTGCCAGATCGCCGGAGTCGATGCGGATGGCGGCCAGGCGCTCGCCCCTCTGCTCCATCTCCTTTGCCACGGTGATGGCGTTCTTTATGCCCTGGTGCACGTCATAGGTGTCCAGCAGCAGCACGCAGTTCTTTGGCATGGAGCGGGCGAAGGCGCGGAAGGCGTCCAGCTCGGTCGGGAAGGCCATGACCCAGCTGTGGGCGTGGGTGCCAAACACGGGGATGCCGTAGATCTTTCCGGCCAGGACGTTCGACGTGCTGGCCGCACCGGCGATGTAGGACGCGCGGGCGACGGCCAGACCGCCGTCGGGACCCTGGGCACGGCGCAGGCCGAAGTCGCTGACGGGGTGACCCTGAGCGGCCAGAACGATGCGGGCGGTCTTCGTGGCAACGAGCGTCTGGAAGTTCACGAGGTTCAGAAGCGCGGTCTCCAGCAGCTGGCAGGCAATGACCGAGCCCTCGACGCGCACCATGGGCTCGCGCGGGAACACGATGTCGCCCTCGGGCACGGCGTGCACCGTCACGTCCATGCGGAAGTCACGCAGGTAGTCCAAGAACTCGGGCTTGAACATGGGACCGCCGCCAGGAGCCTGCAGAGATGCGAGGTAGTCGATGTCCTCCTGCTCGAACACGAAGTTCTCGATGAGGTCGGCAATCTGACCCATGCCGCATGCGATGGCATAGCCGCCGTCAAACGGGTTGTCGCGGAAAAAGACGTTGAAGCAGGCCTGCGTGTTCACGAGACCAGACTCCCAGAACCCCTGCGCCATCGTGATCTCGTAGAGGTCGGTGTTCAAGGAGACATCGGTTGGTTTGGTTCTGTCAGTCAAAGACATTGGCGTTCCCCTCACATTGGGCGCCCACCCTGTGCAGGCGTCGTCTGTGCTTAAAGCTAGCCTAGCACTTTCCTAGCATTGCGTATGTACGTACACCCGCCTAGTGACCGCCAAAGACGGACATCAGCACAAAGAGGACGACCACTATGATGACGCCCAGGATGACGAGCTTCTGCCCCTTGGGCATGCGCAGGTCGTCGCCGGGCTCCATGAACTCACGGCCGCGCTCGCGCAGCTCGGCATCATGGGCGTCGCGGATGGCCTCGACCCGCTGCTGCTCGCGCCGCTGGCGTTCCTCCTCCAGCTGCTCGGCGGACTTCATGGGCGGCTCGTTGTCATAGGACGACCCGGTGTGGCCACCCTTCTGCGCCTGGCGCTTCTGCGCGCGCAGCTGCTCCAGCTCTGCGCGCTCCTCGTCCGACAGCGGCCTCGAGTCGTCTGACATCCTGATGTCCTCCCCTATGCTGGCCCCGTGGGGGCGTGACGTTTGCGTTCCCCGGCATACGCCCGGGGCATACACCGTGTTATACCCCGTAAGGTTGCCCCGGAACCCACCGCGCGCTTCTTTGCCGCGTCGTGGCGTGGCGCAGTGCCCTGCGCCGCTAGGCTTTTAGCTCCGGGCCACGCACGCCGGTGGCGTCGAACGCGGGGACGAAGCTCTCGGACACCGTGCCGCCCTGCTGCCACCACATGCGCTCGAACCCCAGGTCGTCCGCGTGATCCAACACCTGCTCGTACTCCTGGTCCGTAACCGAGCGTGCCAAGAGGCCGCCCTTCTGCCTGCAGTAGTCGTTGGGCGTGTACTGGTTCATGACCGAGATGTCCACCTCGTTGCCGCACAGCTCCCACACGCGGTCCAGCACGGCGCACGAGTCGTCGGCATGCCCGGGCAGCACCAGGTGACGCACTATGATGCCGCGCTTCATGATGCCGTCGTCGTCCAAAAGCTCGCCACCCGCACGGCGCAGCGCCTCGAGCATCCTGGACAGGGCGACAGTGGCGACCTCAGGGTAGTCACGCACGGCCGAGAGCCTTCCCGCCAGCCGTGGCGAGGCGTACTTGAAGTCGGTCAGCCAGATGTCGATGACGTCGGACATGGCATCCACCGCCTGGGGCAGCTCGTAGCCCGAGGTGTTGCACACGATGGGCAGCCGCAGCCCCGCCTTGCGCGCCAGGGGCAGCGCCTCGCGTATCTGGGGCAAGAAGTGCATGGGGGTCACCAGGTTTATGTTCAGTGCCCCCTGGTCCTGCAGCTCCAGCATCATCTGGGCCAGGCGGCGCACGCTGACCTCGAGGCCGAATCCCTCGTGCGATATCTCGTGGTTCTGGCAAAACACGCAGCGCAGCGGACACCCCGAGAAGAATATGGCGCCCGAGCCCGAATCGCCCGAGATGGGAGGCTCCTCCCAGTAATGCAGCGCGCTTCGCGCGACCCTCAGCGTGGAGGTGGCGCCGCACAGGCCCGCCTGGCCCTGTGCGCGATGCGCCCCGCAGCGACGCGGGCACAGCGTGCACGACTGGAAGGCGGACTCGTCGGTGGAAAAGCCGTCAGCCGATGGGTCGACCGCGTGCTCGTTTGCTTCGCTCGTCATTGCAACTCCGGATCCTGCCCGTGGAAAGGCGCCGTTCGTAGGCGCACGGCGCCACGAGCATGCCACATACGAAAAAACACCTCCGAGCCTTGCTCGAAGGTGCCTGTGTTCAAATGGTGGAGATGAAGGGATTCGAACCCTCGGCCTCTGCCTTGCGAAGGCAGCGCTCTCCCAGCTGAGCTACATCCCCAGGCGCTTTGGCGCGAACGTTATTCTGACAATCGGAAAACGTTCTGTCAACCGCAAATCGAAAAAAGTCGCCCCCTGCGGTAGCGATAATGAACCCACCTATACACAGGTGGGTGCCCTCGACGCCTGTTCCAGCTTCCACAACAACGGAGGATACCTGTACTGGGTACGAGATACGGGCTCCCAAAAAAAGCTTGTCGGTTCACCCAGTTTGTACCGCAGGAGGACGACACCTAGAATATAAGCGGTTTGTTGAACAATACCAAGGCTTGACTTGGAGCCGATGTGCGGAAAAATTAAAGGGGTGCACCTTAGCAGCAGTCGGAGTGCCCGCTTGGTGACGCATGAAGGCCGCAGATGGGAGGTTCTCCGCATATGCTCTCATGGTGGCTCCCCTTTGTCGTGCTGTTCGCCACTTCTCTGGTGGCGACCCTGATGCTGACCCCCCTGGCGCGCCGCATAGCCTGGAAGGTCGGCGCCATCGACTACCCCAGCGCCCGCAGGGTGAACACCCATCCCACCCCTCGCATGGGAGGCATCGCAGTCTTCTGCGGCCTCATCGTGGGAGAGCTGGTCCAGGTGTTGGGCACCAACCTCTGGAACTGGCCCGTGGTTCTGTCACCCAGCTCGCACGGATCTGTGAACTTCCCCTATGTGTTCGCCTCGTTCGGCATCATCTTTCTGACGGGCCTTCTGGACGACAAGTTTCAGCTGAAGCCCCTGCAGAAGCTGGTCGGCCAGACGGTGGCCGCGTGCGTGGCCGCGGCTGGCGGCATGTCCATCGACGTCATAGTGAACCCCGCCACGAACGACGCCATAAACCTGGGCATCCTGGCGTTTCCCATCACCGTGGTCTACCTGGTAGCCTACACGAACATCTTCAACCTGATCGACGGCCTGGACGGGCTAGCGTCGGGCATCGCGTTCATCGCCAGCCTGACCATGTGGGTCGTCTCCACCATCTCGGGCCACCTGGACGCCGCGGCGCTGTCCATCATGCTGGCCGGCGCCACCCTGGGCTTCTTGCGCTACAACTTCCACCCGGCCTCGATCTTCTTGGGCGACTCGGGCTCACTGCTCATAGGCTTCGCGCTGGGCTCGGTTTCCCTGCTGTCGGTCTCGCGCGTGGCGGGCCTCACGGCCATCATCATCCCGCTGGTCGTGGCGGGCATCCCCATCATCGACACGTTCTCGGCCATCGTCAGGCGCGGGCGCGCGCACGTCAGCATTGGACACGCCGACAAGGGCCATATCCACCACCGCCTGCTGAACGAGGGCTTCGACCAGCGTCAGACGGTCCTGGTCATCTATGCGTGGACCGCGCTGCTGTGCCTGGGCGCCATCCTGATGACTCAGGTGCGCGTGGTGCCCCGCATCATCATCTTCTTTGTGCTCATCATTGCTTCCGCCATAATCGCGGCGCGGCTGCAGCTGTTCCGCCCGGTGCTCCTGCACCACTACGACCCGAAGACCGGCGAGGACGAGCTCGTGTGCCCCCAGGACCCCGAGTTCAAGGAAGAGGAGAAGCGCCAGGTCGAGCACCACGACCAGCAGTAGGGCGCTTCTTCGCCTGCCGCGCAGCAGCAGGCATCGGGTGGCTTCGGCACGGTAAGGCTGGACATCCTCCCGTCCCCTATTCACGCATGAAAGAAGGACGCCCGCGATTGCGGACGTCCTTTTGAGCTCAAGCTATGTTGGCGCAAAGGCCGAGTGCTACTCGGCGGCCTCCAGGGCCTTCTTTGCGACTGCAGCCAGGTCAGCGAAGCCCTGGGCGTCCTCGTAGGCAATCTGGGCCAGGACCTTGCGGTCCAGGTCCACGCCGGCCAGCTTCAGGCCGTGCATGAACTTGCTGTAGGACAGGTCGTTCAGGCGGGCGGCGGCGTTGATGCGCTGAATCCACAAGGAGCGGATATCGCGCTTCTTGTTCCTGCGGTCGCGGTACTGGTACTGCAGGGAGTGACGAGCCTGCTCCTTCATGCCACGGAAGGTACGAGAGCTGGTGCCGTAGTAACCCTTGGTGAGCTTGACCAGCGTCTGACGCTTCTTGCGGCCAGCCATTGCGCGCTTAACACGTGCCATTAAAAATCAACTCCTCAATCAAAAAATTCAATGACGCGTGCGCGCCTACTTGCCCATGCGCTGGGAAACGACCTTGGCATCCGACTTGCAGAGGGTGGTCTCCTGACGGAAACCACGAATGCGCTTGGGGGACTTCTTGGTCAGGATGTGGCTCTTGTATGCCTTGGCACGCATGATCTTGCCGGTGCCGGTGCGGCGGAAGCGCTTTGCCGTACCCTTGTGGGTCTTCATCTTGGGCATAACTTAGTTCTCCTTCTGATCGTCCTTGTTCACACCGTCGTCCTGCGGGAGCTTGTCGAAGGCGCCCTTGATGGGAGCGACGAGCATGTGCATGTTGCGGCCTTCCATCTTTGGCTGCGACTCGACAGTAGCGTACGGCTTCAAATCGTTCGCAAGACGCTCGAGCACGTTCAAGCCCTGCTCGGGGTGAGCCATCTCTCGACCGCGGAACATGATGGTGACCTTCACGCGCGCACCCTTGCGCAGGAAGCGCATGACGTGGTTCTTCTTGGTCTCGTAGTCGCCCACGTCAATCTTTGGGCGAAACTTCATCTCCTTGACCTCGACCTTGACCTGCTTCTTGCGAGCGGCCTTGGCCTTGCGATCCTGCTCGTACTTGAACTTGCGGTAGTCCATGACCTTGCACACGGGAGGCTCCGCGTTCGGGGCAATCTCCACGAGGTCAAGGTTCTGGTCGTTGGCGATACGAAGGGCATCGCGTACACCAAAAAGTCCAAGCTGCGATCCATCGACGCCGATGAGGCGGCAAGTACGGGCAGTGATTTCCCCGTTGACGCGGGGGCCGTCGTTCTTCGCTATTGTCGGACACCTTCCCTTCGGTACGGCGCCATGCGCCGCGACATGAAAAAACTCCCACGCCTTTGCAGCACTGGGAGACAACCTCACCCGAAGGCGAGCCAACATATAGCTAGTTTGTCTGACCAGGCAGCTGCCGAAGGCGCCGCGTAGGTGGGGACCAACCTCGTCCCGCTTTGCACTTACACAAGATGTAATAATAGGACCCCGTTGGAATCCATGCAAGCGCGAACGCAGAATTGCCCCTTGCTCACGTCCCCTCCACAAGCGCGTCAGCGCCTAAAAGCATAGGGCAGGCGAAGGATTCGCCACAGGCATAGCCCCAAGCCAGGCTACGGCAAGAAGGACCACCTCAAGCGTTGCCGTCACGTAGAAAAAAGGGCCCGGTTGCCCGGGCCCTGCAAGTTCATGGTACCGGCGGTGGGGGTCGAACCCACACCCTGTTGCCAGGAGCAGATTTTGAGTCTGCCGCGTCTGCCATTCCGCCACGCCGGCAAAGCGTCGCGCGTCAAAGCCGCGCGCATGGGTGCAGTCTATCACATGAGCGCAGACGACCACCCGAGATTACGCTGGCGGCAGCGTTTCTGCTAGCGCGGGAACGTGGGGTTCGTCTGGAGCTCGTGGCGCATGTTCGTAATGGGACCGTGGCCGCACAGAAGCACGGTGTCGGGAGGGATTGCCTGGCACAGGCGGGCCAGCGTCTGCTGCATGGCCTGGGAATCTCCCCCATCCAGGTCGGTGCGACCGCACGATCCCGCAAAGATGGTGTCGCCCACGAAGGCGACCCCGTCCCCCAGAAGCACGATGCCGCCAGGCGTGTGGCCGGGGGCGGCAAGCACCTGCAGCGTGGCAGACCCCACCTGCACCTGGTCGCCCTCCGAGAGAAGCCTTTGCGGCTGGGGCGCGTCCTCGCTGGCCCAGCGGGAATTGTGCGTGGCGTGCGTGGCCAGGTCAACGTCGGCCGCGTTCATGGCAAACGGCGCCCCGGTGGCCTTCTGCAGCTGTGCCACGCCGCTGACGTGATCGCCATGTCCGTGCGTGGCCACGATCAGGCTGACGTGCACGCCCTTCAGCTGGTCGGCTATCTTTTGTCCAGCGTCACCTGGATCCACCACCATGGCCTCGCCGTCACAGACGTACGCGTAGCAGTTGGTCTGGATGGGGCCCACCACGAAGTGCCTGACCTCCGGCTTCGACGGGGCGCCCTGCTGCGTGCTCTCCTGGGCCATGCTAGACCCTCCTTCTCATCTCGTTGCCGCCCTCACCGGGCATGATGCGGCGGGCGTCGAACACCGAGGGCACGTGGCTGACAGACGTCAGAAGCGTGTCCAAGAGGCTGGCGTCCGATATGGCCACAAGGAAGCGCAGGCGCGCCACCCCCTGCTTGCTGGTCTGCGTCGCAGCCGAAAGGATGTTGGCACCGGCGTCGTTTATGGCGATGGTGACGTCCTTCAGAAGCCCCATGCGGTCCGTGGCCTCCACCACGATCTCCACCTGGAACTCGGTGGCGCCAGACGTGTCCCACTGGACGTCGATCATGCGCTCGGGGTGCTTCATCAGGCTCTTTACGTTGGGGCAGTTCGCACGGTGCACCGACACGCCGCGCCCACGCGTGACGAAGCCCACTATTTCGTCGCCTGCCACGGGGTTGCAGCAGTGCGCCAGGTGCACCAGCAGGTCCGGGTCGCCCGTCACGATGACTCCGTAGTTCGTGCGCTTGCGCTCGGGAGAGCGATGCGTGGTGCGCTGCGACACGCCGGCGGGGTGCAAGGGCTTGTCCTCGGCGATGGCCGTGGCACGGGCCTCTTCCTCCTCGGCTGCCTTCTGGGCTGCCGCTATCTGCTCGGGCGTGCCTTCCTCCAGGATGGCCTGGATGCGGTTAGCCACCTGCTTCTCGGAGACCTTGCCGTTGTAGATGCCCTGGAACAGGTCGTCGCTCGTGCGCACGTCGAACGCTTCGAGGACGCGGTCGATGGCCTTGACCGTCCTGGGCGTCGAGATGCCATAGCCCCTCTTGCGCAGCTCGCGCGCCAGCTGGGCACGGCCCTGCTCGGCGTCGCTGGCCTTCGTCACCGTGCTGAAGTACTTGCGTATCTTCGAGCGTGCCGAGGGAGTGACGGCGATGTTCATCCAGTCGCGCGACGGGTGGGAGTTCTTGTTCGTCAAGATCTCGACGCGGTCGCCGGTCTGCAGCTTGTAGGTCAGGGGCACCACCGAGCCGTTGACCTTTGCGCCGACGCAGTGGTTGCCCACCTCGGTGTGCACCGAGTAGGCGAAGTCCAGGGGCGTCGAGTCGCGGCGCATGCTCATGACCTCGCCCTTTGGGGTAAAGACGAAGATCTCGCCCTCAAAGAGGTCCACGCGCAGGCTGTTCAGGAACTCGCGCGGGTCGTCTATCTCGGTCTCGCTGACCCAGTCCAGGCTGCGGCGGATGTAGTTGATCTGAGAGTCGACCATCTTGTCGTCGCGCGACATCTGACCCTCGGAGTTGCCGGACTTCTTGTACAGCCAGTGGGCGGCGATGCCGTATTCGGCCTGCTCGTGCATCTGCTGCGTGCGGATCTGGATCTCGATGGGTCGCGCCTCGGGGCCTATGACCGTGGTGTGCAGCGACTGGTAGCCGTTGGCCTTCGGCATGGCTATGTAGTCCTTGAAGCGCCCGGACAGCGGGTGCCACAGCGTGTGCACGGCTCCCAGGACCGAGTAGCACTCGCCCACGGTCTGGGTGATGACACGCAGCGCTATGAGGTCGTATATCTGGCTGAACTCCATGCCCTTGCGCTTCATCTTTTGGTAGATGGACCACAGGTGCTTGGGCCTGCCGGCTATCTGGAAGTGGTTCAGCCCCACGCGCACCAGCTCGTCCGAGAGGGTCTTTATGGCCTCCTCGGTGTTCTGCTCGCGCTGGGCGCGCGTCTCTTGCACCATGCGTGCAATGCGCTGGTACTCCTCGGGATACAGGTAGAAGAAGGACAGGTCCTCGAGCTCCCACTTTATGGAGCTCATGCCCAGGCGGTCGGCCAGTGGCGCATAGACGTCCATGGTCTCGCGCGCCTTGAACAGACGCCTGTCGGGAGGCAGCGCAGCCAGGGTGCGCATGTTGTGCAGGCGGTCCGCCAGCTTGATGATGACCACGCGGATGTCCTTGGACATGGCGAGGAACATCTTGCGCAGGTTGAGCGCCTGCTTCTCGTCCATGGAGGCCACCTGGATGGACGTCAGCTTCGTCACGCCGTCCACCAGCTCGGTCACGGTCTCGCCGAACAGCTTTCTGAGGTCGTCCAGGGTAGCAGGGGTGTCCTCCACGGTGTCGTGCAGCAGCGCGGCGCAGATGGAGTCCGCGTCCATGTGCAGGTCCTTCGAGAGAATCAGGGCCACCTCGACCGGGTGGTTGATGTACGCCTCGCCGGAGCGGCGCTTCTGGTTTCTGTGGAACTGCGCCGCAAAGCGATAGGCATGCTGGATGCGCTCGCAGCTTTGGGAATCCAGGTAGGCGGCACAGGCCGACTGCAGCAAACGGTAGTTGTCTGCGTCGGGAATCGCGCCTTTGCTGTGGGACTCTTTGGCAGGCTTGTCTTCCGTTGTCATGGCTGCTCCCCTCCCTCTGGGTTTTCTAGTTCTCCACAATACGCCCAAAAGAAGGAGTTATGGGCCTATTTATTCTGCTGAGCATCTCCTGAGGCCTGGAAGACAGCGCCCAGTCGCAGAAGGACGAGAACTCCTCGCGCAGGCGGGCTCCCTCCAGGAAGCGAATCGAGCTGTCCAGGTCCACGTGGGCAGGCGACGGGGTCATGCTGATGGCGCGGGCGCTGCCGAAGCCCTGCACCCGCAGGAGCCCCAGCTCGCGGAAGATGGATATGCCACAGGACACCGTGCGCTCGTCCACGCGCGTGCAGGGGTTCAGGTCCAGCGCGGCCTGCGCTATGTCTGCGTTCGCCAGGCGGAACTCCGCCAGCCCGTCGGGCGTCTGGCGCGTGGCGCGGCTGCGCGCAATGGTCATGAGCGTGCGGTACAGCGTCGCCAGCTCGTCGCGGGAGGGTGCGGCACCCGAGAGGATCCTCTCGTTCACGCGCGCATCGCGGCTGCCGAACAGCAGGTATACGCTGGCGGGCTTGCCGTCGCGCCCCGCGCGCCCGCTCATCTGGTTGAACTCTATGGAGCCCAGGGGCATGTGGTACAGCAGCACGTTGCGGATGTCGGGCAGGTTCACGCCCTCGCCGAACGCGCTGGTGCTGATGATGCAGGTCAGCGTGCCGTCGCGAAACGCCGACTCCACGCTGGCGCGGTCCGCCCTGGTGAGCCCTGCGTTGTAGAACGCTATGCGGTGACCGAGGTCGGGTATGTCGCGGCGCAGCATGCGAGCCAGGGACACCGACTGCTCGCGCGAGTTCACGTACACGACGCTCTTTTGCCCGCTGGCCACCACCGACACCAGTGCGGCTTCGCGCTCACGCAGCTCGCGCAGGTCACGCAGCGTCAGGTTCTGGCGCACGGAGCGGTCCACCACCACGTCGTCAGGCTTGATGGAGCACAGCTGGCAGATGTGGCGTGCCACCGGCGTGGGGGCGGTGGCGCTGACCGCCAGGACCGTGGGGTCGCCCAGGCGGTGCAGCACCTGGGGCAGCTGCTCGTAGGCGTCACGGCCGCCGCCCCGCGAGGAGCCCGCGTGGTGTGCCTCGTCCACCACGACGAAGCCCACCCTGCCGCCGCGCGCAAAACGCGCGCAGTGAATGGCCAGGAACTCCGGCGTGGTCAGGATGACGTCTGCCCTGCCCTCCGCCAGTGCGCCGAAGGTGTCGTCTCGCTCCTCCAGGGGCGTCTCACCCGTCAGGGTGCGCACGTGCAGGCCCAAAGGGCCCAGCGCTTCCTGCAGGTGATACAGCTGGTCGGCCACCAGGGCGCGCAGCGGGTAGACGAAGACGCTGGCCTTGCCGTGCAGGATGGCCTCGCGCGCGGCATGCACGTGGAATATGAGGGACTTTCCCCTGCCCGTGGCCATGACACACAAGGTGTTGTGGCCATCGCGCAGAAGCTCCAGCGCCTGGCGCTGTGCGGGCAGGAAGTCGTGGTCGCCTATCATACGGCTGCGCAGGCCATCGGTCAGCTGGTCGTAGCCCAGGCTCGCCAGCTCCTCCTTGCGGCGCAGGTCCGCGTCGGGCTGGGCTGGGCTGCCCGCGCCCACCGCGGCGCCTTCCGTGGCAGGTTGCCCCGCCTGCTGCGCCGGCCTCCTGCACACCTCGACGCCCAGGTACGACGAGCCCTCCGAGGGGCAGGAGCCCACCACCGTGGCCACGTACTCGGTGCCCGCGTCCATCAGCGGCGCCAAAACGTTGGCAATCTGCCTGCGCAGGTACCCCACCCTGGTGCCGTCGGGCGCCAGCAGCGCCACGGGGCACTCCTGGTCAGGCCCCACGCCGGCGTCTGCCTGGTGCCGCATGCGCAGGGTCTGCCCCGCGCTCAGCGTGCCCGTGGCCTTGGCGTCCGGCATGCCCACCACGCGCGTAAAGAAGCTGGTGGCGTCCGCTATGCCCGCGTACTCGTCACGCGACAGGATCTCATCGGTGTGCGCGAATAGCCGGGCGGAGAGCGACGCGTCGCACGAGACGTCCTTCGCGTCGCGAAACAGGATGTCCTTCACCATGAGCTTTGGCTTCGTGCGACCCTGCCAGGTCTCGTTGACCGCATCGAACACCAGGTCAACGGCCCCTTCGTAGTCGCTGGCACGTTCGATGTCGGGCGTGCGAAACATGATGGCCGGCACGCTGCAGACGCCGTTCGTGGCCAAGAAGCGCAGGTGGTTGCCCGAATAGCCCACCCTGGAGCGGTTGCGCATGAGCACGCCGCGCACGCCAAAGAGGGGCTTCTTGTTTCCCTGGCCAAAGGGCTGCATGGCCTCCAGCGAGGCGATGTTGGCCATCGTGACCTCGCTCAGGCTCACGAGGGCGGCCACCTCGCCGCGGTCCTCGAACTGCTCGGCGGGCAGTTGGTCCATGACCTCCTCCAAGCGCTGGCGAAACGCGTCCAGGTTCTCGACGTCGCAGGTGACGCCCACGGCGCCCGCATGCCCGCCAAAGCGCACCAGAAGGTCGGAGCACTGCTCGACCGCGTGAAAGAGGTCCACCGTGCCCACGGAGCGGCCCGAGCCACGCGCCACCCCGTCAGAGATGGAAAACAGGATGGTCGGTACGTGGTACTTGTTTACGATGCGGCTGGCAACGATGCCCTTCACGCCCTCGTGCCAGCCCTCGCCGCCCACCACGATGACGCGTCCGCCCTTGTAGGAGGCGTCCAGCTTTGCCATGGCCTGCTCGGTAAGCTCGGACTCGATCTCGCGGCGCTCGTTGTTTATCTGCTCCAGCTTCCCGGCAAGAACCGCCGCATCGGCGGGGTCGCTCGTCAGCAGCAGGTCGAAGGCCAGGTCGGTGGAGCCCATGCGTCCCGCCGCGTTCAGCCGCGGAATGAGCGAGAAGGGCAGCGAGTCGGAGGTCACGGTCGAGAGGTCGATGCCCGCCGTGGCGGCCAGGGCCACCAGGCCGGGCCGGGCGGTGTGGCGCATCTGCCGTATGCCGTCGGCCACGAGCGCGCGGTTCTCGTCCTGCAGCACCATCATGTCGGACACCGTGCCCAACGTGGCCAGCTCGGTGTAGTGGCGCCAGTAGTCGGGCTCTCCCCGTCTGCGGCCCAGCTCGCACACCAGCTTCAGCGCCACGCCGGCGCCCGCTAGGTCACGCGAGGGGCAGTCCGCCTCCAGCTTGGGGTCGGTCACGGGAACGCCCTGGGGCACGAGGTCACCCGGCTCGTGGTGATCGGTCACCACGACGTCGATGCCCTGCCGCAGAAGCCACGCCACCTCGTGCGCCGACGCGATGCCGTTGTCCACGGTCACGATGAGGCTGGGGTGCGACCCCTCGATCACGCGGGTCAGCGCCTCGCGCGAAAGGCCGTAGCCCTCTCCGAAGCGGTTGGGGATGTAGGGGGCCACGACGCCGCCGAAGTGGCGCAGCGCCAGCGTCAGAAGGCAGGTGGACGACATACCGTCCACGTCGAAGTCGCCAAAGATGGCGATCCTCTCGCCGTCGCGCAGGGCCTGGTCCACACGGTCCGCGGCCTGGGACATCCCGGGGATGTCCAGCGGATCGTGCCAGTCGCGCTCCAAGGACGGCGTCAGGAAGCGCTGCGCCTGCTCCGCTGTCTTGATGCCACGCGCCGCCATGACGCGCGCGACGAGGGGCGAGACGTTGCAGGACTTCTGCAGCAAGCGCTCCACCCGAACGTCCCTGGGCAGCAACTCCCAGCGCCTGTTGTCCTTCAGTCCCGACATGCGTCTCGCCCCTCGATGAGCTAGAAATCCTATGCTGTGCGCCTGACCACGGGCCCCCTACTCCTGGGAGTCCCGGCTGGTATCGCTTTTCGAAACGGCCTCCACGCGCGTGGTGCCGGCGGCCTCGCCGTATTTGCGCTCCAGCTTGGCCCACTTGGGCTCGTGGGTCTTCCAGATGGACAGCAGGGGCGATGCCACGGCAAAGCTGGAGTAGGTGCCCAGCACCTCGCCGATCAGCATGGCAAACGCGAAGTCCTTCAGCGTGGAGCCGCCCATGGCCAGCATGCAGATGACGGGCACCAGCGTCGTGATGGTCGTGTTGATGGTACGGACGATGACCTCGTTGATCGAGAAGTTCGCAATCTGGTAGTACGTCCTGTGGACGCCGTCGTTCAGCTGGCGCGCGTTCTCGTCGATGCGGTTGAACTCGACCACCGTGTCGTACAGCGAGAAGCCCATGATGGTCAGAAGCGCCGCCACGACGTTGGGCGTCACGGGCGTCTGGGTCCACGCGTATACGCCCAGCGTGATAAGCAGGTCATGCAGCAGGGCCACGACGGCGGTCAGCGACATCTTGAACTCGTAGCGGATGGTGACGTAGGCGATGATGGCCAGGATGGCAACGCCGAAGGCCAGAAGCGACGAGCGCGTGGTGTTGGCGCCCCAGTCGGGGCCGATGGTGGTCACAGTGTAGTCCTCGTCGGTGAGGCCCAAGGAGTCGGCGGCCGTGGCGGCGTGCCCGTTTGCGGTGTTGGGGTCGGTGGTCTCGGTGCGCACCAGGAATCCGGACGTGCCATTGGTCTGGCTGGTCTGGACCACGGGGTTCTCCTCGCCGGCCGACACCAGGGCATCGCGCATCTGCTCGATGGTGATGCTGCCGGTGTTCGAGAAGTCTATCTCGGTGCCGCCCTTGAACTCGATGCCAAAGACCAGCCCGCGGAACACCAGCCCCACGATGGCCAGGATAACCAGCACCAGGGACACGCTGAGCATCTGCTTGCGATGCGGGATGAAGGCGATCTCGTGCTTGAAGTGGCTACGCATTGCGGACACCCCCCTCCTCGGACGAGGCAGGCACGACCTGCTGGCAGTCCTGCTGCTGCGCCTGGGCGGCCTTCTGTGCCGCCGCCTCCTTGCGCGCCTGCGCCTCGTCCAGGTCGTAGTCGACGCCCCAGAACTTCGGGTGGCGCTGGATGGTGCCCAGGGCCAGAAGCCTCAGGGCCGGAGCCTTAAAGCAGAACATGGTGACCACGTCGCACGCGACGCCCAGGGCCAGGGTCAGGCCGAAGCCTTTGACCGAGCCCACGGCGACGAAGAACAGCGCCAGCGCGGTAACCAGGGTCACGATGTCGGCGTCCAGCGAGGTGCGGATGCCGTGCTTTGCGCCCGAGACCGACGCGTTCTTCACCGTGCGCCCCATGCGGATCTCCTCGCGGAAGCGCTCCAGCACCAGGATGGAGGAGTCGGCGGCGGAGCCCGTGGTCAGCACCACGGCCGCCAGGCCGGGTAGCGTCAGCGAGTAGTAGCCGAAGTGCGACAGCAGCGCCAAAAGGCCCAGGTACAGGACGGCGAACACCGCCAGCGAGCCCATGGTCAGAAGGCCCAGGCCGCGGTAGAAGAAGAACAGGTACACGACCACGATGGCCACGCCCACGCAGATAGCGATGATGCCCTGCTGCAGCGAGTCCTGTCCCAGCGTGGGGCCGACGACGCGGCTCTCGGAGTAGGTCAGCGTCACAGGCAGCGAGCCGGAGTCCAGGACCGTCTTCAGCGACTGGGCGTCATCGTACGAGAAGTTGCCCGTGATGGAGACCTTGCCGCCCGTGATCTCGCTCTGCACGGCGGGAGCGGACTTCACGACACCGTCCAGCACGATGCAGATGCGGCCGTTCGTGGGGGCCAGCTCCTTCGTGACCTCGGCGAACTTCTGCGCGCCCTCGTCGTTGAACGTGACGTTCACGGCATAGGAGCCGCTGGTGGAGCTGGAGGACTGGTCCACCGACGTGTTGGTGATGGAGGAACCGTCCAGGAAGGCCGTGTAGGTGCCCTCCTCCAACTGCACGTCCTCGGTGCCTGCATTCAGCTTTGCGAGGGCGTCGGCGTCGCCAATCTGGTCCATGCGCACGAACTCGATGTGGCCGGTCTGTCCGATGGTGGACACGGCGTCGTCGGCATTCGTGGCGCCGGGGATCTGCACCAGGATGGAGTTGGTGCCCTGCTGCTGCACCGTGGCCTCGGAGGCGCCCAGCGAGTTCACACGCTGCTGCACGATCTGCGTGGCCTCGCTCATCTCGTCCGAGGACGGCGTGGAACCATCGGACTTCGTGGCGGTCATGATGACCGACACGCCGCCCTGGATGTCCAGGCCCTGCGTGATGCGCTCGCCCACCGGGGTAAAGCCGAACGCGCAGACCGCCAGCACCACCACAAGGACCACCAGTGTCGAGATGTAGCGACGTCGGTCGGCGCGCGTGCGCCTGCTCTTTCGCTTGGGCCTGACAGCCGAGTCGGACTCGTGGTTCACACTGGCGTTCCAGCGGTCCACGCCCGTCCGCTCCTCCTCTGCCTCGTGGGCCCCCTTCTTTCGAGCCATATAGTCATCCCTCGTCCAGTAGGGCGGCAGCGCCGCCCAAGTTGCACACGTAACCCCGACATTATAGGGGGCCTCATGGCACCGAACGCAAATGACACCAAATCCCCGGCACAAAGGCACGGAGGGCCAATGTCCTTCTTACCAGTCCTTTGCGGCGGGAAGGTCCATCCAGTCGCGCACGAAGGAGCCGTAGGTGCCGTCGATGATGGCCTGGCGCGCCCGCCTCATGAGGTCAAGCAGGTAGTACAGGTTGTGCAGGGACAGGAGTATGCTGCCCACCATCTCCTTCTGGCGCACGAGATGGTGAATGTAGGCGCGGGTGTAGCCGCCCTGGCACACCGGGCAGGTGCAGGCGGCGTCCAGCGGGCCGTGGTCGTGCACGAAGCGCGCGTTCTTCAGGTTCAGCCTGCCCTCGCTGCTGAAGGCGGAGCCCATGCGCGCCGTGCGCGTGGGCAGCACGCAGTCGAACATGTCGATGCCGCAGGCCACACCGCGCACCAGCGTGGTGGGGTTGCCCACGCCCATGAGGTAGCGGGGCTTGTCCTTGGGCATGTAGTCGGCCACCAGGGGCTCCAGCGTGCGAAACATCGTCTGGTGGTCCTCGCCCACCGAGTAGCCGCCTATGCCGTATCCCGGGAAGTCGCCGGCGTCCAGCAGGTAGTGCAGGCTGCGCAGGCGCAGATCCATGTGCATGCCGCCCTGCACGATGCCAAAGAGGGCCTGGTCGTGGCGGGTGTGCGCCTGCCAGCAGCGGCGCGCCCAGCTGCCGGACAGCTCGACGGCGCGCTCCACGAACGCGCGGGACGCCGGGTAGCCAGCGCACTGGTCCAGCTGCATCACGATGTCGGCGCCCAGCTTCTGCGCTATGGCCATGTTCTGCTCGGGAGTCCACGTGACGTAGGAGCCGTCGTAGTCCACGGCCCTGAACGTGACGCCGTCCTTGGTCAGCTTTACGTTGTCCGCGTGGCTGAACACCTGGAAGCCACCCGAGTCGGTCAGGATGGGACCGTGCCACTGCATGAACTCGTGCAGGCCGCCCATCTCCTGGATGAGTTCGGCGCCCGGGCGCATGGCGCAATGGTAGGTGTTGGCCAGGATGATTTTTGCGCCGATCTGCGTCAGCTGCGGAGGCAGGATGCCCTTCACGGTGGCCTTGGTCCCCACGGGCATGAATATGGGCGTGGGCACGTCGCCGTGGGGCGTGTGCAGCACGCCGGCACGCGCGTGGGTCTGGGGGTCGACGGCCACGATGTCGTACGAGTACCACGGCCTTCCGTCCGGTGCCGTCAGCGGTGCCATGTTGGCGTAGGACTGCTCGTCCTGAGCGTTGTTCGAAACCAAGGAATCCCCCGTCCATCGCGGCGTCCGACCAGATGCACGTCGCGCTTGTGTCTAGAAGCCCGCGGGGAGGCCAGCGCCCGAGGGCGCTGCGCGCATCCGCCGGCGTGGTCTGGCCTGCGTCGCTAGCTCAGCAGGTTCTGCCTGATCCACGTGGCGACGCCGTCGTTTTGTATGGTGTCGCACACGTCGGTGGCGCGGGCCTTCACCTCGTCCATGGCGTTGCCCATGGCCACGAAGCGGTCGGTGGCCTCCAGCATGGGCAGGTCGTTGCCGCCGTCGCCGAACGCCACCCTGCGGTGGCGGTCCACCCCCACCAGGCGGCCCAGCAGCTCGACGCCGGTGCCCTTCGTGACCCCGGCGCCCGTGATCTCCAGCTCGCCGTACGCCATCACGGCGACCTCCAGGGCGCCTGTGGCGACCAGCCTGTCGCGGGCTTCCTCCACGTGCGGGGTGCGGCAGCCCATCTTTTCCACGCCGTCGACGGCACGCCGTATGTAGGGCTCCACCGAGGCGACGGGCCTGAAGTGGGTGCTCCTCTGCATGCTGACGATCTTTCCGATGGCGTCCAGTCGGCCGCGCAGGCCCCTTGCCTGGGACACCACCTTCATGCCGCGAGACATCATGTAGGAGCTACCGCTGCGGTCGCGGTATGCCCTGGGACCCGTGAACATGTTCCACGACGCGCCGAGGTCGCGCAGGAGGTCGATGTTTCGCAAGGCCTGCTGGCGGCTCATGGGCCTCCTCACCACCACACGCCCGTCGTGGTCCAGAATCGCCGCCCCGTTGGAGCAAACGTAGTAGTCCATCACCTGCGCGCCGCGCAGGGCGCTGTTTATCATGCAGATGGGGCGTCCGGAGCACACGGCCAGCACGTAGCCGGCCTGGCGTGCGTCGCGCAGGGCGTCCATGACGCGCTGCGACACGTAGAGCCCGTCCTGCAGAATGGTCCCATCCAGGTCGAACAGCAAAAGCCCAGCGCGTTGAACGCGCTGGGCACCAGTTCCGGAACCGGATGTGGGTGTGCGACTACTCGCCAAAGCCGCTGTCAACGAGGGCGACGAGGGCGTCGAGGGCCTGCTGCTCGTCGGGGCCGTCGCAAGCGATCTCGACCTTGGTGCCGGAAGCCATGCCGGCAGCCAGGATCATCATGATGGACTTGGCGTTCACGGGAGCGCTGCCCTTGTCGACGTCACGGATAGTGACGGAGGACTGGTACTTCTTTGCCTCGGTCACAAACACGGAAGCGGGACGCGCGTGAAGACCAGTGGCGTTGACGATGGTCGTCTGCTTAGAAACCATGATGGGGACTCCTTAGACTTTTGCTCCTCGTACGGCGGGGACAACCCCCGACTACCTTCATAAATCCTAACCAATATTCCGGAAATATCAAACAGGGTTTTACGCAAAAGCGCAGATATCCGTTAAGCGTCGTGAAATCGCGGGGGCGCGGCATGTTTTTCGAAAGCCGAACGTTCAATAAGGCTGTTTTCGTTCTGTCGTTTCCCGGTTTCGCAGAAGGTGTAAGCACACGGAAATAGCCCGTGGTGTATGGTCTATCCACGGGTCTGCGCACCTGTGCAGCCATACGAGAGGAGCAATCCATGTTTCGCAAGTCGGCCGACGACACCGCCGAGTTTCCCGTACAGCCCGCCCAGGAATCCGGGCACGCGCAGCCGGGGTCCCAGTCGCGCCGACGGGGCTTCAAGCGTCAGCCCGAAGCGCAGGCGCAGTCTGAAAGCGCCCAAAGCGCATCGGCAGGCGTAACAAACAAGTCGGCAGACGGTACCTCCCCCGCGCAAAACGCGGGCAAGAAGAACGAGCAGGCCGGTACCCCCAACGCAAAGCAGAAGCTGTCCGCCAGTGCCACGGGCGCGCTGAAGGGAGCCTCCGGCGCTGCGAAGGGCGCGGGCAGGTCCATCCTCAGCGGCTACAGCGCGTTTCGCTCGGTGCATCGCGCGTCAAAGAGCTACTCGACCGCCACGTCCGAGCTGAAGAGCCTGACGCAGATGCTGAGCGACGACCGTGACCTTCTGGCCCACCGCGAGCAGGTGGAGCACGACTACCCCACCATCATGCAGAAGCAGGGGGCCGAGGTGCGTGCAGCAAAGGCCGCCGAGGACCGCGCCCGCCGCAGGGCCGAGGCCCTCAGGCGCGAGCGTGCCGACATAGCAAAAAAGCTGAAGGAGCTCAAGGACGCCAACGAGCAGAAGCTGCGCCCGTACCGTGAGCTCATGGAGACCTCGCGCGGCCGCTCCGACGACGCCGCGCGCCAGCTGGCCGACGCCCGCCGCACGCTGAAGGCCGCCGAGCAGCGCATGACCGAGGAGACCAAGCGGCGCGACCAGCGCATCTCGGCCGCCAACCACGAGGTGGACAGCGCGCAGGAGCGCCTGCGCCGCACGCAGGACAACCTGTCCATGCTGAAGGCCGACACCGCCAGCTCGCCCAGCCTCGTCAACAAGGCCCAGGCGGAGGTGCAGGCTGAGAGGTCGCACGTAGACTCGGCCCGTCAGAACGTGACCCAGGTGACGAAGGAGTCCCAGGAGGCCGTCGACATCGCCCAGAGGAACCTGTTCGACCAGCAGAAGGAGACCTCCGACGCGGAGCGTGCCGCCACCACGGCAAAGGCCGAGGCCAACAGCCGAAAGACCGAGTACGAGTCCCTGTACAAGGAGGCGTCCGCGGCCGAGAAGAAGCTCGAGGACGCCATGAAGGAGCGCGATGACAAGGCCGGCGAGGCCGACAAGGCGGCCGACGCGGCGAAGGCCCGCGCCGACGCGGCCCAGGCCATCATCAACGAGGCCAACGACATCCACAACAACCCCGCCACGACCCGCGGCCTGCGCGAGCGCATCCGCAACGAGGAGCACGACGTGCAAAAGAAGCAGGCCGAGGTGAACTCCCTGGGCGAGGCCATGCAGGACCTGCGCCAGTCCACCCGCAAGGCGCGCGTGCTGTTCGCCCTGGTGGCCATCGTGGTCGTGGCGCTGGTCATCGTGGCGCTGTGGTACTTCGCCGTGCCGCACTAGGTCGAGGCCGCAGGAACGCTCTTCTTGACCAGGCTGTTCGCGACCAGGCGTTTCCCGGCAAAACACGTGGCTGCCGCCGCATCCGTTGTCAGATGCGGCGGCAGCCTTTTTGGTGCGCTTTGCTTGATGGCAAGAAGGGCTACTGAATCAGCATGGCGTCGCCGAAGCTGAGGAAGCGGTAGCGCTGCCTTATGGCCTCGCTGTAGGCGGCCATGATCTGCTCGCGCGTGGCCAGGGCGCTGACCAGCATCATGAGCGTGGAGCGCGGCACGTGGAAGTTCGTGATGAGCGCGTCGACCACGTGATACGTGGAGCCGGGCATGAGGTACAGGTTCGTCGTGGCGTCGCGGCGCTCGACGATGTCGCCCTTGCCCAGCGTGCGGGCGCTGTCCGGCGCGTCCTCGAAGCGGCGTGCCACGACGGGAGTGCTCCAGGCGGGGGCGTCCGGGTCGAAGGCGCTCTCCAGCGAACGTACCGACGTGGTGCCCACGGCTATGACGCGGTGTCCGGCCTCCTTCGTTGCGTGCACGGCGTCGACCACGGACTGCGGGACGTGATAGCGCTCGGTGTGCATGACGTGCTTCGTGGGATCGTCCTCGGTCACCAGGCGAAACGTGTCGATGCCCACCTCCAGCTCGACCGTGGCCCAGCCCACGCCCATCTGGCGGATGCGGTCGATCAGCTGCGGCGTGAAGTGCAGGCCGGCCGTGGGCGCCGCCGCGGAGTGCTCCTCGTGCATGGCGTAGACGGTCTGGTACTTCTCGGAGTCGCCCTCGTACTTCGTGATGTAGGGAGGCAGGGGCACGTGGCCCGCCTTGTGCATGGCCTCGTCCAGGGACAGCCCCTCGGCCGGCGTGTAGCGCACCAGCCTGCCGCCGCGGTTGTCGTCCAGGAAGTCCAAGATCTCGCCGGTCAGGACCACCGGGGCGCTCATGGGCGCATGGGCACCGCCGGTGCGGTACTCGATGACGGCACCGGGCTTCAGGCGCTTGCCGGGGTTCACCAGGCACTCCCACACGTGGCCCATCGGGTCCAGGTCCTCGCGGCGCTTCAGCAGCAGCGTCTCGGAGACGCCGCCAGTCTGGCGCTTGTGGCCCACCAGGCGGGCGGGCATCACGCGGGTCTTGTTTGCCACCAGCAGGTCACCTGGGTCGAGGTAGTCGACGATGTCGGTGAAGTGGCGGTGCTCCAGGCTGCCGTCCTCGCGGTTCAGCACCAGGAGCCTGCAGGAGTCTCGCGGCTCCGCGGGCTCCTGCGCTATGAGCTCGTCGGGCAGCGGGTAGTCAAAGTCATCGGTCTTCATGGACGAAGTGGTCCTCTCGCTAGTCGGCGCCAGCCTGCGGCGTCGCGTGTCCAAACGGCCACGATTATAGCCTCTGGCGCCTGCGCTCCTCCTTCGCGCGGCGGCGCTGGTCGCGGGCCTCGTGGCGCTCGATGGCGGCCTCGGCGGCCGAGAACCTGCACCCGCAGTAGTTCTGGCGGTACATCCCCAGGCTGCGCGAGTCGCTCACCGACTCGGGGTAGTGCGGCCTGAAGTCGCGCCACACGGGCGTCAGCCCGTAGCGCGGCGCCACGCCGAACAGCACGTCGTGGCACACGTCGAACAGCGGGTAGGGGCTGACCACCAGCGTGGTGCTGATGTATCGAAAGCCCAGCTGGGAGGCCGTGCGACAGGCCTCCGCCAGGCGCACGGCGTAGCAGGCGCGACAGCGGGCCTCGCGGTCGAAGCCACGGGGGGCCACGCCTTTCTCCCATGCCTCGCGGTCGTCGGCAGCCACCACCACGGGGACGTGGGCGACGTCGGCCGCCCAGGCCTTCAGGACCTCCAGCCGGTGGTCGTGCTCCTTCACAGGCTGGATGTTGGGGTTCGTCCAGATGATGGTGGGCTCGAAGCCCTCCTGGCGCAGGTACTTCACCGGCTCGAGGGAGCAAGGGCCGCAGCAGGCATGCAATGCCAATGGAGTGACGGTCATGGAGTGCTCCCTTCGAGCGAGCGGGGGTATACAGACTGATGTATGGCGGACGCGCATGGCTGGCGCCTTTGGGTGCCTTGCGGGCATATGCGACATACGTGGCATGCGCGGCATGTGCAGCGGCCTTGGGCTCGCCGCAGGGAATGTTCGCACACGGCCCCACCGCGCCATCCGCTTGCGCAAAAAACACACGCCCGATGGGGCCGGCCACTCGTGGCACCGGCACGCCGTGGGCTACCATAGCCGGAATCACAACAACGAAAGCGAGGCAATCGTGCGCGTACTGCTAGCCGAGGACAATGCCAGCCTGGCACGGGCCACCGCCGCCATCCTGAAGCACGGCGGATTCGAGGTACAGGTGGTCAACGACGGCGGAGAGGCGCTGGACGCCCTCCAGGAGGGCGACTTCGACGCCGCCGTGCTGGACATCATGATGCCCGTGGCCTCGGGCCTGGACGTGCTGCGCACGGTGCGCTCGCAGGGAAACCCCGTCCCCATCCTGCTGCTGACGGCAAAGGCCCAGGTGGAGGACAAGGTCGAGGGCCTGGACGACGGCGCCAACGACTACCTGACGAAGCCGTTCGACGCGCGCGAGCTCATCGCCCGCGTGAAGGCCATCGCTCGGCCCCGCTCGGGCGCAGCGGACGACGTCACCTGCGCCGACCTGACGCTGCACCCCTCCTCGCTGGAGGCGTGCTCCGCACGCGGCTCTCTGCGACTGGAGCCCCATGAGTTCCGACTGCTGCAGACGCTGTGCCTGGCGCCGAACACGTCGTTCCAGGAGAAGCGCCTGGTGGAGCGCGTGTGGGGCGGCAACGCACCCGACGGCACGGTCCAGCTGTATGTGAGCTACCTGAACAGCAAGCTTTCCGCCATAGGCTCCACGCAGCGGATACAAACGGCATCTGACGGAGGCTGGAGGCTGGAAGACCATGGAGCGGCGTCTTAGGGTTCAACTGGTCGCCACGGTGTTCATCTCGCTGGCGGTGCTCCTGGGCGTGGTGACGCTGATCACCCGCTACGTGGACTCTGCGCGCATGGACAGCAACGCCGACGACATCCTAGAAATCATCATGCGCTACGACGGCAGCCTGCCGGACGACCTGACGCTGCCCGAGACCGGCACCGACAAGGAGCCCTCGGAGGAGGCCACGAAGGAAGCGCGCTACTTCGTCCTGCACCTGGACTCCAACGGCGACGTCGTCAGCTCGAACCTGGACTACACCACCCGGGTCACCCAGCAGCAGGTGGCGCAGTACGCGCAGGACGCCCTGAGACAAAATACCGAGAAGGGCTATGTGGGCACGTTTCGCTTCCTCGTGCAGAAGGAGACGGACGGCGGCTACACCATAGCCTTCCTGGACCGACAGAGGCAGATGGACACCCTGGCGTTCAGCGTGCAGTGGGAGGCCATCCTCTCGCTGATAGCGGCCCTCGCCCTGACGGGCATCGTGGCGCTGCTGTCGAAGCACATCGTGAAGCCCATCATCGACTCGCAGCGCAGGCAGCGGCAGTTCGTGACCAACGCCGGCCACGACCTGCGCACGCCCGTCAGCATCATCTCGGCCGACGCGGACGTGCTGGCGCTGGACCTGGGCGAGAACGAGTGGATCGACGACATAAAGAAGCAGGTGCGCGTCATGACCGACCTGACCGAGAGCCTGGTCACGCTGGCGAAGGCCGGCGAGGGCGTGCAGCACGACGCCCAGGACGTCGACCTGTCGGACGTGGTGTCGCAGAGCGTGAAGGGTTTCGGCTCGCGCGCGCAGCTGGAGGGCCATCAGCTGGAGACCCAGGTGCAGGCGGGTGTCCACGTGGCGGGCGAGCCCAGCTACCTGGAGCGCATGACGTCGCAGCTGGTGGACAACGCGCTGAAGTACTCCTCTGAGGGCACACCCATCCAGGTATCGCTGGGGCGCAAGGGGTCCCACGCGATCCTGGTCGTGCGAAACCAGGCCGAACATGTGGACCCCTCGGAGGTCAAGCACTGGTTCGACCGGTTCTACCAGTCCGACAAGGCGCGCACGCACAGCAAGGCGGGCTTCGGCATAGGCCTCTCGATGGTGGAGGCGGTTGCCGAGGCGCACGGTGGCAAGGTCGTGGGTGAGGCCACGCCCGACGGCAGCACGGTCACCATCGCCGTGACGCTGCCCGTACAGAAGGGATCCAGGCATGAGAAGCACTAACGGCCTTGGTGCGGCGGCCGCAGACGGCCAGAACCAAGCTTCTGCGGCAGATTCTCTCGATGCAAACACGCCGGGAGCGGACCAGCTCTTCTTGCATGCTCAAGGCGTGGGCTCGCGGGGCGCCGCGACGCAAGGCGCTGGCTCGCATGGCGCCAGCTCGTCGGCTTCCGCGCCACAAGCCACATCACCAGCCCATGCGCCACAAGGTGCCGCCCCGTCGGCCTCCGCGCCACGAGGTGCCACCTGCCCACCCTCCGCACCAGAAGGCGACAGCCCCCAGGAGTTCTACGGCGACTACTACCAGCGGCTGCTCGAAGCTCAGCGACAGCTGGACACCCTGGTGGACGACTACATCGCCGCCCGCAGCGACTCCGATGACCTGGGGCCGGTCGTGTATCACTCCTCTCGCATTAAGTCTCCCGAGAGCCTGCAGGGAAAGCTGCGCCGCTTGGACGCCAAGCCCACGTTCGAGACCGCCCTGTCGCTGCAGATTCACGACATCGTGGGCGCGCGCGTCATCTGCGCCTTCATCGACGACGTGTACGACGCCGCCGACTACATCTGCGGAAGGCCCGAGGTGCGGGTGCAGCAGCGAAAGGATTACATCGCAAACCCAAAGCCCAACGGCTACCGCAGCCTGCACCTCATCGTCAGGCTGACGCAAGGCCCTGCCGCCGACCTGCTGCCCCTGGAGATTCAGCTGCGCACCATCGCCATCGACTTCTGGGCCACCCTGGAGCACAAGATCAAGTACAAGAAGACCATCGCGAACGAGGAGCTCATGCGCGCCGAGCTTAAGCGCTGCGCCGACGAGATTACCTCTGTCGACCTTTCGATGCAGGCCATCAGGAACGCCATCCGCTCGGCCGACCAGGAGTAGGGGGCTGTGGCGACGGGGCCTCGCCGCCATCAGCCCCCTGACCTGGGGTTTCGCGGAGGCGCCCCAACCTGGGGTTCCGGCGCCGCGCAAACCTGTCGGGTGCGGGTACCCGCGGCGGCCATCTCTGCGCACGGACCTGCAGGGGCGGCAGGTGTGGGCGCCCACGGGTCCGACTTCTGCAGGGAATCCTGCAGGACCCCGAGGTGCGCGTACCCACAGGTCCGACCTTTGCATTCAGGAACCCTCGCGCCCGGAGGCCCGGGCCCTCTACCAGGCATTTCGCGAGAGGGGCAAACCTGGCCCCTGCAAAGGTGGCAGGTGTGGGTACTCGCAGGTCCGACCCCTGCAGAAATCCCTGCAAGGGTGGCAGGTGTGAGCGCCCATACCTACGACCTTTGCATTCAGGTGGTCTTAAGCTCTGGTCGACGGGCCATTGACCAGGGCCTTTGCGGGAGGGACAAGTCGTGTCCCTGCAAGGGTGGCGGGTGTGGGTACACGCAGGTCCGACCCCTGCAGAAATCCCTGCAAGGGTGGCAGGTGTGAGCGCCCGAATTGGGGAGTGCGGCACTATGTTGGAATCTCGCTAGAAGACTAGCCCTCTCGAAGCCCCGTGCTATCTAAACCGTGCGCTGACCGAAGCTGCACACCAAACCGCACACCAGACAAGGCCGTGTGCCAAACAGTCAGCCCCGCAGGGACTTGCTTGACTCGGACGGCTCGGATGTCCCAGTCGACAAGGAGGACTCGGCCGGCTCGGATGTCCCAGTCGACAAGGCCGGCTCGGATGTCTCTGGCTCATCCCCTCCATCCGCGGATTCTCCCCCGTCGTCCACATAGAGGGCGATGCCTTTGTTGGTATCTTGCACGAAGGTGGCATCCGAGCGGTGGATGATGCCAACGAAGCCCAGGTCACCGGTACAGCCAGACAAGTGCAGCACCGCGACGACCCACGCCGCCAGGGGTAGCCCCAAGGCGTCGCACACCAGCACCAAGGCCAGAGTCACCAAAACTGCCGGCCCCATGAGCACCACCATGAAGCGGCGCCTGGGCATGATCAGCCCCTCGGCCGAGGTGTACAGCATTCCCCACCGCGCGCCAAAGCTCACATGGGCCTTTGGCCCTCCCAGCAGCTTGAACAGCGCCCCGTGCACCAGCTCGTGCACGGGAAGTGCCACCAGGCTAGCCGCGACAACCAGGGCAACCCACGCCAGGTCCACGCGATCAGACCATACGCCGCATGCCCAGGCGAGCACGCCCACCACCGCGCCAACGACGACGACCATCACGCTGGCCCACGACATGCGGGTCAGCAGCGCCTCATCGTCCAGAAGATCTATGTCAGCCACTCGTCTCATGTGGGCGATCGTATCACTTCGCTCCGAGGAGCCCGAAGTGACGAGGGCAGCGCGTCAGGCCGGCCCGCCCTTCTCAAATGTCTGCGCAAAGCGCTACAGTCTAGTCCCGCCAAGACGCAAAGGGGCAGGCATGCTGACGGAAACCACGTACAACCTTATATATTCGAACGCTTCGCAGCTCATGGTGCCTACGTGGCTGGATTTGTCGTCCGTCATCGTGGGCTCCTTCTCGGGCGTGCTGGCATCGCAGGAGCGCAAGCTGGACCTGGTGGGCACCATCGCGGTGTGCCTGCTGTGCGGCCTGGGCGGTGGTCTGATCCGCGACGTCATCCTGCAGATGGGCAGCGTCTACATGCTGCAGTCGCGCTGGGCCATCTTGGTGACGCTGATTGCCGGCGTGTTCGGCTTTGCGTTTCCCGGGCTGTTTCGGAGGTTCCCGAACCTGCTGGAATGGGTCGACATCTTTTCGGTCGCGTTGTTCGTGTGCGCAGGCACCGACAAGGCCATCGTCAGCCAGCAGCTCAGCCTGGCATGCGTGCTGATGGGCGTCATCACGGGCGTGGGCGGCGGCATGCTGCGCGACGTCTTTTTGGGAGAAGTGCCGCGGGTGTTCGTGCGCAGCCACTTCTATGCGCTGTGCGCCGTGGGCGGGGCCGTGGTCTACCTCGCGTGTGTGCGCTGGGGCGGGCTGGGCAGGACCTTCTCGGCATTCGTCAGCGTGGTCGCCACGGTAACCATCCGACGCATCTCGCTGTGGCGCGACATAAAGACCCCCAGCAACGTGGACCTGACGCCTGCGCTGTACCGCTCGGCGGGGCGCGTGGCCGGTTCGGCCCGACGCGCGGGCGGGCAAGTTGTCCGCGCGGCGAAGCACCTGGCTCAGCCGGGGATGGGCGCTGGCGTCGCAAACCAGGCGTCGAAAACGCAGTATGCGGCTTCACGGCACACGGCTTCCCAGCACACGGCTTCACGGCACACGGCTTCACGGCACCCGGTTTCATCGAACCGCCCCGAGCAGATGGTGTGCAAATCGCAGACCGGCGACGCAGCCGCGACAAAGCCGGACTCCCCCAAGGCGCATGGCATGAAGCCATGAAATGCTAGCGACTCCATCCATCTGACTGCCGCCCCAATCAGGCTGTTAGCCAGCTCATATTTACAAAATCACACCGATTGGGGCGTCCGTTGCACGTTAATCGGGAGGCCCGACGGCCCATCCAAAGAAGGACAAGCCCCGACCTCATGGGTGCCGTGCCCTACCCCTTCGGAGACGTTGTGGGATAATCTTCGCGTCACCAAAGCGGTCATGCAGGCAGGAGACCATGCAGGCAGCGAATTCGCGGGCTGCCGCAGCCACGCGAACTTCGAAGCCGACCGGGAAGCCCGAGCGGGAATCCCGACCGGGAAGCCCGAGCGGGAGACCTGACCGAGAAGCCCGAGTGAGAACCCCCGAACCTGGGGTGTCCAATCGCCCACCCCTGCCCGCCGACCGAACGCACGCAACGCAGAAGGACGCTCGAATGTCTTTGAACGACACCACGGAAGGCCGCCCGACCTTCCCCCACCGCGCGGTCATCACCGGCGGCATGCCCTACGGAAACAAGAACCTCCACTTTGGCCACATCGGTGGCGTGTTCGTGGGCGCGGACTTCTTTGCCCGCTTCCTGCGCGACCGCATCGGAGCGGAGAACGTGATCTTCATCTCGGGAACCGACTGCTACGGCTCGCCCATCATGGAGGGCTATCGCAAGAAGGTCGAGAACGAGGGCTACCAGGGCACCATCGTGGACTACGTGCGCACGAACCACAACGCACAGAAGGCCGCTCTGGACGCCTACGACATCTCGCTGGACCTCTTTGCCGGCTCCGGCCTGGAGCCCGCAAAGGACTTCCACCAGAAGCTGACCGCCGAGGTCATCCGTCGTCTGCATGAGCGCGGCTACCTGCACAAGATGTCGACGAAGCAGTTCTACGACGTGGAGGCGCACCAGTTCCTGAACGGCCGCCAGGTCATCGGACGCTGCCCCGTGCGCGGCTGCAAGTCCGAGAAGGCCTACGCCGACGAGTGCGACCTGGGCCACCAGTTCGACCCCGAGGAGCTCATCAACCCCGTCAGCCAGCTGACCGGCACGAAGCCCGAGCTGCGCCCGGTGGACAACTGGTACTTCGACCTGCCCGCCTTCAAGCAGACGCTCGAGGAGCTCATGGACGAGTGGGACGTCGACCCCCAGGTGCGCCCCATCGTAACCAAGACCGTGCGCGAGTCGCTGGCCGCTCCCGTGATCTACGTCCAGAACAAGTACCGCCAGCAGTTCGACCAGGCCGCCGGCCAGCTGCCCGCCCACACCCTGCACGAGGCCGAGGGCAACCAGCAGTCCTTCTGGGTCGAGTTCGACAACTGGAAGGACCGCGACCAGGCCCGTGACACCCTGGAGTCCGCTGGCGTGCGCTTCCGCACCGGCAAGACCCTGCTGCCCTTCCGCATCACGGGCAACATTTCGTGGGGCGTCCCCGCTCCCGAGCTTGAGGACACGAAGGGCCTCACCGTGTGGTGCTGGCCCGAGAGCCTGTGGGCGCCCATCAGCTTCGTGCAGACCGCGCTGGCCACGGCCCCCGAAGGCCGCTACTCCTCGACCGACTGGCGCGACTGGTGGTGCGCCGACGACGCGAAGGTGTACCAATTCATAGGCCAGGACAACATCTACTTCTACTGCGTGGCTCAGCCCGCCCTGTGGAAGGCGCTGGACTGGGGCCTGTTCCAGGACACGCCCATCGCGAACTACCACATCCTGGTTATGAACAAGAAGGCCTCCAGCTCCGGAAAGATCAAGCCTCCCATGGCCGCCGACCTGCTGAACTACTACACGCCCGAGCAGCTGCGCTGCCATTGGCTCAGCCTGGGCCTGGACCAGAAGGCCGTCAGCTTCAACCCGAAGGCCTTCGACACCTCGGTCAGCCACAAGGACAAGAAGACCGGCCAGGAGGTGCTCGTGAAGGACGACCCGCGCGTCGTGGACCCCGCCCTGAAGGAGAGCGCCTTCCTGACGAACATCTTCAACCGCCTGGCGCGCAGCTGCTTCTATGGCGCACAGAACGTGTGCGGCGGCCACCTGCCCGCCAGCGAGCCCGACACCGACGCCGTCGAGGCGGCCAAGAAGGCCACGCTGGACTTCGAGCGCGCCGCCTACCAGTTCGACGCCCACGGCGCCCTGGCCATCGCCGAGGACTACGCCCGCGAGGCCAACAAGCGCTGGGGCACCGAGTCCAAGGCCGCGAAGGGTGACGACGCCGCCTACGAGCACGCCCTGGCAAACGCCTTCGTGGCGCTGCGCACCGTGACGCTGCTCATGCACCCCGCCACGCCCACCGGCTGCCAGAAGGTGTGCGAGCATCTGGCCTTTGACCCGCAGCAGTTCTTCAGCTGGGACAACGCGTTCCAGACGCCCACCCAGCTGGCCGCCCAGCTGGGCCAGACGCCGCAGGAGCACGCCCTGGTGGAGCTGCCCCCGCGCTTCGACTTCTTCCAGAAGCACCCCTCCCAGGAAAAGAAGCGCAGCTAGCCGAAAGCCATCTGCCGTACGGGCAGAAGCCGCATAGATTGAGCAAAACGAGCGGGTCGCGGGCCACAGCCTGCGGCCCGCACCTTGCATAAACGGGGGACGGAGAATCGTTCGCCCGTCGACGCGATTCGCACCTAGCAGGACGGGGCCCACTCGCGGGCCGCAAACCCACGACCAAGGGAGACGCCATGGCACCCACACCCGCACAGCCGCACTTCCCCAGCGCATACCACAGGCCCAGCACAGCTCCCACGCGTGCCCTGCGGGTAACGGCACCGGACGGCGCCTCGCTGGCCTGCTTCGCCTACGGGAACCTGGCGGCAGACGGATCGAACGGCCCCCACTCCGGCGGGGACACCTGCACCACAGACGCTTCCGCCGGCCCTGCCTCCAGTGCCTCCGCTTCCCCCGCCGCCCCGGTGCTCTTCTTGCATGGAAACGGAGAGGAGCACGGCATCTTTGGGCCGCAGATCGACGCGGTGGTGCAGGCGGGCGGCCTGGCCGTGGCCATGGACTCCCGGGCGCAGGGCCTCTCGACGCGTGGAACGGAGCCGCTGAGCTACGAGCTCATGGCCCAGGACGCACTTCTGGCGTGCGACGCATTGGGCGTGGCCCGCACGCACGTGGTGGGCTTCTCGGACGGGGCCATCGAGGCGCTGCTCCTGGCCCGCGACCATCCCGAGCGCGTGGCCAGCGTGGTGGCCATCGGCGCCAACCTGACGCCCGAGGGCGTGGACGACACCGACTTCCCCATGACACGGATTGCCCAGGCAAACGACGAGTGGGCCGCCTGGGTGCAGGACGCGACAGTCCACCCCGGCGTGGACGCCAGTCTGCTGGTACCTCAGGCCACGGAATGCAGAAACACCGCCGAGCTCATGCGCCTGATGCTGGAGCACCCCCACATAGAGGCCGCCTCACTGGCACGCATCGGCTGCCCCGTCACGGTGATGGCCGGCGAGTTCGACGTCATATTTCCCCACGAGACGGCCGCCATCGCACGTGCCGTCCCGAACGCGCGGCTGGTCATAGCGCCCGACTGCGGCCACTCCCTGCCCAAGCAGGCCCCCGACCTGGTCTGCCGCGAGGTCCTGCGCCACCTGCACGCTGCCTAGCGCGGGCCAGAAGGGCACACGAGCCCCAGACCACTAGCCTGCAAGCCGTAAACTTTCGGACAGCTAACCGGGTGCCGGGAGATTCCGTGAGCCGCAACCTGGCCTGAGTCGGTGTCTCTACCAGGCATTTCTTCTTGCCTCATGCAAAAGATGTCAAAGCGGTGAAGATATACCGTTCGGTTGCTAATCAAATCATTAGGTACTTGACCTTAATTGTTAAGCTCCTTACTATGTCATGCGAACGAAACGATTCGCATGGACTTCGTGCGGACCAACCCAAGTACCGCCGCAGGAACTCAGGATTCCACGGCCGATTTCCCGGAAGGAAGTGATGCCATGGACCCCATTGACCTGCCCCCCTACGACCGGACGGCCACCCTCGAGCACCGCGTACTGCACGACCTGGGCTACTTCGGTCACTACCTCTTTGTGCACGCGGGCGGTCGCGGAGGAAAGCAGCGCGTGCTGGCCAGGCTGTACCGCCACGACGGCCGCCTGCCCCAGAGGTCGCTGATAGAGCACTCGGGCAACAGCCCAGCGGCCCTGTCGGAGGTCCTGTCAAAGCTGGAGGCCGAGGGACTGATCCAGCGCACCCGCTCGCACGTGGACCGCAGGCAGCTGGACGTGGTGCTGACCCAGAAGGGCTCGCAGATAGCCCACGACATCGAGCAGGACCAGCAGGAGTTCGAAAGACAGTCGCTAGCCCCCCTGAGCGATGCACAGAAGAGCGACCTCGTCCAGATGCTGGACCAGCTGGTGGCCCACTGGGACACCATCGAGAAGACCGGTGCCGTCGCAGAGACCACCAGGGGCCAAGCCCAGGCCCCAGCAACCCAAAACGCAAAAGACCAGAAAGGAGCATAGATGGCAAAGCAGAAAGCCGAGTGGGCCGACACCGAGGCTCGCATAGACTCGCAGCTGGACAGCGAGCTGGCCAGCGACCAGAAGCTGACGCTGGGTCAGATCGTCCACATCCTGGGCCAGTCGCTTCGCGAGTACAAGAAGCCCTCCATCCTGACCCCCATATTCGTCATCGGCGAGGCACTCATAGAGTGTACGATCCCGTTCTTCACGGCCGAGCTCATCAACCAGCTGGCCGCCGGCGCGGGCCTGGAGACCGTCATCCACTTCAGCATCGCCCTGATTCTGCTGGCGCTGGCGTCCCTGGTCTGCGGCACCATCGCAGGCGTCACGTGCTACGTGGCAGCATCGGGCCTCTCGATGAACATCCGCCACGACGTCTTTCAGAAGATCCAGGGCTTCTCGTTCGCCAACATCGACAAGTTCTCGACCAGCTCGCTGGTCACACGACTGACGACCGACGTCACGAATGTGCAGAACGCCTACATGATGATCATCCGTACCGCCATCCGCTGCCCGCTGATGGCCATCTTCTCCATCGTGATGGCGCTCGTGTCGGGTGGCCCCATGGCCCTCATCTATGTGGTCGTGGCCGCCGCGCTGGGATTCGGCGTCTTCAAGATCGCGCTCACGGTCATGCCGATCTTCCGCCGCATCTTCAAGAAGTACGACCGCCTGAACGACTCTGTCGAGGAGAACGTCAGCGGCATCCGCGTGGTGAAGTCCTACGTTCGCGAGGACTACGAGAAGCGCAAGTTCAACACCGCCTCCGGCACGCTGTATCACGACTTCGTGCACGTGGAGCGCATCCTGGCCTGGAACCAGCCGCTCATGACCCTGGCCATCGACGTCATCTACTCGTTCGTCATCTACTTCGGCTCGCAGGCCATCGTCACGAGCCAGGGCCAAATCATGGGCGTAGGCCAGCTGTCCGCACTCATCACCTACGGCTTCGCCATGCTCATAAGCCTCATGATGTTCTCAATGGTGTTCGTGATGATCACGATGGCCGACGAGAGCGCCAGGCGCCTGTGCGAGGTCCTGGAGGAGAAGAGCACGCTGACGAACCCCGAGCATCCCCTGATGGACGTGCCCGACGGCTCCATCGACTTCGACCACGTCAGCTTCGAGTACTCCAGCAAGGCCGACCGCATGGCTCTGGACGACATCAACCTGCACATAAAGAGCGGCGAGGTCATAGGCATCATCGGCGGCACGGGCTCATCCAAGTCCACGCTGATCCAGCTGATCAGCCGCCTGTACGACGCCACGAAGGGCACCGTGCGCGTGGGCGGCCACGACGTGCGCGAGTATGACTTGGACACCCTGCGCAACCAGGTGGCAGTGGTCCTGCAGCGAAACGTGCTCTTCTCGGGCACCATCAAGGACAACCTGCGCTGGGGCAACCCCAACGCCACCGACGAGCAGATGCTCGAGGCGTGCAAGCTGGCACAGGCCGACGAGTTCATCCAGCAGTTCCCGCAGAAGTACGACACCTACATCGAGCAGGGCGGCACCAACGTCTCGGGCGGACAGAAGCAGCGCCTGTGCATCGCGCGCGCCCTCCTGAAGAACCCGAAGGTGCTGATCCTGGACGACTCCACCAGCGCCGTCGACACGAAGACCGACCGCCTGATCCGCGAGGGCTTCAAGAGCTTCATCCCCTCCACGACGAAGATCATCATCGCCCAGCGCACCAGTTCGGTCGAGGACGCGGACCGCATCGTGGTGATGAAGGACGGCCGCATAGACGCCGTCGGCACGCACGACGAGCTGCTGCGCACGAACGACATCTACCGCGAGACGTACACCACGCAGAACAAGCAGTCCCACGACGTAAAGATGGAGTCCCTGCAGAAGGACTCCCGCAAGCTACCCGACACCCGAAAGGAGGCACGCAATGACTAGCCAGAAGGACCAGAAGAGCACTCCGCAGCAGGCGCCCGCCCAGGCGCAGGAGGGCTCCCGCGGGCATGGCGCGGCACATCCCGGAAAGACCCTGAGCCGCACGCTGGCGATGGTGTTCCACTACTATCCCGTGCACGTGATCGTGCAGGTCGTCTGCATCGTGGTCGCCGCCATCCTGGCGTCCGTGCCCTCCATATTCATGCAGCAGGCCATCGCCGTCGTGCAGCAGACCATGCAGACCGGCGACTGGGCCTCCGCAGGCCCCCAGATCCTCAGCATCACGCTGACGCTCATAACCTGCTACGTGGTCGCACTGGGCGCGAACATCGCACAGACGCAGCTGGGCGCCGTCATCTGCCAGGGCACCCTCATGAAGGTGCGTGACCAGATGTTCGGTCACATGGAGGACCTGCCCATTCGCTACTTCGACACGCACAAGCACGGCGACATCATGAGCCACTACACGAACGACGTGGACACCCTGCGCCAGTTCATCGGCCAGTCGATACCGAACCTGCTGACCATGGCCGTGGCCATGCTGTCCGTGCTGTTCATCATGCTGTGGTACTCCGTGCCCCTGACCCTGGTGGTCCTGGTCATGGTGGGCATCATGGTCGTGCTGACTCGCGTGCTGGGCGGCAAGTCCGCCCACTTCTTCCTGGCCCAGCAGCGTGCGCTGGCCGCCGAGGAGGGCTTCGCCGAGGAGGCCATGAACGGCCAGAAGGTCATCAAGGTCTTCACGCACGAGGCGCTGACCCAGAAGGACTTCGACCGCGTGAACGAGCAGCTGTTTGAGGCGTCGAACAAGGCGAACACCTACGGCAACGTCTTGGGCCCCATCCTGATGAACATGGGCAACCTGGCCTACGTCGTCGTGGCCCTGGCAGGCTGCATCTTCATGGACCTGCACACCCCGAACCCGTCCATCTCGGGCATGATCCTGGGCATCGACATCGTCGTGCCGTTCCTGAACCTGACGAAGCGCTTCGCCGGCTCCATCGGCCAGGTGTCTCAGCAGATCAACTTCGTGGTCATGGGCCTGGCCGGCGCGGAGCGCATCTTTGGCCTGATGGACGAGCAGCCCGAGACCGACGAGGGCTACGTCACCCTGGTGAACGTGCGCAAGAACGCCCAGGGCCAGCTGGAGGAGTGCCCGGAGCGCACCGAAAGCTGGGGCTGGAAGCACCCACACCACGACGGGTCCGTCACCTACACGCCGCTGCAGGGCGACGTGCGCCTGGTGGACGTGGACTTCGGCTACACGCCGGACCACACGGTCCTGCACAACATCTCGCTGTTCGCGAAGCCCGGCCAGAAGGTGGCCTTCGTCGGCGCCACAGGCGCAGGCAAGACCACGATCACGAACCTGCTGAACCGCTTCTACGACATCGCCGACGGAAAGATCCGTTACGACGGCATCAACATCAACAAGATAAAGAAGGCCGACCTGCGTCACAGCCTGGGCATGGTGCTGCAGGACACGAACCTCTTTACCGGCACCGTCATGGACAACATCCGCTACGGCCGCCTGGACGCCACCGACGAGGAGTGCATCGGCGCAGCCAAGCTGGCCGGCGCGGACAGCTTCATCCGTCGCCTCCCCAACGGCTACGACACCATGCTGACCGACAACGCGGCCCAGCTGTCCCAGGGCCAGCGCCAGCTCCTGTCCATCGCCCGCGCCGCCGTGGCCGACCCGCCCGTCATGATCCTGGACGAGGCCACGTCCTCCATCGACACGCGCACCGAGCAGATCGTGCAGAAGGGCATGGACGCCCTGATGTACGGGCGCACGACCTTCGTCATTGCCCACAGGCTGTCCACCGTGCGCAACTCCGACGTGATCATCGTCCTGGACCACGGACGCATCATCGAGCGCGGCACCCACGACGAGCTCATCGCCCAGAAGGGCACGTACTACCAGCTGTACACCGGAGCCTTCGAGCTGGAGTAGGGCTGGCGCTTCTTGCCCTGTCACATGCCTGGCGAGCGTCTCCAGACGCCATTGCGGCCCCATCCCCCTACCGCGGGGATGGGGCCTATCTTGTATATCCAGGATGTTTGGGTAACACCGTTTAAAGGTTTACTGAACGCCTTCAACCGACGAGCGAGGGGGGTTGGTCGCGGAAGCTGCAACCAACATGTGGAATTAAGTACGGTAACGTAACATTCAAAGGTTACGGCATCCAGGAGGTAACTATGGAACCCGTTTCGTAGATGCCTGGTAGCAATCGAATGTGGGTGGCTACCGGCTATGTGCAACATCCTTGGCATTCTAATGTGCGTCAGAAGCCCATCCCCACTCATCGTAAGGAGGGGCCATGGATTCGTCAGTCATTGAAATATGGGCCACCGTTGCTTTTGCGGTCCTGCTCATCTTTCTCATCATCCGCGCGTTCGTCTATCTGTTCGCCTATCTGAAGGTTCGCTCCGAAAAGAAGAACGACAAGCCTACGTCTTCTTCAAAGAAGGACTAAGAGCACCACAACGCTCTTCTCGCCAACGTGCTGCTATACGGGGCCGGGCGCGTCACCAAGGCGCGTTCGGCCCTTTGCTGTCGGGAGCTTCAAGCGAGCGTGATAGCATGTGCGCTACCACAAGAGAAACATGCGCTCTCGGGCGCGGCAAGGAGGCACCATGATCTGGCCATGCACGCTGAGGACCGACCGGCTGGTGCTGCGCCCGTGGCGCAAGGGCGACGCGGAGGACCTCTACCGGCTAGCCAGCGACCCCGTCGTCGGCAGCGACTGCGGATGGAGCGCCCACCAGAGCCTGCAGGAAAGTCAGAGCGTGCTGAGCCACGTGCTCATGGTGCCCGACTCGTGGGCAATCTGCCTGCTGAACGAGGATGCCCAGGGTAAGAAAGGCACCCGAGATTCGCAGGACGGCAGGTTGATCGGCGCAATCTCGCTGTCTCACGTGGGTAGGCCTGGGCACCCGGCCACGGACGGCGAGGCGTGGATAGGCTACTGGCTGGGACGCCCCTGGTGGGGGCAGGGTCTCACGCCCGAGGCGGTGCGCGAGGTCATGCGCCACGGCTTTCTGGACGAGGGCCTCGACGCCATCTGGGCGGGCGTCTTCAGCGACAACGCGCAAAGCGAGCGCGTGCTGGACAAGGCGGGTTTCGACTCAACGGGCCGCACCGACACCTACGTGGACGCCAGTGGGAAGCCCCGCGACGAGAGGCTGCACCGCATTACCAGAGAGCAGTGGAAGGCTGCCCTGGCGGCAGACCCCGGCGACCAGTACACCATCACCCACCAGCAGTCCGAGGCCATGGGCATCATAGACGCCATGCCCCTGATCTCGCACGTGCGCACGGGCGGCCAGACAGGGGCCGACCGCGGCGGATTGGACGCGGCGCGTGCCTGCGCCGTCCCCATCTGCGGCTGGTGCCCGCCGGGCGGCCTGGCTGAGGACCTGACCGAGCCCCCCGGAGTCATGGGCCCCTACCCCGAGCTGAAGGAGGGCGCAGCGTCCGGCTACGTCGAGCGAACCGCTTGGAACGTGCGCGACTCGCACGCCACGCTGATCGTGTCGCCGGGCGGCCTGGAGCCAAAGAGCGGCACCGAGATGACCGTGGTCTTTGCCCGCAGGTTCGGCAGACCCGTCTTGGTGCTGGACCACGCCGACGTGGACGCCTGCGCCCGCGAGGCGCTGGAGTGGCTGGAGTCCTTGGGCATGCGCGGCGTCACACTGAACGTGGCAGGCCCGCGCGAGTCAAAGATGCCCGGCGTGTACCAGCTGACGAAGGACGTCGTCGAACGCCTGCTGCGCCTGAGCGCGGGGCAGGCGTCACGGGAGTAGGTTCTTCTTTTATAGTGCTCTTCTTGCATGAGAAAGCCCGCGCGCCTGGTCCCAAAGTCGGGGCAGACGCACGGGCTGTTTTGCAGTGGTCGCACTTGGCCATTTGCCATGCCAGAAAGTGTTGGGGATGCGACGCGATAGGAAGTCCTAGTCCCTGCGACCCAGCGCCAGACGGCCGGCGGCGGTTGCGCAGGTGGCGATGCCCGCCTTCATCAAATCCAGAGCGACGAAGGGCGCCACACCCGCCGCGAAGGCGGCCACGGGACCCAGGTGGGCCACCAGCATCAGCTGGGCCCAGCCGCACAGGTACACGACGGCGGTCATGACCGCAAGCGATGCCATGGACGACACCGCCCAGGGCAGGCGCGTGCGCTCCAGGCGCCTCAGCATCCACGAGCCCAGCGTGGCACCGGCAACGAAGCCCAGGATGAAGCCGCCGGTGGGGCCGGCCAGGCGGGCGACGCCGCCCATGAAGCCGGAGAACACAGGGGCGCCCAGGGCTCCAATCGCCACGTAGGACAGGGTGGACGCGGCTGTCTCGCGCGGCCTCAGCGTGGCCGCGATGAAGCCCAGTGCCAGGATCTGCAGGGTGAACGGGACCGGCTGCAGGGGTACCTCCAGGTTCGTGCTGATGCACAGCGCTGCGGTGCCTGCCGCCACGCGTGCGACGGCGCCCAGTAGGCCGGCGTGTGACGCCGCCAGGTCGACGATGCCCCTGGTTACGCCTGCGGCGTTCGTGGCGCTGTCGCGTTCGGCTTCGTTTGCAAGTACACGGGTTTTGTGTGTCATGGGGACCTTCCCTTCACCGGAACCCTGTCAATAGCTGCAAGATACCACCGTCAGGGCTGCAGGAAGGGAATAATGTTGACACCGCAACATTTTCATGAAAGAAGGACAGGGGCGGGCCTCGCGCGGCACCACGGTGTGCTCCCCCACATGCTGGCCATCGGCCTGGCCCTTGCGCTGGTTGGTGGGCTTTCGGGCTGCTCAATGGACCCCTCCACCTGGCAGCTGCCGTGGGAGCAGCAATCCGTGCAGCCGTCCCAAGCCGTGGTGGACGCGGCCTCCTCGGGCGTGACCCAGGACGGCACGCTGGGCGCCCTGTGCCGAGACACCCTGTCGTCCCAGCAGCAGCTGGTGTACGACCAGATGCTGGCCATCGTGCAGGCCCACCAGGAGTCGGGCGTCCTGAGCACGGACGACTCCGGCAGCATCTCGACCATCTACACGGACGTGTTGGACGACCACCCCGAAATCTTCTGGGCGGACGGCACGGGCTCCTACTCCACGGTAGCAGACCAGACAACGTTCAAGCCGTCGTACTCCATGACCACCGACCAGCAGTCCCAGGTGCAGGCACAGCTGGACCAGGTGGCGCAGGACTTCGAGGCCACCGTACCCGCCGACGCGGACGACTACCAGAAAGTGAAGGCCGCCTACACCTACGTCATCACCACGGCCGACTACGACACCGGCGCCGCACACGCGCACGACCTCCTGGGCGTGCTGCTGGACCGCAGGGGCGTGTGCGACTCGTACGCGAAGGCAGTCCAGTGGCTGCTGCAGCGCGAGGGCGTGTGGTGCGGCTTCGTGCGCGGAACGGCAGGCGGGGGCGCCCACGCCTGGAACGTGGTGCTGGTGGACGGCAAGTGGTGCTACGTCGACGCCACCTGGGGCGACCCCTCCTTCGACAACGGCGGAGACGCCAACGGTCCCGACATCACCTACGGCTACCTGTGCGTCAGCGGCCGTACCATGACCCAGAGCGACCATGTGCCCGACTCCAGCTACGACGGGGTGCTGCCCGACGACGCGGACACCACCGACGCCTACGACTGGTACGTGCTGAACGATGCGCTCGTGGACTCCCCCGACTCCACGCAGGCCTACGCGGTGGCGCACTCCGCGCTGAGCCAGGCGGCCACGAGCTCCGACACGTACTTCTCGCTGAAGTTCACCAGCGAGGAGGCCTACCAGCAGGCAAAGCAGGAGCTCCAGGACGGGGACTTCCAGCAGACGGCCATCAGCGAGTACCTGGACGGCCACCCCGACGTGTCCACCTACACCTACGCCACCTTCGACCGCATCCGCATGGTGTGGGTGCACGTGGGCTAGCGCTTGTAATACCCATCCCACATCTAGTTTTCAGCCCCATACCGGCCACAACCTGTGGTTTTTTACTGGTGACGCCTTCTACGGGATAGCATGGAGTGCATACGCAAGAAGTGCGTGCGTCCACGCGACCTTCGCGGGGCGTTCAATCGCTACCATAGGAGGCCCATGGGTTACCACAAAGGCACCAGATACCGCATAACCGCCGCGGCCGTCACCTGCGCTCTCTTCTTTGCGCCCGCGACCGCTCTGATTACCCCCACCGTCGCCCTGGCAGAGGACACCGACCTCGAGTCCCTCCAGAACGCGGCAATCGCCGCAGGCGACGCCTACCAGCAGGCCCAGCAGAAGGTCGACGACCTGCAGTCCCAGATAGACCAGAACCAGGACCACATCGACCAGCTGAGCGACCAGATGCCCCAGCTGCGCGAGGCCGCCAGCTCGGCCATCCGCACCCAGTACAAGCTCTCGCAGGACCAGCCCAACCTCATCGGCATGCTGCTGTCCTCGAAGGACCTCACTCAGTTCATAGCCCAGCTGCACTACCTGGACGCCGTGGCGTCGTCCAACTCCGACGCCATCAACAGCCTGGCTCAGGCCCAAAGCGACCTCGAGTCCACCCAGGCGGCGCTGAACTCCCAGCTGCAGCAGGCGGACCAGCAGAAGGACGAGGCCCAGAAGGCCATGGAGGACGCCCAGCAGAAGGCCGAGGCCGCGCAGAAGAAGGCCCAGGAGGAGGCAGCCGCCAACCAGGCTGCCTACGAGGCCGCCCAGGCGGCCGGCCAGCAGGATCCCACCGTGACCGAGGTGCAGCAGGCAGCCAGCGACACCAGCACCGACTCGTCGGCTGCGCAGTCCTCTGACGCCAGCTCCAGCGACTCCTCGCAGACCGCCAGCCAGGACCAGAGCTCGCAGGCCGCAAGCTCCACCTCTACGGACAGCGGCTCCTCCAGCAGCAACGCGTCCAGCGGCTCTAGCAGCTCTTCCAACAGCTCCAGCAGTTCCAACAGCTCGAACAACTCCGGCAGCTCGTCCAGCAGCTCCAGCAGCAGCTCGTCCAGCTCGAGCTCCAGCTCGTCCAGCTCCGCCAGCTTCATGTACGTGCTTGCGTCCATGTACGGCGAGGGAGACGGCTGCATGTACAGCGAGACCGCCTCGGGCGACATCGTGACCCCCACCTCCATGGGCGTGGCCATGAAGACCATGCCGCTGGGCACCATCATCGAGATTACCTACAACGGCAAGACCGTGACGGCCGTCGTGAACGACCGCGGCCCCTACGCGGGCCACCGCCAAAGCGACCTGCAGCCCGCCGTGGCACACGCGCTGGGCTTCGACGGCGTCGGCACCGTGGGCTATCGCGTCGTGGGCTAGCCCACCACTCATCAAACTTGCTTCGACAGCACGGCTGCGGCACCGCCAGAACCAAGGGGCGGTGCCGCAGCTTTTTTGGTCGCATCCCAGCCGTACTCGTACGTCGCACCCCCTCCGCAGTACCCCTTCCGCCGGAGCGCTCACGAGTCCCGCAGCAACGCTTCTCCCCGCCCTCTGGGCGCGATGCAACGCCGGCTGGAGGCCCAAAGCGCTCCATCCGGCCGTCACAGGCCCTCCATCGGGCGCACATCTGGGCTCCACACGGGCATCAAACTTCACGCACCGGATACGCAAACTCCGCCCAATGGACATATAACTCATAAATTTATACGGGTCTCATGTGGTTTTACGTGCCCTTATGCCATATAAGTTACCCTTTTACCTGCAAGGCGCACGCGGACACGGGCACTTTGAGACCCCCCGCGGCGCGAGGTCCCGACCGGGGAGGTATATGAGTATCGACCGAGTTATCACGAAACCTAAGCATCCCTTCTTCGCGGCGGGAGCCGCCGTCACGGCCGCTTTGGTCATGACCCTCTCGCCCTTCAGCGTGGCCGTCGCAATGGACAGGCCGACAAACGCACTGTCGACCGCGTCCGCATCCACTTCCAACACCTCGACGGCCGTCTACGAGCGCAACCAGTCGCGCATCCAGAGCATTCACACGATTAATGCCTCCGAGGTCCAGCGCTACCAGCGCGAGGCCCAGGAGAAAGCAGAGGCCGAGGCCAAGCGCCAGGCCGAGGCGGAAGCCCAGCAGCAGGCCGAGCAGGCTGCCGCAGAGGCCGCCAGCTACACCTACGTGCAGGCTTCCACCTACGGCGAGGGCGACGGCTGCATGTACAGCGCCACCGCCTCCGGCGCGCAGGTGACCCCCACGTCCATGGCAGTGGCCATGAAGACCATGCCCCTGGGCACCACCATCCAGCTGACCTACAACGGCAAGACCGTCACCGCCGTCGTGAACGACCGCGGCCCCTACGTGGGCAATCGCCAGATCGACCTGCAGCCCGCCGTGGCACACGCGCTGAGCTTCGACGGCGTCGGCACCGTGGGCTACAAGGTCGTCAGCTAGCCTGCACGCGCCTGGACTAGCGCCATCGCATAAATATGTTAAGGGCAAGAAGCACTTCGCGCTTCTTGCCCTTTTTTCTTGAACGGAGACGGAGGAACGCCCATGCCGTGTGCCCGTCTGGGCGGGCAGGGCGTCGGAAGGGGCCTCTAGCGGCCCTTGCACTTGCGGCCGTGACTCTCGCGCATGATGTCGATGACCACCCACAGGCCCAGGACCAGGGCTATGACAAA
>JAQXQO010000165.1 GCA_029101205.1 Coriobacteriales bacterium | reverse complement strand
GTGGTGCTGGCGCTGTCGGTGGGCGGGGTGAAGGTGTTCCCGTCTCGCGGTGCCACGCAGCAGTCGCAGGCTGTCGCTTCTGACGAGGTCAACGTGGGCTCGGATGCCTCCGTGGGCTCCGACCAGGTGACTGGCGGGGAGCAGGATCTCGGCGCCGGGGCCACCGACGGTGCCGACGCCGTCGCATCCGACGATGGGTCGCTGCAGCTGGGCGAGGACGGCACCCCGCAGGGCCCCGGCTCGTCCGATGCCGCGGAGCAGCTGCAGGACCAGCAGGACGCCCAAGACTCACAGGATGGAGCCGACACCTCCAACCAGGAGGTTCTCGGGGATGTCTCCAATGACCAGGTGGACACCAGCGACCTGGACGTGTCGAACTACAACGACGGCCCCGAGCAGGGCGAGGCCTCTCCCGAGGGCCTGGAGCCCGAGGGCAAGCGTCTGAGCGATTCTCTCGACGAGTATCTGGACAACAACTTCGGCGCCACCGGCGTGCCGGGCATGGCTGTTGCCGTCATTGACCAGGACTCCATTCGCTACGAGCGCACCCTTGGCGTGTGCGACTCCAGCCATCAGACGTTCATCATCGGCTCGCTGTCGAAGTCGTTCACCGCGGTGGCCATCATGCAGCTGAAGGAGCGCGGCCTGGTGGACCTGGACGCCCCCGCATCGAGGTACGTGCCGCAGTACGACACGCCCGACAGCGTCACCATTCGCTCGCTCCTGAACCAGACCAGTGGCTTTGGCTACTACGACTCCTTGGGAGACGCCACGGTGGGGCTCTCCGCGGGGCACTTCTCGTATGCCAACGCCAACTACGACCTCCTGGGCAAGGTCGTGGAGGCCGTGTCCGGCATGGACTATGGCTCGTACCTGAAGCAGAACATCTTTGACCCGCTGGGCATGACGGACGCCTCAGCTGGCACCTCGGAGCTCAGGGCGGACATGGTGCCGCTGTACCGCAACTACTTCGGCCTGAACGTCGCGGACGGCTTCATGCACCAGGACTCCGACGACGCGTGGGGCTCTGCCTCCTCCGGCTACGTCCGCGCCAGCCTGTCAGACATGGAGAAGTACCTCCAGATGTACCTGAACCTGGGCGAGGGCATCCTGGAGCCCGACGACGTCATGATGATGTTTCTGAGCCGGGTGCCCGATACCGGCGGCGACACCTTCTACGGCTTTGGGTGGACTTCGTTCACCTGGGACGACGGCGAGCTGGTACTGTCGCACGACGGACAGGTCGAGAACGGCGTCACGAGGATGTGTCTGCTTCCCGACCGCCATATGGGCATCGTGGTGCTGGGCGACGTCAGCGACTACTTCGGCGGAAACACGAACTTCTTCCAGGCCTGCGACGACATCGTCAGCCTGTCGGTGGGCGGCGACGCCCTGGGTGTCAGCTGGTGGATGCTGTTCCGTCAGCACCTTCAGATGGACCTGTTGCTGGGCCTGGGCTTCTTTGCCGCCATCTGGAGTGTCGTGAGGCTGCGCACCTGGAGGCACAAGCTGGGGAAGCATCGCCTGAGCGAGAACTGCTGGAGGCTGTTCTTCTTGCACGCGCTGTACCCCACGGTGCTGGTGATGGTCCCCTGGTGGGATGGCGTCAAATGGCGCGACCTGGCAACCTTCGTGCCAGACGTGACGATTTCGCTGGTGCTGCCGGCGGCCGTTCTGTACGTGGTGGGCGTCGTGAAGCTGTTCCAGCTGGTGCGGGCCGCGAAGGCGGGCCAGGCGGGTGCCGCGAAAAAGGCGCACGAGGACAAGCCGTAGCCGATCTGGCGACTTGCTTGGGAGTAATGGGGAGTAACCCCATGTGGCACATGGCGTGTGGCGCTTCATCGGACATGTCGGTCGTGAGCGTGGCTGCCGCTGCATAGCCGCACAAGGAAGGGGCCGGACGTCGAATGGGTTCGACGAGCGGCCCCTTGTGGCTGCGCGTGGGCTGGCGGCACTGCCGCGCGTCGTTGTGTCGAGGTGGCAGGCCCTAGTTGAACTTCACCAGCTTGCTGGCGATGCGGTAGACGCCGATGGTGCAGGCGTTGCCCACCTTTCCCGGCAGGTTCGTCACCATGCCGCAGATGCCCCACCTGCAGCGGCGCCACAGGCGCGGATCGTAGTCGTGCAGCTCGTCCCACAGCTTCGCCAGCTCGTCCATGGCGTCGGGGTGGTCCGAGAGCTTCGAGAAGATCGTGCAGATGGTCATCATGAGCACGAAGTAGTTCACCATGTAGCTGCGCAGGTAGACGGAGGGAATGTCCTTGTACAGGTGATAGGCGTGCATCATGATGCGCGTGATGCGCACCTGCTGCTCGATGCGGCCCGCCATGACCTTCTCGTTCACGCTCTGGTCCTCGCGGCCGATATAGTAGCGGTAGAGGTCCACGTTCAGGTAGTACAGCGTCTGGCAGCGGGGCAGCGGCACCCACGCGTAGATGTTGTCGACGTAGAACGTGTGCGCGGGCAGGGGCAGGCCGCCCTGGCGCAGCACCTCGGCGCGGTAGCACAGTGCGTGCATCAGCAGGTTGTGCGACATCTGGAAGTGGCCGATGTCGTTCCAGCCGAAGACCTTGCCCTCGGGGAGGATGCCCTTGTAGTCGACCACGTTGCGCGTGCCGTCCGCCACGTGCTCGTACACGTAGTTTGACACCACGAGGTCCACGCTCGCGTCGGAGGCTTCGAACTTCCTCAGCGTCTGCAGCAGCTGGGACAGGGCCTCGGTGTCCAGCCAGTCATCCGAGTCGACGACCTTGTAGTAGGTGCCGTCCGCGTTCTGGAGGCCGGTCTTTACGGCGATGCCGTGCCCGCCGTTCTCCTGGTGGACGGCCTTTATGATGTCGGGATAGCGGCTTGCCCACTCGTCTGTCTTTGCGGGCGTGTCGTCCTTCTGGGAACCGTCGTCCACGATGACTATCTGGACGTCATCGGCGTAGGAGGAGCCCTCCAGGATGGACGTGATGCAGTGGTCCATGTACTCGGCCGAGTTGTAGCAGGGGATTCCGAACGTTATTACCTTGTGCATGTGTGTGGGCTCGTTTCGTCGTGTGTGGGGCTACTTGTCGCCAAAGCTGATGCCCAGGGCGCGCGCCTCGCGCACGAGGTCGCTCTGGGGGTCGACGTACTTCAGTTTGCCGGCGATCTTCTCCAGGGGCACACGCGTCATCTGGCCGTTGACCTTTGCGATCATGTAGCCGTACTTGTGCTGCAGGCAGCCCAGGGCCGCCTCGACGCCGCACTGCGTGGCAAAGATGCGGTCCTGCGCATCGGGCCTGCCGCCGCGCTGGGTGTGTCCGGGGATGCCCACGCGGACCTCGCGGCCCGTGCGCTGGGCTATCTGCGCGGCGATGTCGTAGGCGATGCTGGGAGAGGTGCGCTTGGCGACCAGCTTCTTGTACTCCTTCTTTGTCAGCTGCGCCTCCTCCTTCGAGATGGCGCCCTCGGCCACGGCCACGATGGCGAAGCGGCCTCCGTCGGCGTCGCGCTTCTCGATGGCCTTGATGACGTTGTCCAGCTCGTAGGGGATCTCGGGCAGCAGGATGACGTCAGCGCCGCCGGCGACGCCCGCGTACAGCGGGATCCAGCCGACCTTGTGGCCCATGATCTCGACCACGAACACGCGGCCGTGCGAGCTGGCGGTGGTCTTTATCTCGTCCAGGTAGCGCGTGGCCACGTCGATGGCGCTGGTGAAGCCGAAGGTGATGTCGGTGCCCCACGTGTCGTTGTCTATGG
>JAQXQO010000164.1 GCA_029101205.1 Coriobacteriales bacterium | reverse complement strand
CCATCATGCAGAAGGAACTTTTGGACTACGCCGCATCGAAGGTCGAGGAGATGCTGGCCGCCCCGTCGGCATCTGCAGAGACCAAGCAGGCCGCGCAGGCCTGGAAGGACGCCATCGCCGCAGGTAAGGATGCTGACGAGGCCACGAACAAGCTGATGGACGCCATCAGCGCACACCAGACCACCATCGACGACCTGATTGGATTCATCAGCTCGCCCGCAGGCCAGAAGGTCTTCGGCGAGGAGGGCGCCAAGCAGGCGCTGGCCCATGCCCAGGCGCGCAAGAAGGCCGGTGCCAAGTTCTGCGACTGCGCCGCCTGCAGGCCCTGTCACGAGCTGCTGCACAAGTTCGGCCGCGAGGAGGCCGACGTCTACCTGTAGAGCGCAATTCAGAATCCGGCAGCCATATAGGCAACCTCAAACGGGAGGCTAGCCACACGAAAGGCTAGTCAAACATGAGGCCGACCAAACGGGTCGCCAGTCAAATGAGCTGTTGGTAATGCGGGACGCCGGCCATAAGCCAGCGTCCCGCTCTTCTTGCTATCCATATCTCGTTTTGGGCGCCTGTCCTACGCCCAGCGCCCTCAAAGCCGAGCACCCTCTCAACTGAGTGCCCTTTAAGCCGAGCACCCACCTAGCCGAGCACCCGCTCAACGCCGGGCCAACGCGGGGCCAAGATTGGGTCAATAATTTGGCGAGGTCCGTCGACCGGCGCGCGGTCCATCAACACAACGCGCGCGTCGGCCATCCCAAACGACAGCTCGTAGGCAGCGCTGCCCCCCGGGCCGAGCCTGGTCCCCGTCTCAACGAAGCCCAGCTTCTGCGTCCAGTGCCGCCGGCAAGCCTCGACATCGCCCACGTACACCATTACGTCGATTCCCTGAGCCTCCGACATGGCACCCTCCTAGGCAGCGGATTTCCGCAGTTGGGCCCATTGTCCCAGAACTCATATACGGCAGGGTTCAAGAAGAATAAGTCAGGGTCCAAGAAGAGCTTCGGCGACCGAAGCCCTCACCGGTCCCCCACGGCACCGGCAACCGATCCTCCGCCGGTTGGACCGTCACGCGAACCAGGCGGACTGTCACATGAACAATCCCCCATCTCTTGGCACTGTAATAGCAGACCATATACAGGCACAGTCCTAACGCACGCAAGGGGTGGGTCGGTTGGTTTCCCAGCCGGCCCGCCCTTCTTGCATTGCAACGAGCTGTTTCTTATCAGCAAACACTTCGAGCCCCGGCCTAGCTCCAGCCCTAGTGCCCGCGCGGCACGGCGTCGAAGTGGCGATGCTCCACTAGCAGGTCGGCCCACGCCAGGCGGGCAAACACGGCCGCCAGGGGCACCAGCGCACCCAGCAGGGACGCGTACGAGTACAAGCCGCACATCACCGTCGAGATGACCGCCCCTGCGGTGAAGCACAGCAGCAGCTAGAATCTGTAACGAAATTGGCTCTGCGCCTTCATCTATTCATCAGATGGCAGCTGCCGGCACCGCACTTCTTGCGTTTGTGCGAATTGCGTCCCGCCGGGTTTGACATCTCCCCGCCACCCGCGTAGCATCGCACGCGCGGAATGAAGTTCTCCGCAGGATTCAATCCAGAACCGTCGCGGGCCCGGAGAAAGGGGCCTTGCGTCTGATGACTTCTGCCATCCCATTGGGGCACCAGTGGGGTGGCAGTTTTTTGTTAGGGAGGCAGAAGTGACAGGCAGACTCACGAGGGCATGGCGCACGTATGGCGGCGTCATACTGTTTGGCCTGGTAGGCATACCCATAGGCGTGGCGGTCGGCGCCATAGACGCGCTGTTCGGCCGCGTGCTGCTGGCCATCAGCGCGTTCAGGGACGCGCACGTGTTTGCGCTGGTGCCGTTCCTGGCAGCGGCGGGAGCGCTCATAGCCTGGGCGTACCTGCGCTTCGGGAAGAACACGGGTCGCGGCATGAGCCTGGTGTTCGACGTGGGCCTGGGCCGCGAGAACGTGATTCCCCTGCGCCTGATACCGTTGATCATGGGCGGCACGTGGATCACCCACCTGTTCGGCGGGTCGGCCGGCCGCGAGGGCGTGGCCGTGCAGATTGGCGCCACGCTGAGCCACTGGATCGGGCAGAAGCTTCCCTTCCGAAACCCCGGCAACACGTTTTTGCTGGTGGGCATGGCGGCGGGCTTTGCGGGACTCTTTGGCACTCCCCTGGCAGCGACGCTGTTCGCACTCGAGGTGCTGGTAGCCGGCAGGCTGGAGTACCGCGCCCTGTTCCCCGCGCTGACCGCATCCATCGCGGCCAGCGCCACGTCGAAGGCGCTGGGCCTGGCTAAGTTCGAGGTGGCGCTCAGCGTGCCCGTGTCGTTCGACCTGCCCACCTTGGGACAGCTGCTGCTTTTGGGCGTGGCGTTCGGCATCGTGGGCGGACTCTTTGCGTGGTGCCTGGGATGGGGCAAGCGCATCGCAGCCGCGCACCTGGAGAACCCCATTAAGCGCATATTCGTCATGGGCCTGGGCTTGAGCGTGCTGTTCCTGCTGCTGGGGCAGGGTCGCTATTGCGGCCTGGGCACCAACCTGATATCCGCCAGCTTCGCCATTGGCGGCTCGGGCATCGTGCCCTGGGATTTCGCCCTGAAATTCGCCCTCACCATACTGACGCTGTCCGCCGGCTACCAGGGCGGAGAGGTGACCCCTCTGTTTGCCATCGGCGCCAGCCTAGGCGTGGCGTTGGGGTCCGCGCTTGGAATGCCCGTGGAGCTAGCAGCCGCGCTGGGCTACGCCGCAGTGTTCGGCAGCGCCACGAACACGCTGCTGGCGCCCATGTTCATAGGCGCCGAGGTGTTCGGCTTTGCCTACCTGCCGTACTTCTTCGTCGTGTGCGTGGTGGCTTACCTCTTCAACATGGACAAGTCCATCTATGCCCTGCAGGAGAAGGCGCCCGGAATCGGCGCGCGGCAGAAATAGAAAAAGCGGTAGGTCAGAGTTTAGTCTCTGGCCTACCGCAAATGTATACGTTGATCTTCCCGTTCGACCAGCAGCATCAACGAACGTTGTCATGATGCATCCACATTCTTACAACTTTTACGATGCCTTCGTACGTGCTGCCGTCCTTCTGAAACGTCCCGGGTGTCACCATGTACACGAATCTATGCTGCAGATTGATTCGTCGAGAGTACAGTCCCGTCAGGTTACCAACCAGGTCCTCATGTGACGGCGGCCTCCCAAATGGATCCTTTCTTACCACTTCGACAAGTTGCTTTGCCTTCATGGCTAACCCCGCGGGTTTAATTTTGAAGCGCCTTTTGCTGCTTGCTGGGTAAATTCCACGTACCACATGGCCTACCAGTCCAACTCGGACTCAGGCACACATTCGCTATCTGGTTCATTCATGCCAGCAAGAAGGGATTCCGCCATGCCTGGTATCTCCATTAGGTGAAGCGTCTCTTCTATTGAAGCCCACTCATCCTCTCCAATGAGTACGGCGCTCTTTCCACGGTTGTTTGTTATTGCTACAGGAGCACAGTCCTCATTCGCTTAAGCGATGACCTTATAAAGGTTCTTTCGCAGAGCGGTGGCGCTTATCGAAGTCATATTTCCCCTCCTCAATCAGTAAATACGTACGTGTTTACGCACGACAAGCCCGTCCTTCTCGAGCTCGTGCAAGCGATCAGTGAAATGCATCTTTGGCGCATTGCTATAGTAAACGCATGGCTTGCGTACTGGATCTAGCTAGACGGTGAGGTGCCCCATGTCCAAAGACTTCTACGACGACGAAGACCCCTACTTCCTGGTGGTCGACCGCTTGGATGCAGGCGAGAAGCCCCAGAGCGTGTACGCCTGGGCAAAGTCGCGGCGCGCAAAGACGCGCGACAAGATCCTGCGCGAGCAGTGGGACGAGGCGCTGCGCTACATCCGCGAGGAGAACCCTGGGCAGAAGTTCGAGTAGTGCGGGGCGGCACCAACGTGGCGGATAATTCGCCAACCCCCCGTCCTGGCCCGTGCCGTGAACAGCCGTCCGCCCCTTGTTCATGGGCGCCCCCTGTTTACGCAGAAGAAAGGTGTGGCATATGTACAAGCTCGTTGCCAGCGACATGGACGAGACGTTCCTGGACTCCAATCACGAGGTGCCGCAGACCAACATCGAGGCCATCCGCCAGATGCGCCAGCTGGGCTGCCTCTTTGTCCCGGCGTCAGGCCGAGCCTACGGGTCTGTGATGGAGTCCATCGCCGCCGTGCCGCCCGAGCTCATGGAGGGCTCCTATCTCATCAGCTACAACGGCGGCTGCCTGAACCGCATCGGCGACCCCAAGCCCCTCACCTATCACACGCTGTCGCACCAGAAGGCGCAGGCGCTCTTCCGCTACGCCATGGACCTGGGCAGCGTGAGCGTGCACGTCTATGAGGTGTCCGGCAAGGTCTGGGCCTGGAAGCTGCAGCCGGATGAGGTCAGCTACCTCGAGGGCCACATGGACTACGAGCTAACGGGCGAGCCTTCCCTCGACTTCCTGGCCGACGCCCCCATCGCGAAGGTGCTCTACTGCATTCCCGACGGCATGGACCAGCTGCGCGC
>JAQXQO010000163.1 GCA_029101205.1 Coriobacteriales bacterium | reverse complement strand
CCCGCGGCGAACCTGCCCCACCATGAGGTCGACGTCGGGAAGCGAGGGCTCCTCTCCCAGCATCGCCATCTGAATCAGCCTGCTGAACACCGAGGTCACCTGGTCCACGACGTCGGGCGCGCCGACGACGCTGACCTGGTTTCCCCGCACCGTGATCATGGCGTCGAACGATTCCTCGATGCGGCGCAGGAGCACGTCCGCCGGGCCCATCAGGGTCCCGGGGTCGACAGAGTCGGGAATGGTCAGTCTAACGTGAGTGGGCTCCATGGTCCTCCCAAAGTAGCCGCCGCTTTGGCCCCGAGGGGTCCGGGTGGGCGCACGCGTCGAGGACGCGCCGCCTCAGCCCGATGATACAACTCCACACGCCTGGCTCCGTTGGGGCGGGCGCGCCTACAGCAGGCGACCCACAAGCGTGGAGCCGTCACCCTGTTGCGACACGCCCTCCAGCTGCACGTCGACCATGGACCCCAGCTCGCAGCGCGGGTCCACCAACACGTCGAACAGGCCGCCCGATACGGCACGGCCAGGATACTGCACGAGCACGCGGTCGCGCGTGCCCACCAGCCGCTGAGCCTCCCGTGCGCGCATGGTGCTGGCCAGCTGACGCATCTGGTGGCTCCTTTGGGCCATGACCTGCGGGCACACCTGATCGGGCGCGTCCGCCGCTGGCGTGCCGGGCCGCCTTGAGTAGCGAAAAACGTGCATCTTCGAGAAGCGCATGCTGCGGCAGAAGTCCAGCGACTCCTGGAACTCTTGGTCCGTCTCGCCGGGGAAGCCCACGATGAGGTCGGTTCCCAGGGCCAGATGCGGCAAGTGCCTGCGTGCGTTCTTCACGACGTCGCCAAAGAAGGACGAGTCGTACACCCTGCCCATCCTGCGCAGCGTGGCGTCGCAGCCCGACTGCAGGCAGATGTGCAAAAACGGCGCCACGCGGCCACCCGAGGCCGCCATGGTGGATAGCAGCCGGTCGTCGACGTCAGGTGGCTCTATGGACGAGAGGCGAACCCGCTCGATGGCGGTGCGCTCCAGTATGAGCTCCAGAAGCCCCGCCAGGTCCAAGACCTCGGAGGCGGCCGCGCTCCGGGGACGGTCCCCAGGAGCCTGCGAGACCTCCCAGGCTGGCGACGCGGCATCGCCCTCGCGAGCCAGCGCGCCATAGCGCCCCAGGTTGATTCCCGTGAGCACCACCTCGTGGGCCCCACGGCCCACCGCCTCCTGCACGGCGGCCACCACGCGTCCGGGGTCCAGGCTGCGTCCGCGGCCGCGGGCCTTCCACACGATGCAGTACGTGCAGCGGTTGTCGCAGCCGTCCTGCACCTTTATGCCCGGTCTCATCCGGCCGGTGGGGGTGGGTGTCACGGCCAACTCGCCAGAGTTGTCCACCGAGAGCGCGTCCAGGCCCAGAAGCTCCAGCGCGCGGACGGCCACCTGCGTCTTGTCCGGCTCCACGCTGACGTTGGGCGCAAGGCCCGCCAGCTCGTTGGAGAACAGGCTGGCCACGCATCCTGTGGCCACGACGGCTGGCGCCTGTGGCAGCGCGGCGGCATGGCGTATGACCTTGCGGGTCTTCGCCTCGGCCTCGCCCGTGACGGCGCAGGTGTTTACGACCACGAGGTCGGCCTCGTCCTCACTCACCAGCTGGGCGCCCGCGCGCTCCAGCCGGGCCATGATGACGTCGGTCTCGACGCGGTTCACGCGGCAGCCAAGGTTCACGAAGGCCACCTTCGGCTGTGCCCCCGTCAACGCCGCCTACCCCTGAACGGGCCCTTGGGCTTCTTGGCGGCGCGTGCCTTCGAGCGGCGCTGCGCCTCTCGCTCTGCCTCCTTGCGCACGGCGCGGGCCTGGTACTCGGCGTCCACGTCTCGGCCGGGGTCCTCGCCCTCCTGCTCCTCATGCTCGTGCAGGGACGATCCGTGCATGCTCTCGGCCAGCTGGTGCACCAGGGCCTTCTGCTCGGGAGTCAGGTCCGTGGGCGTGCGCACCTGGATGACGGCTATCAGACTGCCGCGGGCGTGCGAGTTCGCGCGGGGCATGCCGTGCCGCTCGACGTGGACCTCCTGGCCATACTGGCAGCCGGCGGGCACCTCGACGTCCACGCGCTCGCCCTTGAGCACGCCGTCGATGGTGACCGTGGTGCCGGTCATCGCCTGGATGGAGTCCACCTGGACGCTGGTGTACAGGTCGTCGCCCTGGCGCTGGAAGCGCTCGTCCTGGGCCACCTGGATGTTAACCACGAGGTCGCCCGAGGTGTCGCCGCGCACGCCGGCCTCGCCGTAGCCGTGCAGGCGCACGGTCTGACCGGAGTGGACGCCGGCGGGGATCTGTACCTTCACCGTCTCGTGAGAGGGCGTGCGGCCCTGTCCCTCGCAGGTCTCGCAGGGCTTGTCGACCACGCGGCCGGTGCCATGGCACACGGGACAAGTGGTCTGGGTCTGCATCTGTCCGAATATGGTGCGCTGCACCTGCACCACGCGTCCGGTGCCGTGGCAGCGGTCGCAGGCCTTCTCGTGCCCGCCGGCCGCCACGCCGGTGCCGTTGCAGTCGTCGCAGGGCGCCAGGCGCTCGTAGGAGATGGTCTTCGTGCAGCCGGACGCGGCCTCGGCCAGGGTGACCTGGATCGTGATAGCCATGTCGCGGCCACGCGTGCGGGCCGCGCGTCCAGCTTGAGCGGACGCCGCGCCCCCGCCAAAGAAGGAGTCGAAGATGTCGTTGATGCCGAATCCGTCGCCGTTGAAGATGTCGGACATGTCGACGTAGTCCGAGCCGAAGCCCCCGGGCCCGTCGGGGCTGCCGTAGCGGTCGTAGTTGGCGCGCTTGCGCTCGTCGGACAGCACGGTGTAGGCCTCATTGACCTCCTTGAACTTCTGCTCGGCGTCAGGCGCCTTGTTCACGTCCGGGTGCAGCGTGCGCGCAAGCTTCAGGAACGCGCGCTTTATCGTCTTTTGGTCGGCGTCCCGGCTGACGCCGAGCACCTCGTAGTAGTCCTTCTGCTGATTCAATCTGACCAATCCCCTGCTGTATTTCGGTACCTCAGACTAGGTACCCCTCCAGGCGCCACGTATTCACGACACGGCCGCCAAGCCGTGCCGCGAAAGGCCCAATCGCGCATTATGAACAGTCCTATACGTTGCTGAGGCTGCTGCCGCCAAGACCGGTGCCGCGGGGGCCTGCGGTGTAGGCCTGCATGGAGCAGCTGGTCATGAGCCCGAACAGCACGGCCAGCAGAAGGCCGAACGTCAGACCTCCGCGCATGCTGTACCAGGCGTTTCTCCACCAGCGCCGGGATTTCTTTACCCCGTCGCGCACCACCATGAAGCCGCCCACGATGAGAAATACAGCGTCCAGGATGACGCTGGAGAGCCCGAAGCCCTGAGCCGCCTCGATGATGGCCGTCACCAGGAAGGGCAGGAAGAAGCCGATCAGCTGCATGCCCGCCGCCTGTCGACCCGTGAGCCTCTCGCTGGGGACGCCGACGCGGCACACGAAATCGCCCGACTCGCGCCCGTTCGTGCCGGCGTTGCCCATGCCCTTCAGTCTCACCTCGTCGCCATCGTGGGAGCCCGCGGGGATGTCCACCACGACCTCGGTGGCCGTGAGCACGCGGCCCGATCCGCCGCAGTGCCCGCAGGGGTCGCTGACGACCTTTCCGGAGCCCTCGCACTCGGGGCACTCCATCTGCATGTAGCCGATGCCAAAGAACGAGCCCAGGTCGACGTCGATGTGGCCGGTGCCGTGGCAGGTGGGGCAGGTCTCGGGCTCGGAGTGGGCAACGGAGCCCGATCCATGGCACACGTCACAGGTGGCGTAGCGTTGGAACGTGACGCCGCGGCGCGTGCCCTTGACCGCCTCGTCGTCCGAGATGTCCACCGTGTAGACGACGTCCTTGCCTGCGCGGGGGTTGTACGAGCGCGAGCTGCGCGTGGTGCGCCTGAAGCCGCCGCCGGGCGCGCCAAAGGGGAAGCCCCAGCCGAAGGGGTCGTACCCGCCGCCCGCGTAGCCGCCGCCATACTGGGTGGACGGCGCGCCGGTGGAGCCGTATCCTCCGAACGGGCTGCCCGAGCGCATGGCGTCGTAGCGCTTGCGCTTCTGGGGGTCCGACAGTACGGCGTACGCCTCGGAGACCTCCTTGAAGCGCTCCTCGGCATCGGGCGCCTTGTTTACGTCCGGGTGCAGCTTTCGAGCCTTCTGCTGGAACGCCTTGCGGATGTCGTCCGTCGAGGCGTCCTTGTCCACGCCCAGGATGGCGTAGTAGTCCTTCTCGTTCATAGATGCCATATGTGCGGCTCCCCAGAGTCCACGCCGGCTCGGGGGCCGACGACGCTAGCAAGAAACGCTCACGATTCTACCCTGTGCCAGGTCCCACATTTCGCCATATAGCTGGTTCCCCAGAAGCCATCCACGGTTCGTTGGCACCAGGGAGCCCCCCGGGGCCCAGCATGCCAGCCCCTCGGCGGCCGCACGGGCGCACGCAGCATCCACATCATCCGCGCCCAGGCACCTGCGCGCGTGCTCCAGGAGCGCAGGCGCTATGCCGTCCACCAGGCGCATGCCCAGCATGAGGTCCTCGGCCGCCGCCTGCCCCTCGGTCATGAGCTCCAGGTCGAAGCGGAGGTCCCCCAGGCCGCGGGAACGGATGATCTCGTCGGTGGAGGAGCCCACGGTCAGCCGAACGCGCCGGACGTCTGGCGCCGCCTCGGGCAGCTGGGGGCAGACGCTGCTCAGCAGCAGGTACCCCTCGCGCGTCAGCATGCTGGCGGCGCGGGTCCCCAGCCCCAGGTAGGGCGAGCTGGTCCAGTAGGCCAGGTTGTGCCGGCATCTCTGACCGGGCAGCGCGTAACTGGCCACCTCGTAGCGGGCAAAGCCCCGCGACTCAAGGTGGGCGTGCGCCTGGCTCATGCGTTCCGCCTGCACGTCGGGGTCGTTCCATGAGGGGTCATCGTCGCCGTAGCGGCGTCCGAACGCCGTGCCCTCCTCGATGGCCAGGGGGTACACGCTGACGTGGCCGACGCCCCACGACACCACGTCCCCCAAAGATCGCCGCCATGACGCATCCGTCTGCAGGGGAATCGCGCACATGAGGTCGCAGCTGACGCGAAGACCCGTCAAGACGGCGGCACGCACGCGGTCGGCCGCCTGGCGCGCGTCGTGCAGACGCCCAAGTGTCCTCAGCTCCTGGTCGTTCGTGCTCTGCACGCCGATGGAGAGGCGCGTGCAGCCCGCCTGGGGCAGCCGTCCCAGAAGCTCGTCGCTCAGCGAGTCGGGGTTGGCCTCGCAGGTGAGCTCTGACAGGCTCGCGAGCTCGCTGGTGTTTCGGACCAGCCGCACGAGGTGCTCCCCCGCCAGGGTGGGCGTGCCGCCGCCCACGTAGGCGGTGCGGCAGCCCTCCAGAAGCCCCAGGTCAGAGGCCTGATTCAGCAGCCTCACCAGCGCATCCACGTAGGCTCCCATGCGGGGGTCGTCGCCGCGCGTGGCACGCGAGGCAAAGTCGCAGTAGGCGCACTTGCGGGCACAGAACGGCAGGTGCAGGTACAGGGCGCCCACGCCCGCCTGCGTGTAGCGCGCCTCGAAGGCGTTGGCGTCGCGGGCGGATGCGCCCATCGCTTCGCCGGTTGCGCCGCGCGACGCATCCTCGTCCATATGGTTGGTGTCCAGCGGCATGTTCTTCTTTCCAAGAAGGGCTCGTGCAAGAGGTGCTTGTGTCAGCAGAAAAGATACCCGCGCCGCCAAGGACGCACAAGGGCGCCTGACCCCGGCGAGGCAGGCGCCCTTCTTCCTTCAGGTCAAGACGTTGTGGATGCGCTACGCGTACGTGACCACCGTAGTGCCCGTGGGGATGTTGTCGTAGATCCACTTTGCACGCTCGATGGGCAGGCGCACGCAGCCGTGCGAGATGTTCTGTCCGATGCGCCCGTCCAGGACCTGCATGGTGCCCCGGACGTACTTCACCGAGTGAAATAGGTAGTCACCATAGAACTGCGTCCAGTAGTAGCAGGTGTAGGCGCCAAAGGTGTCCGGGCCACTGAACGAGTACCCGCGCGAGCCTATGGTGTACACACCCTTGACTGTGGGGGTCGACGGCTTGCCGGTGCTGGCTGACCACAACGATGACCTGGTCCACGAGCCCCGCGCGCCGCGGAAGATGCCCACCTGGTTCCTGGAGCAGTCCACCATCACGAGCCATCCGGTGGAGCTGGAGTAGCCCTGGGCGCGTCGGGTCATGTCGTCCATGAGGTCGGACTCGTACAGCCGTGGATGGGCCGTGGACCCCGGGGCATCGTTGCCCTTCAGCACCAGCTGGATGCGCAGCGCCTCGATGGCCCGCGCGAGCCCCGTGGAGCCGGCCACCTGCCCGTCGCTCGCCCAGCCCAGCCAGCCGTAGCCGCCCACGTGAGCCTGGTAGTAGATGTCGAAGTAGCGGGAGAGCTCTCCCGTGAGCTCGACCTGCACGGCCTCGATCCTGAGCGACTGACCTGTGGTCCCGGCGACGGCGCCGCCAGAGACCCATCCCTGCCAGCCCTGGTTCTGCACGTGCGCGCGGTAGCGCACGCCACCGGAAAGGGCGTCCTGACCGCCCTGCAGGCGGATGGTCAGCGCCTCCATCTGAAGCGAGCGTCCCGTGGTGCCCGTCACGGCGCCGTCGGAGACCTCCGGCTGCCAGCCGACGTTTGCCACGTGCGCTGCGTACTCCACGTCAGTGGGGCCCACGAACGATATGACGGTCCCCTGGTCGGCAGAGCTGGGCGCCGCGGCGCCCTTCGCCGCCAGCACCACCTGCACGGCCTCCATCCTGCCCGCAAAGCCCGTGGTGCCAGACTCCTGGCCGTCCTTCGTCCACGCCATCCAGCCGAACTGCTGCACGTGCGAGCGGTACCAGACGTCGTACTTCGAGGCCAGCTGTCCCGTCAGCCTGAAGCGCACCGCCTCTATGCGCAGACCCTGCCCCGTCGTGCCCGCCGTGCCGCCATTGGACGTCCAGTCCTGCCAACCCACGTTCTGCACGTGGGCCTGGTATTCGACGCCACCGTCCACGTAGGCGTTGCCCACCTTCGCGCGGATGGCTTCCAGTCGCAGGGAAGAGCCGGTGGTGCCGGCGGTCTGGCCAGGCTCCCCTGTCCAGCCCTGCCACCCCGCATTCTGCACGTGGGCTTGCACCTGCACCAGGGTACCGTCCAGGAAGGCCGCACCGGAATCGTCCACCGGCATTTCGGTGCCCACGGGCACCAGCATGACCTCAAGCGCCTCCATGCGCAGGCCGTGTCCCGTGGAGCCCACGGGGCCGTCGTCGGTCCATGCCAGCCAGCCGTAGTTTTGGATGTGCGCGCGGTAGCGCAGCTCGTACTTCTGGCTCAGGGCCGAACCGGTGCGCAGGCGCAGCTGCAGCGCCTCCAGGCGCAACCCGCGCCCTGTAGTGCCGGCCGCCTGGCCACCGCTGACCCAATCCATCCAGCCGATGTTCTCCACGTGCGCACGGGCTTGTACGTCGTCCGAGGAGTACTGCGACCCGTCGGGCGCCACCACCTGTATGCGCACCGCCTCGAGGCGCTTCGACTCACCCGTGGTTCCCGCCACCTGGCCACCCCTCACGGGGTCCTGCCACCCGGCGTCCTGCACGTGGGCCTGCACGCTGACGTCGGGGGCTTTCTGCGCGTCGTCCGTGGCGCCTTCGGGCTTGGTCGCGGAAGCGCCTTCGCCAGCTGCCTGGGACGCGGAGTCTTTCGCCTTAGAGGAGGCATCAGCCGCCTGCGATTCGTCAGCCGCCTGCGATTCGTCCGCCGAATCGACGCTTCTAGACGAGATGACCGAGGACTTCGCCGCAGCGTTGTCGTCTCGCTGCGAGTTCGTGGTGTCCTTCTTGCCTGCGCCCTGACTTTCGACGGGCTCTACCGTGCTTGTGGAATCAGGGCTTGCGGAATCAGTGGGATTGGACGTGGAGCCGGGAGTCGGGGTGCGGGACGGCGTTTCGTCCACCGCGTCGACCGAACTCGCGCTTTCCGAGGCGTTGGCAAGAGCGGCATCGTTCGTTTGGGAGGGCGCCGTGTTGGTGACTTGTTGTACGCAGCTCTTGGACTGCAAGGCCGATTCGAAGGCGACCGCATTCTCCTGCGCTATTGCCGTCGCCGGGCACAACGCCAGACCGACCACCAGCGCTGCCGCAGCGACACCTCTACCCATCTGATACATGATTCCGCACCCCGTTTTCCACAATCCAGTACGTAAACCCCTGCGGCAACCTAGGCAAGGCCGTATCGGCCCGTCGAGGTTGCCCACTGATATTCTGTTGAATTATGGTTTCGCTTCAGAGAAGGGCATGTACGTATCCGCCAACGGTACTGGCGTCGGGATACAAGGTGCGACGTTACCGCTCCGTGAGCCCTCGAGCTTCCCAGGGCCATACCAGGCGCGTTTCCAGATCCTGGTACCACAGGTGGTCGATTGGCGGAACTCCCCTGCCGGGACCCGGCTCGTGAGACAGCCCACCGGATACGTATCTCTTGGCGGCACGGCAGGACTCCTCCAGGTCCATGTTACTCGCAAGTCCACACGCTATGGCCGACGAGAGCGCGCAGCCCGTTCCGTGGGCCGCCGCCCCCGACAGGCGCTCCCCTAGCAGGGCGACTGCCCTTGCGGGAAAGCCGTCGTCGGTTGGCCGGGCCAGTATGTCGTCCGCATCGTCTGCGGCGTGCCCCGCCTTCAGGAGCACCGAGGTGCCCAGACGTCCAGCCAGGGCACCAGCTGCATGCAGGCGTTGCCCCCTGGTCCGTACGGGCTCTCCCAGCAGGGCCTCCGCCTCATCCAGGTTCGGCGTCACGAGCGCCGCCCGCCGGTACAGCCGCAGGAAAGAAGGGCTGGCTCCACGCCCGCGCGTTGCACCCTGTTCGTCTGAGAGCACGGTGCCGGTCGAGGAGACCATGACGGGGTCTACAACGATGCGTTGGGCCTCCCAGCAATCCAGCGCGTCGCCAATCGCCTCCGCCACATCGGCGTCGGGTACCATGCCCACCTTCACGGCGTCAGGCTCCACGTCCTGGAACACCGCCTCCAGCTGGGCGCGCACGAACGCGGGGTCCACGGGCTCGACGGCGCTGACGCCCATGGTGTTCTGCGCCGTCAGCGCCGTGGCAACCGCCATGCCACAGCAGCCGTGCGCCTGGATGGTCTTCAGGTCGGCCACCAGGCCCGCGCCGCCCGAGGGGTCCAGGCCCGCTATGGTCAGAACCACGGGCACGGGGCCATGCGGGCCCAGCCGGCGTTCGATGCTCATCGGATGGATTCTCCGCGCAAGAAGCCGTCGCCGGTGTCGTTCAGGGAGGCGGCGCCAAACGCGCCCCTCTGCAGCCTCAGCGACTCCACCAGCTCGCGCGTGGCCTTGGCCACGTCGTCCGCTGCAAAGATGGCTGATACCACAGCAGCGCCCGCCACGCCCGTGCCGCGTAGCTCGCGCACGTTCGTGGCGTCGATGCCTCCGATGGCCACCACGGGCAGAGGCGTCGCGGAGCATATGTCGCGCAATTCGTCCCAGCTGACGTCTGCTGCCTCGGGCTTCGTGGCGGTGGGGTGCATGGCGCCGACGCCCAGGTAGTCTGCGCCCGCGTTCCAGGCGCGCAACGCCTGCTCCACGGTCTGGCACGACACACCCACGATGGCGTCGTCGCCCAAGATGGCCCGCGCGCGCTCGCAGGCCATGTCGGACTGCCCCACGTGCACGCCGTCCACGCCCGCCTCGCGCGCTGCCTCCACGTCGTCGTCTATCACCAGGGGCACATCACGCGCGGCGCACAGAGGTGCCAGCTGGCGCGCCACCCGTACGATTTCCTCGTGGCCGAGGTTCTTCTCGCGCAGCTGCATGAAGGTGGCACCGCCGTCCAGCGCCTGCCGCACCATGCCGGGCAGCGTCCTGCCGTCAGCCCACGTACGGTCGGTCACGGCGTAGCACAGGAGGTCGCGCCGGATGTCTTCAGCGGTCCAACGCCCGCGGCTGCGCGGGCCGCGGGCTGGCGACTGCGCGGCCGCCATGCTAGAGCTCCTCCGCGCGAGCCGCGCCGGACACGGACTCGGGCGTCTGGTTGTACAGCGCGTCCAGCAGGTAGGTTCGGAAGCTGCCGTTTCCGTCCAACGGCCTCATGCGCGAAGCTGCCACCTCGCCGGCAGCGCCCATCGACACGACCGATGCCACCGTGGCGCCAAAGGGGTCGTCCGTGTTTGCCGCCAGGAAGGACGTGGTCGTAGCGGACAGCATGCAGCCCGATCCCGTGATGCAGCCCATCAGGGGCGCGCCGTTGCGGACGGCCACGACGCGGGTGCCATCAGAGATCAGGTCGATGGCACCGGTGACCGCCAGGATGCAGCCTAGCTTCGAGGCCGCCTGGCGCACGAACTCGGCGGACCTGCCCAGGTTCTGCTCGCTGACCTTGTCGTCGGGGCTCACGTCGACGCCACGGGTGGATGCGGCGGCCCCCGCCAGGGCCTTGATCTCGCTCATGTTTCCGCGGACCACCCAGACGTGTGCCTCGTCGATGATGGAGCAGGCGGTGCGCGTGCGGATGTCGGATGCGCCGGCACCCACGGGGTCTAGTAGCAGCGGGTGGCTCAGCTGGGTTGCCACCTTGGATGCGGCGTGCATGCCCTCGACGACGCTCTTTGTGAGGGTGCCGATGTTCACGTCCAGCCCGCCGCAGATCCGCTGAATCTGTGCCACGTCCTCGGGCTCGTCGCCCATGATAGGGCTGGCGCCTATGGCCAGGACCGCGTTCGCGCAGTCGTTCACCGTGACGTAGTTCGTGATGCAGTGGGTCAGGGGGTGCTTGTCGCGCACGTTCTGCGCGGCCGTTGCGATGCGATTGGTGTCGAAGGAAGCCATGTTCTTCTCTCCCGTGAACAAGGGACGGATTTTTGCTCGTCCGTCCGTGACGAATCTCCCTGCGCCAGCGTGTGTCGTAGGGGATTCGATTCGATTTGTAATGCTGTATGGGTGCCGTCGCCCAGGACCTGGCGCCAGCCAGGCCCCATCCTTCAAAGGCCGGGCCTACATGCCCAGGTCGACGGTCTGGCCCTGCAGGATGCGGTTGACCGTGCGGGCGGCGCACATCTTGCCGCACATGGTGCAGGTTCCGTCCTCCTCGGGAGGGGTCTGGGCCAGCACCTCGCGCATGCGGTCGGGATCGATGGCGTAGCGCTCCATGTCCTCCCAGTCCACGCGGCGACGGGCGTCGCTCATGAGGTCGTCGGCCTTTCGCGCGCCGGGCACGCCCTTCGCGATGTCCGCGGCGTGGGCGGCTATGCGCGTGGCCACGAGGCCCTCACGCACGTCCTGGGCGTCAGGCAGGCGCAGGTGCTCGGCGGGCGTGACGTAGCACAGCCAGTCCGCTCCGCTCATGGCGGCCACGGCCCCACCGATGGCGGCGGTGATGT
>JAQXQO010000162.1 GCA_029101205.1 Coriobacteriales bacterium | reverse complement strand
GTCGACCCGTTCTACGAGCACCTCTACGCGCGCCTGATTGGCGTTACGCCCGACGACCCGAGCGTGAACGGCCAGCCCGGCGAGAAGACCATAAAGACCTACACCATCGGCGCGGGCAGCCAGCTGGAGGGAAAGCTCATCCGCGAGGTGGAGTGGCCCGACAGCACGCTGGTCGTCTCGATCCAGCGTGGCGACGAGGAGCTTCTGCCCAAGGGGGACACCCGGCTCATGGCGCTGGACGAGATGCTGGTCCTCATGAACCTGCGCGACGAAGACCAGGCAAACCAGACGCTCAGACGCCTTTCCAGACCATCGGTTGGAACCTCGTGGATGCCTGGACCATAAGGTCACAGATAACGCTTCACACGGCCTCTCAGTGCCTTGTCCACAGCGCCGAGGGGCCGTTAATTTATGCGTTTGCGTTCTAACGGTGGATATCCAGAGGGTTAGGTAATGGGCATCCTTGGACAACCGGCCATGACGGTTGGCGAGGTTTGCCGTTCGAGCCGAGCGGGAAAGCCGGGGGACAGGCGCAAATCCCTTCTGACGGCTCGACTTTACATAAGATATATTATCGGATAACTTAGTCAGCGAAAAAGCGGGGGAGCCGGAACTCCCCCGCGTCTATCGACTTTCACCTGCGCCTACTGCGGATTCTAAGTATCGCTGCGTTTGCGTCTTACCCCTCGACGGGCTGGCCCAGGAACGCGGCGACGCTGGTGGCGGCAATGGCGCCGTCTGAGGCTGCCGTGATGATCTGGCGCAGCGGCTTCTGGCGAAGGTCGCCCGCGACGAAGAGGCCCGGCGTGCGAGTCTGCATGCGCTCGTCCGAAATCACGTACCCGTGGTCGTCGAGGTCTACGAGGTCCTTAACGAGGTTCGTGGCGGGCACGCGGCCCACGAACACGAAGATGCCGAACGAGCCCTCGTCGAAAGTCTCCTGCGTCAGCTTGGAGGTCGTGTTGTCCCTGAAGGTAATCGTGGACGGAAGCTCCTCGCCTTCGACCTTCGTGATGGAGGTGTTGAACCTGATCTCGACCTTCGGGTTGTTCTGGATCTCGCGGGCTACCGACGCCTGGGCCCTCAGATGGTCCTTGCGCACCACCATGGTGACCTTGCTGGCGAACTTCGTCAGGAACAGGGCCTCCTCGGCAGCCGAATTGCCACCGCCTATGACAAAGACCTGCTTGCCGCGGTAGAACATGCCGTCGCACGTGGCGCAGTACGAGACGCCGTGCCCACCGAAGCGCTCCTCGCCGTCGAACCCGGCATGCCTGGGCGTGGCGCCCCCCGCCAGGATGAGGGCCTTCGAGCGATACGTGTCCTGAGCTGCCTGAACCTGGAACTCCTGGCCGTCGTAGGCCACCTTGCGCACGGCATCCATCGTGATGGTGGCGCCCAGGGACTCCGCCTGCGAACGCATGGCGTCGGTCAGGCTGAAGCCGTCCGTGTGGGGCACGCCGGGATAGTTGTCAACTTCGCTCGTCAGGATGACCTGGCCACCCACGGCCTCCTGCTCCAGGACTACCGTGTCCAGCAGGGCCCTCTGGGCATAGATGGATGCGGAAAGTCCGGCGGGGCCGGCACCTATGATCGTGAGGTCGTGAAGTTTCTCGTTGCTCATGTCCTTCTCCAATCTGTATTGTATGCAATCTATTTATGCCCTTCGGCACTCCCCTGTCAAATACCACCACATAACTTGCATTTAGGGCAAGAACAGAGGGACCGGGCTGTGGCACCCGACCCCTCTGCGAGCTGATTGCTAAATCCCAGGTCAAAGCTATGAAAGGTTGCCAGCGGTGGCCTCGGTGATCAGCTTTCGGCAACTCCAGCGAGAAACTTCGGTTGCGGAGTCGACTACGGCTAGTCTTTCGCGTCGTTCTGCGCAATCTGAGGCTCCTCGGCGTCCTGAGAGCCCTTTGCACCAGGAAGAATGAGGTTCAGGATGACGCCGACGAGCGCGGACGTCGCCATGCCGGGCAGCGTGTAGTTGCCAATGGGGATTGCGACGCCGGAGGTCTCCATGCCGACACCCAGGATGATGACCACGGAGGCAATCATGAGGTTGCGGTTCTGGTCGAAGTCGACCTTGTTCGTGACCAGCATGCGCAGGCCGTTGGAGGCGATGAGGCCGAACAGCAGGATGCTGACGCCGCCCATGACCGGCGTGGGAATCGAGCTGATGAACGCTGCGAGCTTCGGGCAGAAGCCACCCACCAGCAGCGCGAAGCCGGCGGCGTACCAAAACACCTGCGTGGAGTACACGCGGGTCACGCTCATGACACCGATGTTCTCGGCGTAGGTGGTCGTAGGAGGGCCGCCCAGGAAGCCCGAGACCAACGTTGAGAGGCCGTCACCCGCAAGGGAGCGCGGCAGCATGTCACGGTAGTCCTTGCCCACTATCTCGCCCACGGCCAGAAGGTGACCGATGTGCTCGATCACGACGACGAAGGCCACGGGCGCTATGAGCGCGACGGCGCCCATGTCGAACTGGGGCGTCTGTATGGGAGGCAGACCAACCCAGGGAGCGTCGACGACGGGCTGGAAGTCGACTAGACCGGCAAAGGATGCGACGACATAGCCAACGATAATCGCCAGCAGAATGGGCACCGTGCCCAGAAGTCCGCCCATGCTGGAGAAGACGACCGCAGCTACCAGGGTGATGGCAGCCACGATGGCACCGGTGGCCTGGAACGACGTCGTGGACGAGTACAAGGCCATCTTCACCGCCGTGGCCGAGAGGCCCACGCCGATGACGACCATGACGGAGGCCACCAGGACCGGTGGCAGGATCCTGTCGAGCCAGCCCGTGCCCACGAGTTTGATGATGCCGGCGACGAGCAGGAACACGAGACCTGCCGCGACGACGCCGGATAGCGCCGTGTGAAGGCTGCCCGTGGCTGCGGTGGCGGCCAGGATGGGGCTGATGAAGGCGAATGAGCTGCCCAGGTAGCTGGGAATCTTTCGTTTGGTCACCAGCAGGTAAAGGATGGTGCCGATGCCCGAGCACATGATTGCGACGTTGGGGTTGAGGCCCGTAAGGGCGGGAACCAGAACCGTCGAGCCAAACATGCTCATCATGTGCTGTATGCCCAGCGGGATGGCGCGTCCGACCGAGACGCGGTCGTCCACTCCGATGATTTCGCGTTCGTGGCGTCTAGCCATGCACGCTCCCTTCTGCTTGAGGTCCAGAAAAACGGAGCCCGGGCAGGGTGCCCAAGCTCCGAGTGTTGCGCAATTCAGGCTTCCACGCCGCTAGGCGATGAGGAAGTAGATGACGAAGGCGATGGTGGCCACCCACATGAGGGGCTTGATCTCCTTCAGCTTTCCGGTGACTGCGGCAACGATGACGTAGGCGATGAAGCCCAGGCCGATGCCGTCGGAGATGGAGTAGGTGAAGGGGATGCCAGCAATGACCATGAACGCCGGGAAGCCCTGCAGAAGGTCAGACCAGTCGATGTCGACGACGTCGCCCATCATCAGGAAGCCCACGATGACCAGGGCGCCGCAGGTTGCTGCGGAGTTGATGACGGTGATCAGAGGGGCAAAGAACGCGGCGATGATGAACAGGACGCCGGTGGCGACGGAGGTCAGGCCCGTACGGCCGCCATCAGCAGCGCCCGACGAGGACTCGACGAACGTGGTGATGGAAGAGGCACCGACGAAGCCGCCTACTGCAGCTGCGGCGGAGTCGACGGTCAGAATCTCCTTGATGTTCTCGACGTTGCCGTCCTCAGTAAGGAACTCGCCCTGCTTTGCGACGGCCATGGCGGTGCCCATGGTGTCGAAGAAGTCGGACATCATCAGCGAGAAGGCGAACACCAGCAGTGCAGGCGTGGTGACGACCTTCGCGATGCCCATGACGCCGTTGGCGTCGGTCTGGAACGGTGCGCCGAAGGACGAGAAGTCAAGGCCGGAGACGATGCCGGTGGGTGCGGTGGTGACACCCAGGGGAATGCCGGCCAGAACGGCGATGATGATGCCCCACAGCAGGGAGCCCTTGACATTCATGGCAAACAGGATAACCGAGGCGACGATTGAGATGAGGCCCACGATGAACATGGGGTCAGTGACGTTGCCCAGGGCAACCATCGTGCTGGCGTTTGCCTGGATAATGCCGCCGTCCTTGAGGCCGATCATTGCGATGAAGAGGCCCAGGCCGACGGAGATGGCATGGCGCAGCGAGACGGGGATGGCGTCCATGACGGCCTCACGCAGGCCGCACAGGACGAGCACCAGAATCGCAATGCCCTCGATGAAGATGACGGCCATAGACGCGTGCCAGTCGCCGTTGGTCATGGCAGACAGCGTGTATGCCACGATGGCGTTGATGCCCATGCCAGAGGCGCAGGCCAGCGGGCGGTTTGCAAAGATGCCCATGCAGATGGTCATGATGCCGGCGCCCAGGCAGGTGGAGGTGACTGCCGCCATGGAGGGCACGCCAGCCTCAACCAGGAGCGCGGGGTTGACGGCGATGATGTACGCCATCGCGAGGAACGTCGTCAGACCGGCACGCATCTCCTGGCCTACGGACGAACCCCTCTCCGCAGTCTTGAAGAACTTTTCCATGGAACTCCTTCCTTCTTCCCTGTAGTACTGCGCCCGAATCGCAACACGCCCCGCCGAACGGTGCACTGCGACCCAGGCGTATTCCAAAGCGTCAGCTGACGCCGCTGGAACCGAATCCGCCTTCGCCGCGGTCAGTCTGGTCCAGCTGATCCACCTCACACAACGTAACGGTGGGCACGGCCTGTATGACCAGCTGCGCAATTCTCTCTCCGCGGCTGACGTGAATTGTGTTATTGGGATCTAGGTTTATGGCGCATACCTTCAGCTCGCCACGGTAGTGCGCGTCCACAAGCCCAGGGGTATTTGCCATAGAGAGGCCCTCGCGCAGGGCAAGGCCGCTTCGGGGCTGCACGAACCCCGCATAGCCCTCTGGAATGGCAATGGCCAGGCCGGTGGAAATGAGCCTGCGCTCGAAAGGCGCCAGGTCGACGTCCTCGTTCGACCGAAGGTCAAGGCCTGCGTCCCCCTCGTAGGCGTACGAGGGCAGCTGAACTGTGGGGTCCAGCCTCCGGATGGGAAGCTTGATGGAGTCAGAGGTCATTTCGTCAGGCTCCTTAGCTCTTCGCTGAACTCGTCAAGGTCCTTGAAGTCGCGATACACAGAGGCAAAGCGGACATACGCCACCTTGTCTATGTCGAGCAGGCGCTTCAGCACCATGTTCCCGATTTCGTCCGAATGGACCTCGGTGATGCCGTTGTCCCTGAGCTCTGAGACGATGCTGTCGATCAGGGCCCCCAAGGTCTTTATGGGGATGTTTCGCTTTACCGTGGCACGGACGAGGCCGTTCATGATTTTCTGGCGCTCGAAGGGCTCCTTCGTGCCGTCCTTCTTTATGACGACAATGGGAAGCTCCTCACGACGCTCGTAGGTGGTAAACCTAAATCCGCACCGGGTGCACTCACGTCTGCGCCTGATGGCGTCGTTTCCCTCGGAGGGACGAGAGTCCACTACCTTTGACTCCTCACAACCGCACTTCGGACAGCGCATAATCCTCCCCCGTAACAGCTACGTTCGAACAATACCACATAATCAGCGCAAAAAGGAAAAGAATTTAATCCGAAACATGTGAGAAAGACAACAGGTTTTCCGCCGAGCGGTTGGTATTCACTATCCAACCACAGGGACAATAATCTCCTGGCCGGGCTTTAACGTAGTGTCCGCAATTCCGTTCGTCCTCTGGATCCAGCTCATGACCTCTGAGGTGTCTGCACCATTGACGGGGTGCTCCTGGGCCAATGTCCAAAGGGAGTCTCCCGGCTGGACGTCTACGTACTCCACCCGCGTGGAGTCTAGCGTGCGATTTACCAGGAAGAAGCGAGCCTGGATGCATCCAAAGAGCACCGCGCTGATGCACAGTGCCGCGGCAATGGCCACGAAGAGCCCACGCGCATTGGACCAACGCTGGGCTGCGTGGTGAGCTGCCTGCTTTGGGACAACGGATATCCGTGCGCGGCGGCTGCTGACCAAGGCGGCTGAATCTGCGCTCGCTCTGGGATATTCGATTTTCGAAGTGACAGCCGAGCGCATAGCTTGGGCGTCCACGAGTCTGAGCGTTGTGCGCGGGTGCTGAGGCTTCAGGACAGCGGTGCCGTCAAACAGAGTGTCGTTTTGGGATCCGTACATTGTTGCTCCCTCCATGTGTGCCGTACGCAGCTGTTTATAGAACCCTCGCGGGACATCTTTAAAAATCCAAACGTTTGTACGTCGAACTTCTGTTACTATTATTTACGTACAAAGGTTCGTGTCAAGCGGAAATCGAACGTTTGTATTACTCTAGAGGCGGTAGGCTCGACGAAGGGGACACCATGTCCAAGGACAAGCTCAGCAAGCGTCAACAGAGCATCTACGACTACATCTGCACCTACACGAGGGACCATGGGTATCCCCCCTCGGTGCGCGAGATTGGCGCTGCCGTCGGACTGGCATCGCCCTCAACGGTGCACATGCACCTGAAGTCCCTAGAAGAGAAGGGCTATATCCATCGCGACTCAAAGAAGCCCCGCACCATCGAGGTGGTTGAGGACTCCGAGCCCGAGCAGGCCTCCACTCCCCTGGTGAACGTGACGCAGAACGTGGACGGCAACACCATTACGCTGCCCGTGGTCGGTCGCGTCGCGGCCGGTGTGCCCATCCTGGCCGAGCAAAACGTCGAGGAGGTCATGAGCCTGCCAACCAGCGTCGTCGGCGACTCCAGCTCTTTCGTCCTGCGCGTGCACGGGCAGTCCATGATCAACGCCGGCATCCTGGACGGCGACTACATCGTCGTAAAGGAGGAGCACGACGCACACAACGGCGAGATAGTCGTTGCGCTCATAGACGACTCTGCCACCGTAAAGACCTTCTATCGCGAGAAGGACCGTATTCGCCTGCAGCCCGAAAACGACACGATGGAGCCCATCTATGCCGACAACCCCGTCATTCTGGGTAGGGTCACCGCGCTTATCCGCTCCATCTGCTCGTAGGGTGCGCTTCTTGTCACAGATTGGACTCAGCCAGTGGTCGATAGCCTGACATCCCGGCAAGCCACGGCCAAGCGAGGGGAGCGCGTTCGGGCGTTTGACGCAGTGCGCGGGTTTTCCGTCGTCTCAATGGTCGGGTTTCACCTGTGCTATGACCTGCGCTTCTTGTCAAGAATGCCCTTGGCTTGGTTCGCGCCGCCCTTCCAGGACATATGGCGCGCCAGCATCTCATGGACCTTTGTTTTCATCGCCGGCTGCATGTGCGCATTCTCGAGAAACAACCTAAGGCGCGCCGGCATCTACCTGGCGGTGGCGCTGCTTGTGTTCGTAGCCACCAGCGTGGCTGCGGTGGATGACGCCATAAACTTCGGGATCATCTTTTGCATGGGCGCATGCACGCTGCTTGAGTGGTGCCTCGAGCGGATGCGGCTGGCACCACGTGGCGTGGTCGCGGCGGTGGGTCTGGCTGTGCTGTTCATCGTGACGCTGGGCATTCCTTCCGGAAGGCTGGGCTTGGGCGCATTGTCGGTCGGCCTTCCTAAGGTCTTGTATTCCACCCCGTGGTTCTCATGGCTGGGGTTTCCCGGTCCGCATTTCGTCTCGGGTGACTACTACCCGGTACTCCCCTACGTGCTCCTATACCTTAGCGGTTCCGCATGGTGCCGGTACGTAAAGGACGGGAGTGGCTTTTCGGACAGGGCGTACCAGCCGGTTTGCCGCCCACTTGAGCTCGTGGGCAGGCACTCGCTTCTGGTGTACGTCGTCCACCAACCCGTGCTGTTGCTGTTGACCGGGAACTTGTTTTAGGGGCTTCAAAAGACGAGGGCTAATCAAAAGACGGGAGCTGCTGTAGAGGGCTGCCGCCCCCCATTAGATCTCCGGGCTCTGGACTTCTGAGCTTCCCGAAGGCGCGGGGGCATTGTTCGCCGGGTTCCCTTTGGGCTCTGCCCTATAGGGCTCCAGCGTCTTCGCCATGCGCCTGGATGCCTTCACCGTGGCCAGGAGTCCACCCTGCTCGTAGCTTTCGCGCATGACCTGGCAGCGCTCGTGGACCATCTTTATGAGGATTCCCTTGGAATAGGGCACCTCGACGGTCATGGTGACGTCGCCCTCCGAGGCCTCGCGCGCAATGCGGTACAGCAGCGCCTGTATGCCGTTGCCGTCTAGGGCGGATATCAGCTGTGCCTGCGGGTTGGCCGACGCCAGTCGCTCACGCTCCTGCGCGTCCAAAAGGTCGCACTTGTTGTAGACGACGACCGACTTTATGCGGTCCGCATGTATCTCGTTCAGGATAGAACGCACAGACTCTATCTCTCGGCTGGCGTTGGGATCGCTGGCGTCAACGACCAGCAAGATAAGGTCCGCCGCGCTCACCTCGGCCAGCGTGGACTTGAACGACTCGACCAGCATGGTCGGCAGCTTCTGGATGAAGCCGACCGTGTCCGTTATGGTGACCTTGCGGCCCTCCTCAAGGCCCAAAGACCTTGTAGTGGGGTCCAGGGTCGCGAACAACTCGTCCTTCACGTACACGTCAGACTTCGTCAGCCTGTTCAGGAGGGTGGACTTGCCAGCATTCGTGTACCCCACAAGGGCCACGCGGTACACTCCGGAGTCCCAACGTGCCTTGCTCTGCACCGACCTGCGCTTCTCCAGCGTGGCAAGCTCCTTGCGCAGGTTGGAGATCCTGTCGCGGACCAGGCGCCTGTCCACCTCCAGCTGGCTTTCGCCCTGGCCGAAGCGCGAGCCAATACCACCCCTGGTCTGCTCGTGCACCAGGTGCCCCCACATGCCGCGCAGCCTGGGCAGCAGATACTGGTTCTGTGCCAGCCTGACCTGCAGCCTGCCCTCGCGCGTGCGCGCGTGCGCTCCAAATATGTCCAGGATGAGGGCCGTGCGGTCGATGACCTTCACGTCCTTGCCCACTATCTTCTCGATGTTCACCTGCTGCGAGGGGGTTAGCTCGTCGTCGAAGATTACGACGTCCGCACCGACGTTTCTTGCAAGCACGCCCAACTCGGAGGCCTTGCCGCTGCCAATGAACGTCTTTGGGTTTGGCTTGTCCAGCCGCTGCGTCACCTGCATGACAACCTGCGCCCCGTCGGTCTGGGCAAGTCTTCCCAGCTCGGCGAGGGAGTCCTCGAGCGGCCACTCCGACTGTCCGAGGTCGGCTCCCACAAGAATTGCCTTCTCGGGTACGGGCTTGGTCGACTGTGGGGTGAACCTGGTGCTAGCTATGGTGCTCCTCCTTTGCAGAAGCATGTAGCAGGTCGTCCAGTATGGTCTGGACCGCCTGCTCGAGCGAGACGCTGTCAGCGTCTATCCAGTTCGCGCGTCCGTCTCGGCGAAGCCATGAAAGCTGCCGCTTGGCATAGCGCCTGGTGCCGCGCTTTATGAGGTCACGCGCCTCGTCCATGGTGGTACGACCTGCCAGGGCGTCGACGACCTCTTTGTAGCCTATGGCCTGGCGGGAGGTGATGGCTCCCTCGAAGCCCTGGGCGCAAAGGCCCTTTACCTCGTCTACCAGGCCGTCATCGAACATCTGGTCAACCCTGCGGTCTATGCGGCGGTAGAGCCTGTCGCGGTCCATGGCGATGCCCCAGATGCGAGCGGCATAGTGCGGTGGCCGGTTCTTCAAGCCCTCGTGCTGCTGGGAGTAAGACTGCCCGTGGTCCAAAAGCTCCAGGGCCCGTATGACGCGCCGAACGTTGTGTGGATGAATGAGTGCCGCGCTGTCGGGGTCGCGCCGCCTCAGCAAATCGTAGACCGCCTGGGGACCGGACTCCTGGCACAGCCGCTCATAGCGCTGCCGCACCTGGTCCCCCACGTCCCCCTTGGGAAATTCCATCTGGTCGATGACCGCGTCCATGTACAGGCCAGACCCGCCGCACAGCACGGGCGTGCGACCCTCGGCCAGAAGCTCGTCCACGCAGGCGCGGGCCTCACGCTGATACAAGGCCACCGAGTATTCCTGGTCGGGGTCGGCGACGTCTACCATCAGAAGCGGACAGCGGCGGCGCTGCACGGGTGTCTTTGCCGTTCCGATGTCCATGCCCCGATACACCTGCATGGCATCGACCGACACGACGCTGGAACCCAGCCTGACCGCCAGCTCCTCGGCGAGTGCGCTTTTGCCCGACGCCGTGGGGCCTACGATGCAGATAACCGGTCCAGGCAGGCTCATCGGGGCTCCCCTACCATGGCCCCCCTGAGGTACCAGGTCTTTGCCTTGTCCACGTGCACCTGGACCAGCTTTCCGATGAGGTCTTCCTCGGTGTAGCCCGCAGGCGGGACGAAGTGCACGGTCTGGTTCTTCTGGCTGTGCCCCACAAGCACGCTGTCGTCGCGCTTCGACGGCCCCTCTACCAGTACCTCGACGTCCGTGTGGAGGTCTTTCTGGTTTGCCTCGTGCGCCAGGTCGGCTACCAGGTCGGCCAGCCTGTCGAAGCGGTCCTGGATGACCTCGTGGGGCGTTGCGTCCACGATCTTTGCCGCCGGCGTGCCGGGGCGCTTGGAGTATATGAATGTGAAGGCAGACGAGAAGCCCACCTCACGCACCAGCGACAGCGTGTCCTGGAAATCCTCCTCGGTCTCGCCGGGAAAGCCGACGATGATGTCTGTGGACAGCGCGATGTCGGGCATGGCACCGCGCAGCTTGTCGACCAGCTGTAGGTAGCCCTCGCGCGTATAGCTGCGGTGCATGGCCTTCAGCACGCGGGTGGAGCCGCTCTGCACGGCCAGGTGCAGATGGGGCATCACGTTGGGCGTCTGGGCCATGGCCGCGATGGTCTCATCGCTGAGGTCCTTCGGGTTGGATGACGTGAAGCGTATGCGGTCCACGCCCGTTTGTCCCACCTTGCGCAGGAGCTCGGCAAAGCGCGGCTCGCCGTAGATGTTCCTGCCGTAGGAGTTCACGTTCTGCCCCAGCAGCGTTATCTCGCGCACGCCGTCGTCCACGAGCCTCTGGCACTCGGCCACGACGCTCTCCATCAGTCGGCTCTTCTCGCGACCGCGAACGTACGGAACGATGCAATAGGTGCAGAAGTTGTTGCATCCCGTCATGATGGGCACCCAGGCGTGGAAGCTCTGCGCACGGTGGCTCGGCAGGTCGGTAGAGAAGCCGCGGTCCTTCTCGACGGTGTCGACCTCAATCTGGCCGTGACGGTCCTCGAAGGCCTTCGAAAGCAGCTCGGGCACGCTGGCCAGCGCGCTGGTGCCAAAGACGACGTCCGCGTTGGGTATGTGCTTTCGCAGCCGCTCTCCGTCACGCTGGGCGATGCAGCCCCCTATGGCTACGACGCGCCTGCCGCTGGGCGGCTTCGGGGCGCTAATCATGGACGTGGCCTGGCCATACAGCCTGGTGTCGGCGTTCTCGCGCACGCAGCAGGTCATGTAGACCACGATGTCGGCCTCTTCGGGCGTGGCGACGCCGATGCAGCCGCACTCGTCCAGGACTCCCGCAACGCGCTCGGAGTCGTGAAGGTTCATCTGGCAGCCGAAGGTGCGCACGTTGTAGGTCTTTCCTACGAGCTCTGGATATCTCTGCATGCCTCTAGCGCACCTCCGAGGCGTCGCGCCCCAGCTGGTTTGCGGCGGAGGGAATCTTGTGGACGTAGATGGCTATGCGGATGGCGGTTCGGCTTTGGCCGGCTATCTCGATGTCTGAGAAGGTGGGCGCACAAGAGATGTCGACGCCCGTGGGAATCAGGAAGCCGCGCGCTATGGCTGTGGCCTTGATGGCCTGGTTTACGGCACCGGCGCCGACGCACTGCATGTTTACGGGGACGCCGTCCTTCACCATTCCGGCGATGGCTCCCGCCACGGAGGCGGGAGACGACTTGCTCGAGACCTTGAGAAAATCCATGTTTAGGCTTCCTGGGCGCCTGCGCGCCTCGTGTTTCGATATGCTGACAACTTTGGTGCGGGTATGCTTCATTGGCACGACATTAGGATTCTAGCCGTTCTACCTGCGCATGAGAAGGGCACGAACGTAATTGCGGCCAACTAACCACCAGATATGGCGTACAAGGAATCTCCTGACCCCTAGTCAGTGTCCTGAATACGCAGCGTAACGGTGATGCGGTCACCTCGCACGCTGACCTTCGGGACCCCCGCGACGCGGCGATAGTATTTCTGCAGAACCGCCTCGCTCTGCTGGGCGACCCCACGCGCGAGGGCCTCTGCGTCCTCGCGGGATAGCTTCGGACCGGATGGTCCCGATGACAGCCGAGTCTTTCCCGAGCCAGATGGACACGCCGCGCGCAGCGCCCG
>JAQXQO010000161.1 GCA_029101205.1 Coriobacteriales bacterium | reverse complement strand
ACAGGTATGCCTTCACCTTGGGCTCGGTGCCGGAAGGACGGAAGATGATCTTGTTGTCGTCCTCCAGACGGAACTCGATGACGTTGGCAGCGGGCAGCTCCTGAGCGGGCTCCTTCTGCAGGCCGGAGACGCGCGGCATCTGGGCGCCCTTGCCGAAGTCGGTCATACCGGTGACCTTGTAGCCGGCGACCTCGGTCAGAGGATGCGCGCGCAGGCCGCTCATGATCTCGGCCATGCGCTTGGCGCCGGACTCGCCGGGGAACTGAGCGTTCACGGTGCCGTTCAGGTAGTAGCCGTACTGCTTGTACAGCTCCTCCATGGCCTCGTAGAGGTCCATGCCCTTCTCGGCGTAGTAGGCAGCCATCTCGACGCACATCTCGACGGCGACGATGGCGTCCTTGTCGCGGGCGTGCGTGCCCACGAGGTAGCCGTAGGACTCCTCGAAGCCCATGAGGAAGCGGTCCTCCTCGCCCTCGTCCTTCAGCTGGTCGATCTGGTCGCCGATGTACTTGAAGCCGGTCAGCACGCGGCGCATCTCGAAGCCGTAGTGCTTTGCCAGGGCGTCAGGCATGACGGAGGACACGATGGTGGACACGGCAACCTTGCGCTTGGGGTCCTCGCCGCGGTCGATGGCCATCTTGATGAGCCAGTCCATCATCAGGACGCCCATCTCGTTGCCGGTCAGCAGCTTGTACTCGCCGTTGTGCGGGATGGCGGTGCCCATGCGGTCGGCGTCGGGGTCGGTTGCGACGACCAGGTTGGGCTTGACCTTCTCGGCCAGGTCCAGGGCCAGCTGCAGGGCCTCGCGGAACTCGGGGTTGGGGTACTTGCAGGTCGGGAAGTTGCCGTCGGGGTTGGCCTGCTCGGGCACCACGGTGACGTCGTTGACGCCGATCTCCTTCAGAATGCGCGTGACGCACTCCATGCCGGTGCCGTTCAGCGGGGTGTAGACCACCTTGTAGCCCTCGGGCGCCTTGAAACCGGGCACGGAGACCTTCTTTACCGCGGCGATGAAGTTGTCCAGAACCTCCTCGGGCGTCCACTCGATCAGGCCCTTCTTCAGGCCCTCGTCGAAGTCCATCATCTTTACGCCGCCGAACATGGGCGTCTGGGCGATGGAGGCGGAGATCTCGTCAGCGGCCTCGTTGGCGATCTGGCCGCCGTTGTCGTTGTAGACCTTGTAGCCGTTGTACTGGGCGGGGTTGTGCGACGCGGTCAGCACGATGCCTGCGGAGGTGTGCAGGTAGCGAACAGCGAACGACAGCGTGGGGACGGGCTCGATGCGCGGATACACGTACACGTGGATGCCGTTGGCGGCCAGGACGCCTGCGGCGACCTTCTGGAAGTCCTCGCCCTTCAGGCGGGAGTCACGAGCCAGAGCCAGCGTGGGGTGATCGTAGTGCGCGTTCAGATAGTTGGCCACGCCCTGGGTTGCCTGGGCCACCACATAGACGTTCATGCGGTTGGTGCCCACGCCCAGCGTGCCGCGCAGACCGGCCGTGCCGAACTCGAGGTTGCGATAGAACGCGTCGTTGAGCTTGTCATCGTCGCCGGCAGCGATGAGACCCTCCAGCTCCTCCTTCAGGTCGGGCTCCGTGACGTTGTCCCTCCAGAGCTTGACCCTGGCCTCGACTTCCTTCTCCATACCAGAACCTCCTAATGAGTTACGACAGACAACCGCGATGCGGTCGTCCCGAACCTACCTTCCTGTGGAGGATTCTAGTTCAGTTTTGCTAATAATGGGAAATTGGTTATGGCTGACTGGTCGAGGTCATAGGTGGGCGGACTACCTCGCGTATCATGGGCATTGCGCAATACCGCGCCACTACGGGCGAAAGGTGACCCGATGGAATTTTATGCAACTTGCCCCAAGGGCTTCGAGAAGCTGCTGGCCGCCGAGCTGGCGTCGATGGGACTTTCCCAGGTGCGCACCCTGCGCGGCCAGGTCTCTTTTGCGGGAGAAGTGCAGGACGCGTATCGCGCCTGCCTGTGGTCCAGACTGGCCTCCCGCGTGATGCTGGTGTTGGACCGCATAGACGCGCAGGACTCAGACGCGCTGTACCAGGGAGTGTCCGACATAGCCTGGGAGGACCATATAGCCCCGGGCTCCACCATAGCCATCGACGCGCGCGGCACGAACGACCAGCTGCGCAACACCCAGTTCGTGGCGCTGCGCTCGAAGGACGCCATCGCCGACCGCCTGACCGGCGTACGCGGGTCGCGTCCCAACGTGGACACCGAGCACCCCGACCTCGAGATCGTGGTGCGTGTGGGCCGCCAGCACGCCACCGTGGCGCTGGACCTCTCCGGCGAGCCGCTGTTCCGCCGCGACCGGCCCGCGCGCGGGTCGCGCCGCCCCCTCATGGCACCCCTGCGCCCCGACTACGCCGCGGCACTGCTGGCCGCTGGCTCGTGGTTCAGGAACTGCCGCCACGACCATCCCGAGCTGGTTTCGCTGTACTCGGGCACCGGCACCGTTCTGGTGGAGGCCGCCTCGCAGGCGCTGGACCGCGCCCCCGGCCTCATGCGCGGCCGCTGGGGCTTCGAGGGCTGGGCGGGACACGACCAGGGCGCCTGGGATGACCTCATGGACGAGGCCCAGGACCGCGCCCGCGAGACGGGCGACGTGGCGCTGCGCCTGGTGTCCCTGGACTCCAGGCCGGGCTCCCAGGACGCCACGCTGCAGCTGCTGTACGGCAACGGCCTGCGCGGGTGCGCGCCCTCCTTCATCGGCGGCCGCGTCCTGGCAGACGCCGTGTCGCAGCTGGAGCACGGGCCCTTGGTGGTGGCAGACCTTTCGTGGGTCAGCCCCGAGGACGCCGCCCAGGAGGCCGACGTGCTGGGCTGCCTGTCGGTGGCGGCCGGCGCCGCGGCCAACGCCTCGGGCATGAGCGTGCTGGGCTCGCTCCCCACCATCGAGAAGGCCATAAGCGCCCAGCCCGTCCAACAGGCCGACGTCCTGGTGGGCAACGAGCCGTCTCGCCTGCTGAGCTTCGAGCCCCAGCAGCTGGGGCACCAGCGCCCCACCGTCGCCCTGAAGGACGGCCGGGAGGTGCCGGTCTTTGTGACCGCCAGCGACCAGTTCGCCGCGCGCCTGTGGAAGAACGCCCGCCAGCGCGCCAAGTGGGCGCGCCGCGAGGACATCACGTGCTACCGCGTGTACGACTCCGACCTGCCAGATTACGCCGTGTCCATCGACCTATACCAGGCTGCCACCGGAAAGGGCCGCTGGCTGCAGGTGTCCGAGTACCACGCGCCAAAGCAGATAGACCCCACGCTGGCCCGCGAGCGCCTGATGGACGTTCTGGCCATAGCGCCGCAGGTCCTGGACGTGGACCCCGCCGACGTGTTCCTGCGCGTGCGCAGGCACGACAAGGGCGGTCAGCAGTACGCCGACGAGGGCAAGCTGTCGCCACGCGGCCACGGCCGCGACCAGCGCCCCGGGCGCGGACTGCGCCAGGAGCGCCAGCAGCCTGCCATGGCCATGCCCGCCGGTGCGCGCCTCATCGACGAGGGCGGCCTCACGTTCGAGGTGAACTTCCAGAGCCGCCTGGACTGCGGCATCTTCCTGGACCACCGCCTGACCCGCTCCATGATCCGCGAGATGGCAAAGCAGATGAGAGGCTCGAAGCGCTTCTTGAACCTGTTTGCCTACACGGGCACGGCCACGTGCTACGCCGCCGACGGAGGCGCCATCCACACCACCACCGTGGACATGAGTCGGCCCTCGCTGGACTGGGCACGGCGCAACATGGTGCGCAACGGCTTCGACAGCCCCGACGACGAGTACGTGCAGGCCGACGTGCTGTCCTGGATCAGCCAGCAGCGCCGCACAAAGAACCGCTGGGACCTGATCTTCTGCGACGTGCCAACCTTCTCGAACTCCAGCCGCATGGGCCAGCGCAGCTGGGACGTGCAGCGCGACCATGCCGAGCTGCTCATAGGCATCTCCAGGCTGCTGATCGAGGGCGGCGTGTGCGTGTTCAGCTGCAACCTGCGCAGCTTCAAGCCCGACGTGGAGTACCTGAACCGCTACGGCGTCCAGATCGAAGACATCACGGCGCAGACCATCCCCGAGGACTTCGCGCGCAACCCCAAGGTGCACCACACCTACCTGGTGCGCCGCACCCCGCGCGACCAACAGTAGTTCCGGGCAAGAAGGGCAGAGTCTCTCGCTGCGTCCATCCTTGCGACAGGCCGGCAAGACACACTAAAAGAAAGAGGCCAACCGGGTTCGCAGCAGCCCAGCCGCAGTTCGCAGCAGCCTAGCCGCAGCGAAAAGGGGCCGGACGCAGGCACTTGCCCGCGTCCGGCCCCTCGCTTGTCGAGCTCGTGGCTCTTCTGGCACGCCATCCTGGGGCGACCTTGATGTGGCCGCCCGAGGTGCGTCCCCTGCCGCGTGTACCCTACTTCTTCTGGTAGAACTCGTGCAGGTCGGCCGACATCTGGCGCAGCGTGGGCTCGTCCACGTACGCCATGTGGCCGCAGCCGTAGCGGTGGAACTCGACGTTCTTCTTTACCTGTGGGCTCAGGAACTGGCGAGACAGCTCGAACACCACGTTCCACCAGGTGGTGGCAGCGTCGTAGCGGCCACCCAGCACCATCAGGCGAATGGTGGGGTCGCGGCGCAAGGCGCAGGCTATGTCCACGGTCACGTTGGGGGCGCCGGCCTTCTCGTCGGTGCCGGGCTCCTCGTGCGACCACTGCCAGTTCACGCCCACGCTCTCGTAGTTGCTGTCCAAGTAGCGGGCGGGGCCATGGAAGCCGACCTGGTTCAGGAACGAGCGGAACGCGCTGTTCCAAACGGCATTCACGGCATCGTCTGCCGCATCCTCGCCCGCGAACCAGCCCCAGGACTGCTGCGCGTAGCCCGGCGCGTCACTACTGAAGCGCATGTCCAGCCTGCCGCACACGCGCTCCTCGTCGGCCAGAAGCTCGCGGCGCTCGTCCTCCAGGCTCACGCGCAGGTGGCGCCTGCGGATGAACGCGGGGTCCAGGCCGATGAACTCGGACAGCTGCTGCGCAACCTCCTTCTCGCGGTCGGCGCCCAGGCGGTCCCCCGCCAGCAGCGCGGGGGCGTACACCTGGTCAGTCCACTGCATGGCGCGGTCGAACCACTCGTCGGGGTCCACGCCCTTCCCCACCTTGCCGAAGTACTGCGCGGTGGCGGCGAAGGTGGGCACCATGCCCAGGTAGTACAGGTCCTCGCCGGGAAGGGTCTGGACCCAGTTCCAGATGGCGCTCAGCATGATGACGCCGGTCAGCTTGACGCCGCGCTCGCCCATGAGCCTCATGAGCACGGCGTTCCTCACGGTGCCGTACGACTCGCCCAGCAGGTAGACCGGGGAGTCCCAGCGCTGGTGGCTCTCCAGCCAGTCGGTGATGGCACGGCAGAACGCGTCCGCGTCGCCGTCCACGCCAAAGACGTCCTTCGGGTCGGTGCCCTGCGCCAGCGGCGAGTAGCCGGTGCCCAGGGCGTCCAGGAACACCAGGTCGGAGTCGACCAGCAGCGTGTAGGGGTTGTCCTGCGCGTGCTTGGAGGACGGCAGGTGACGCACGCCGTCGGTGGGGACGCGCTTGGGACCAAAGCCGCCAAAGTTCACGGGCACCGAGGCGCAGCCGGGACCTCCGTTGTAGCAGAACGTGACGGGCCTGGACCTGTCAGGCTGGCCGTCACTCAGGCGCTCGTAGGTGATGGAGAACATCTTTCCCTCGAGGGCTCCGGTGTCCTTGCGAACGTCCAGGTAGCCCACGCTGACTAGATAGTCCATGAAGCGCTTGCCGTCGCTCCAGCTCATGCGCTTCTGGGCGGGCGCGCTCAGCGGCAGCTGGGGGCTTGCGGGCACCGTGGGGAACGACTTCGTGAGTTCGTCCGTGGCCTTGCCGCCTGCGGCAGGCGAAGTGGTCTGTGACGCAGGTGCCAGGGACGACGTGACCTGCTGTGCAGCATTGTCCTTCTGGTCCATCTATTTGGCTCCTTTGTGTAATGGGTAATGAAGCTATCGGTCACGTTTCATGGTAAACGGCCAAAGATAGGCTGTAAACCAACACGAATCCGCTGGTTAGGCTATATTTATCGGAACGTGTGGCATTTTATGTATTACTGTCGAGTCTTTAGTTTGGAGCGTCATGAGCGCAAAGGCAACCGCTCCCGCCCGTCAGACGACGGGCAGGAAGCTTCGCAATGGCGACATCCCGCTTTCGGCGGGCATGCTACTTGTGACCTTGGGCGTCGTGTACGGCGACATCGGCACCAGCCCGATGTACACCCTCAAGGCCATCATGGCCGACAACGGCGGCCTCCCCACCATGCAGCAGGACACGGTTCTGGGTGCCCTGTCGCTTTTGATCTGGACCATCACCCTGATCACCACGGTTAAGTACGTCCTCATAGCCATGAAGGCGGACAACCACCACGAGGGCGGCATCTTTGCCCTGTACAGCCTGGTCAAGCGCTGCGGCAAGTGGCTCATCATCCCCGCCATGATAGGCGGCGCAGCACTTCTGGCCGATGGCATCCTGACCCCGGCGGTCACGGTCACCACCGCCATCGAGGGCCTGCGCACCACCGACTTCGGAGCGGCGCTCTTGGGCTCGGGCCAGACGATGGTCATCACCATCACCATCGTCATCCTGTGCATCCTGTTTGCCATGCAGAAGGCCGGCACCTCCACCATCGGAAAGCTGTTCGGCCCGGTCATGACCATCTGGTTCCTCTTCCTGGGCATCGGCGGCCTGGTAAACATGGGTGCGGACCTGTCGGTCCTGCGCGCCCTGGACCCCGTCCGCGGCATCCGCTTCCTCTTTGACGGCAGCATCAACCACGCCGGCATGATGGTGCTGGGCAACGTGTTCCTGTGCACCACCGGCGCCGAGGCCCTGTACTCCGACATGGGCCACGTGGGCAAGAAGAACATCTACGTCTCCTGGCCCTTCGTGAAGGTGTGCCTGATCCTGAACTACATGGGCCAGGGTGCCTGGATCCTCTCGAACAACGGCTCCGCACAGCTGGCCAGCATCTCTGACCTGAACCCGTTCTTCCAGATGCTGCCCGAGAACCTGCGCCCCTTCGCCGTCATCCTTTCCACCTTCGCCGCCATCATCGCCTCCCAGGCGCTGATCACGGGCAGCTACTCCATCGTGTCCGAGGCCATCTCGCTGGACCTGATGCCCCACATGAAGATCAGCTACCCCTCCGAGACGAAGGGCCAGCTCTACATTCCCCTGGTAAACAACATCATGTGGGCCGGCTGCATCCTGGTTGTCCTGTACTTCCAGACCTCCAGCCACATGGAGGCCGCCTACGGCCTGGCCATCACCCTCACGATGCTCATGACCACGATCCTACTGACCGAGTACCTGTCAAAGATCCGCCACCGTCAGGTGGCATCCGTGGTCTTCCTGCTGTTCTTCGGCATCCTGGAGGGCACGTTCTTCTTCTCCAGCCTGACCAAGTTCACGCACGGCGGATACGTCACCGTGCTTCTGGCCACGGTCCTGTTCATCGTCATGTACGTGTGGCGCCAGGGCACCGCAATCGAGCACACGCAGAGCGTCTACCTGCCCGTGGACCAGTACAAGTCCCAGCTGGGCGAGCTGCGCAGCGACAACTCCGTACCCCTGATGGCGGACAACCTGGTCTACCTGACCAACGACTCCTCGCTGGACAAGCTGGACCGCGACATCCTGTACTCCATCCTGAACAAGCGCCCGAAGCGCGCCCGCGCCTACTGGTTCCTGAACGTGATGGTAACCGACGAGCCGTACACGCTGGCCTACACCGTGAACGACTACGGCACCGACTACCTGTTCAAGGTGCAGCTGCGCCTGGGCTACAAGGTGAACCAGCGCGTAAACGCCTACCTGCGCCAGGTCGTGCAGGACATGGTGCGCAGCGGCCAGCTGCCCCCGCAGGAGCACAAGTACTCCATCTACCGCAACGCCAGCAACGTGGGTGACTTCCGCTTTGTCCTGATTCGCAAGCAGCTGGGCGCCGACACCGAGCTGTCCGGCTTCAACTACCGCATCATGAGCATGAAGTACGGCATCCGCCACCTGGTGGGCTCCCCCGCCCGCTGGTACGGCCTCGAGAACTCCAACATCGAGATCGAGTTCGTGCCTCTGTTCACGCGTCAGAAGCAGGTCCCTCACCTGACGTACTTCGCGCCTCCCTCCAGCACGGGCACCGTCCCGACCGAGGCCATCGCAAAGATCGAGGAGGAGGACGACGACGACATCTTTGCGGCAAACCTGAACAAGGCAACCGCAGAGGTCCACAAGGACCTGAACGACGTCATCGGCGGCGACACCGCCACCTTCCGCCCCATCGTGATCTCGGAGGACAAGGCAAAGGACGAATCCGAGGACAACGAGGAGTAGTCCCGAAGTCACGGGCTCAGCGCACAAAGCAGGCGGGGACGCAGTTCGAGCTGCGTCCCCGCCTTTTTGCGTCCCACTTCCCTGCGCACTTCTTGGCCTGGCGCCCTTCTTGGCAAGAAGACCTAACCGATTGAAGGCCGCTCCGCGACCGGTTGCACGCCCGCCGCACGTGCACCTAGACGCCCAACGACTCCAGGTACTGGGCGACGCCAGCCTCGTCGTTCGATGGGGCCACGTGGTCGGCACAGGCTATGACTTCGGACAGGGCGTTTGCCATGGCAACGCCGTCTCCGGCCGCCTGCAGCATGGGCATGTCGTTTGCCGCGTCACCAAAGGCCACGACGTCTGCCATGCTGACGCCCAGGTGCTGGCACAGCCAGGTCAGGGCCGCGCCCTTGGAGGCGTTCTGGTCCATGATCTCGATGTCGTGGGGCACCGAGCTGGTCCACACCAGGCCCGGAGTGGCCTCCACGCGGGAGATGACGTAGTCGCGGTCCTGCGGGTAGCGCCAGTACACGGTGACCCGCTCAACGAGGTCCCCCTGCTGCAGCACCTGGGGTACCAGCAGCTCGGAGCGCGTGCGGGCTTTGCGCGTGAAGCGCAGGTCGTCGGGGCTCAGCCCCATGAGGCCCAGGCGGTCGTAGCGGTCCTTCTCGCACATGATCTTTCCGTCTATGAAGACGTCGTAGGTGATGTCGAGGTGCTTGACCTGCTGGTACAGGGCCAAGGTACGCTCCTTGCCCATGTAGTCGGCGTGCAGGACCCTGCCCGAGGGCAGCTCCTGCACCATGACGCCGTTGCACGAGATGGCGTAGCGCGAGGCCGGATGGTTCAGGACGTCGTCCGGAATGCCCGAGATGCTGCGACCCGTGCAGGGCACGAAGGGGATGCCTCGGGTGGCCAGGCGGTCCAGGAGGTCCCAGTTTCGCCGCGGGACCTCCTTGTGCGTGGTGACGAACGTGCCGTCGAGGTCGCTGAACACCAGCCGCGGCAGGTGGGTGCCAACAGGCAGATGGGCACCGACCGGTGCCTTTGCACCAGCCTGGCAGCCCCTTTGCTGACCGGCAGGGCTCTGTGCCGCGCCCGACACTGCCCTACTCCCCTGCCTGGCCATCGCGCTCGTCCAGGGGCACGTAGTCGCGCGCCTGCATGTAGCTGCGATATGCGGGTCGGATGATGCGGCCCGAGCCGTACAGCTCCTCCATGCGGTGCGCCGCCCAGCCCGACATGCGCGCAATGGCAAAGATGGGCGTGAACATGTCGCGCGGCACGCCCAGCATGGAGTACACGAAGCCCGTGTACAGGTCGATGTTCGTGCTGATGGGCTTCGTGATGCCGCGCACGCTGCGCATGAGCTTGGGGCCCATGGCCTCCACGCGCTCGATGAGCGCCAGCTTGTCCTGGACGCCCTTCTGCCGCGCCAGATGCTGCGCGTACTGCTTTACCAGCATGGCGCGCGGGTCGGTCTTCGTGTATACGGCATGGCCCAGGCCATAGATGAGGCCGGTCTTGTCGAAGGCCTGCTTCTGCAGGATCTTCGTCAGGTAGGCCGCCAGCTCCTCGTCGTCGTTCCAGTCCTTCACGTGGTAGGCGATGTCGGTGATCATCTCGCTGGCCTTGTAGTTGGCGCCACCGTGCTTGGGGCCCTTCAGCGCGCCGATGGCCGCCGCGTATGCGGAGTAGGCGTCGGTGCCCGAGGACGACAGGACCCTGCACGTAAAGGTGGAGTTGTTGCCTCCGCCGTGCTCGGCATGCAGCATCAGCATGACGTCCAAGAGCATGGCCTCGTCGTGGGTGAAGCCCTCGTCGCCGCGCAGCACGTCCAGCACGGTCTCGGCCATGGAGTAGCCCTCGCGCACGGGAGGCACCACCAGGCGCTCCTCGTTCTTCTGCGCGATGGAGGCGGCGTGGGCCACGGCTGCCACGCGCGGCAGCCGGCCCAGCAGCGAGATGGCCACGTCAATCTCGTGCTCGGGCGAGGTGTCGTCGGGGTTGGGGTCAAACGAGTACAGCAGCAGCGTGGAGCGCTGCAGCACGTTCATGATGGACGGAGAGGCGGTCGTGCGGGGGAATACGTGCAGGTAGCCCTCGGGCAGGTTTCGCCTGGAGTCGATGCGCGCACGGTAGTCGTCCAGCTGCGCCGTGGTAGGCAGGTTGCCCGTGAGCAAGAGGTACGAGACTTCCTCGTAGCCAAAGCGGTTCTCGGACTGGGCCGCACGCACCAGGTCGGCAATGTCGTAGCCGCGCAGGGTCAGCTTGCCCTCGTCGGGGACCACCTTGCCATCCACCTTGTTGTAGCCGTGGACGTTCGAGACCGTGGTCAGTCCCACCAGCACGCCGGAGCCATCGGAGTTCCTGAGGCCGCGCTTTACGTCGTACTTCTGGTACAGCTCGGCGGGCACGTCGTCCACGTGCGTGAAGCCCTCATACAGCTGATCCGACACGGGCGGACGCCCCAGGCCAACGCTGGGCATGGGATAGGCATCACGAACATTGCCCAGGGCGGACGTATCGCTGGGATACAGAATGGGGCCCTGACGCGTGTTTCCAGGAAAGAACTTATCCATTGGTATGAACCTCCCGCCATGAGTATGCAGATGCCGCGGACGCTGGGGTGCCGTCGCCGGACCGTAGACAGGCGCCAGGGGCGCTAGCCTGCGCCATCCGACGCCGGCCACCACCGGCCGCAACGAGCCGCCACTACCTAGCAAAAGCCAACGCTAGCTGGCATAAGCCAGCGACCAGTAACATGCCAGCTATGGCCTGCCAGCCACGGCTAGCCCGCAGCATGTCAGCTGACATGTCCTTCTTGGCCATAGCCAGGCGCCGCCAAAGCCGTGCCATTGCGAACGCCACGTCAGCCGCACGCCAGTTACAGCCGGTACATGAAGTTGAAGACCTCTTCGCGCTGCATGGTAATCTGCACCTTCAGCTGCTGCTGTAGGTCGTTCAGTTGCTTTTGTAGGGCCGCGAAGTCCACGTTTGCTGACTTCAGGTCGACCAGCATGGTCATGGTGAACGTGCCCTGCAGAATGGTCTGCGAGATGTCCAGGATGTTGGCGTCGTGCTCCGCCAGGGCACCCGTCACTGCCGCCACGATGCCGGAGCGGTCGCTGCCCAAAACGGTGATGATCGCGCGATTGTGTGCGGTTTCGTCTGCCATTGCCGTCCCCTTTCGAGTCTGATATTGGGCCATTGTAGCCCAGCGAGCAGTGGGCGGTCAGCTATCCCCCATCTTGAGACGAGCTATTTACCAGCAGGCTGTGCTTCTTGCCAGCAGGCTGTGCTTCTTGCCAGCCGCTTGCAATGGATTCCTTCGACGCCGAGGGGGCATCGCGAAAAAATAACGGGTCCGCGGGGACTCTCGGCCATCCCGCGGACCCGACAACGAACACCTGAGCGGGCAGGTGTCGTTGCTAGAAACGTAGCAGAGCCCAACCGGCTCTGTTGCTGCGGAAACACGCTCGTTTCACGAAC
>JAQXQO010000160.1 GCA_029101205.1 Coriobacteriales bacterium | reverse complement strand
CGGGCCCAGCACGTAGAACGGGGCGTCGTGGCACAGGCGCTTCTGCAGCTTCATGTTTGCGGCGACCTCGTCCAAGGCCATGTGGCCCGGTCCCTCGACGACCACCTGAACGCCTGCGTCCTGGGCGCGCTTTGCAAGCTTGCCCAGCTCCACGAGCTCGGCCACCTCGGATGCGTCCGTCGCGTCGTACGTGGAGCCGCCGCGCATCGCATCGCCCAGCGAGATGGTGACGTCGTACTGGTGCAGGATGTCCAACACCTCGTCGAAGTGCTCGTACAGCGGGTTCTCGCAGCCTGTGGTCATCATCAGGCCGAACAGCAGCGAGCCGCCGCGCGACACGATGTTCGTCAGGCGCTTCGTCTGCATGAAGGTGTCCATCACCGTGCGGTTCAGGCCTGCGTGGATGGTCATGAAGTCCACGCCGTCCTCGGCGTGGGCGCGGATGACGCGCAGCAGGTCGTCGGCGGTCAGCTCCACCAGGGGCTTGCCCAGGTATCCGATGGCGTCGTACATGGGGACGGTACCCACAGCCAACTGCGTGCGCTCTATGAGCTGCTGGCGAAACGGCCGGGTCTTCCCGGAGTTCGAGAGGTCCATGATGGCGTCGGCTCCGTAGCGCTCCGCGATCTCGACCTTCTGCCACTCCAGGGGCGCGTTCTGGATGTCGCCCGAGATGCCCAGGTTCACGTTCACCTTCGTGCGAAGGCCGCCTCCCACGCCCATGGGCGAGAGGCCCTTATGGATGTGCACCACGTTCGCTGGAATCGAGATGTGCCCGGCGGCCACCCCCTCGCGGATGAACTCGGGGTCACGGCCCTCCTTGCGGGCGACTTCCTGCATCTGTGGGGTGATGGTGCCGCTACGCGCGGCGTCAAGCTGCGTCATACGCATCCCTTCGTTGGCATTATCCACATCAGGTTATGAGGGTCGCGACGTCGGACGTCGCCTCTCAGCCGGGCCATGCCCCAGCTCCCCTTATGTCGGCTGAAGTATACATCCCATCCGCCGAAGCGCAAGGATCAATGGGTCGCGTCGAGCAACGGGCAGCCCCGCCTGGGCGTCACGAAGGCGTTTCTCAGAAGCAGGAGGACCTAGGGAGGCGAGGCGGCATCTTGCCTACCGCTGGTCCTTCTTGCCCTCGTCCTGTGACGGCGAGACGACGCTCGGCCCACCGGCCGCCGGCGGGTCGGTCCTCTCCGGATCGTCCGCAGCGTCCCCGGCCGCCCCCACACGCCCATCCGTGGGGGCTTCCTCCTTGTCCGCAGGCTCGCCCTCGGCGACGGTGGCATCCTTCTTTGCCGCCTCGAAGCGTTCGTCGAAGTCGGCCTCCCACTGGCGGCGCATCTGCCGGCGCCAGGCCTTCAGCTCGGCGCGTCGGCGCTCGTGCTGCTGGTGGAACTCGACCAGGCTCTTGGCCGCCGCCTCGCGAAAGTCCTCGGGGGTGTCCTCGCCGGGCAGCTTGACCTCGGGTATCGTGTCGATGACTCGGCGGTCCTCGTCCAGGTTCATGGTGATGGCGCGGCCGGGCGCCACGTACATGTGGCGCAGCTCCGCCTCGTCGAGCCCCGATAGGTCGCTCAGGCGAATCCTCTTTCCCGTAAAGAGGAAGACGGCTCGCTCGCCCATCTCGACCGCATTGTCCGAGATGCGCTCCAGCATGCGCGCCGCCATGAGCACGCGAATGGCGGCGTCGACGTCGTCGTCCTCCCTCAGCTGGGCAAACACGCGGAAGAACTCCTTGTAGAGCGCGTCCACCGGGTCGTCCAGCTCGGGCAGGGTGGCCGCCTTCACGATGTCGCCCTCCACCATGGCCTCGGCCAGGGCGCTCAGCACGCGATACACCAGGTGCGCCATGGATGCCAGGAGGTCCAGCAGCTGCCCGGGCACCTCGACCTTGGAGGCGCGCTTCGCGGTCTTGGCGATGTTGCGCGCGTGGTTGCTCATGCGCTGCAGGTTGAAGTCGGCGTACACGATGAACTGAATCAGGCGCAGGTCGGAGGCCACGGGCTGCTGCAGGGCGACGGCCTGGTAGGCCCTGTCCTCCAGCTCCTCGCAGCGCTGGTCAATGAGCTTCGTGGCCTTCTTTGCCGCCTTCGCCTTCTGGCGGTCGCCCTCCACCAGGGCGTCAACGGCGTCGTGAAGCTCGACGTCCACGTCCCGCAGTATCGCGACGACCTCCTGGCGCATCTGGACGAGCTGACGGTCGTACTGTTCGCGCATGGGTAGCCCCCTCTACTTCGATGCCTTCTGACAACCCCTTGGCCCGCGTCCTGGCTACTAGCCAAAGCGGCCCGTGATGTAGCTCTCGGTCCTGGGGTCGCGGGGACGCGAGAAGATCTCCTTCGTGTCGCCGTACTCTATAAGCGTGGCGGGTTCGCCGGCCCTCTCCTGCAGGAAGAACGCCATGTAGTCGCTGACGCGCGCGGCCTGCTGCATGGAGTGCGTCACGATGATGATCGTGACCGTGGGCGCCAGCTCGGCCATGAGGTCCTCGACCTTCTGGACGCTCGTGGGGTCGATGGCGGAGCACGGCTCGTCCATCAGCAAAACGTCGGGCTGCACCGCCAGCACGCGCGCTATGCACAGGCGCTGCTGCTGTCCTCCCGACAGGGCGAGGCCGTTCTTCTCCAGCTGGCCCGAGACCTCCTTCCATAGGTTAGCCCGCTTGAGCGACTCCTCAACGATCTCGTCGAGGTCGGACTTGGAGGTCACGCCCTGCAGTCGCGGACCGAAGGCCACGTTCTCGTAGATGGACTTGGGAAACGGGTTTGGCTGCTGGAAGATCATCCCCACGCGACGGCGCAGGTCCACGGGGTCAACGCCGGGAGCATAGATGTCGTTGCCGTCCAGCGACATGAGGCCCTCCTCGCGCGTGCCTTCGATGAGGTCGTTCATGCGGTTCATGCAGCGCAGG
>JAQXQO010000159.1 GCA_029101205.1 Coriobacteriales bacterium | reverse complement strand
AGGTAGCGCACGTCGTCCTCTGCATAGCGCAGCTGCTCTGGGTCCAGCGGCCTGCGCGACCAGTCGGTCAGCGACTCGGCCTTGGGCAGGTGCACCTTCGTGAACGACTCGACCAGGGCGCCGTAACCCAGCTGCATGCGGTAGCCCAAAAACGACGCGACCAGCTGCGTGTCGAACACCGGGGCGGGAACGCAGCCCATGGCGTGCAGCAGCACCTCCATGTCCTGGCTGCACGCGTGGATGACCTTCGTGATGGACGTGTCCTGGAACAGCCGGGCCAGGGGGCTCAGGTCCTTTATCAGGATGGGGTCCACCGCGGCGATCTCGTCGGGGGTCGCCACCTGCACCAGGCAAAGCTGCGGGTAGTAGGTGTGCTCTCTCAGAAACTCGGTGTCCACGGCCAACACCTTGCTGGACTGGGCTCGCTTGCAGAAGTCACTGAGGTCGTCGAAATTGGAAATATACACGTAGGCTCTCGATTCGTTGCCCTGCATCAAACGGCTAACATAGAGCGGGAAGTTCCGCGGACCGCACGTCCTGGCGGTCCGAACCAATCATACAGGAGTGGGGCCGCCTCGGAGGCATCTGCACCCGGTCGGCACTTCTGCTGTACAGGCACACCTAGTCCGAAGGATTCCCATGCGCACGCTGATCGTCCACAACCCAAAGTCCGGCTTCGGCTCCGACGCCATCTTCGAGTTCGAGCGGGCGCTGGTGCGCCCCGGCGACGAGTGCGTCATCCGCGTGATGAAGGACGAGATCTCCGACCGCCACCTGGTCCAGGACGCGAAGCGCTTCGACCTGGTGGTCATCAGCGGCGGCGACGGCACCGTGGCCAGAATGCTGTACTACCTGCGCGGGCAGGACGTCCTGACGTGCGTGTTCCCCTCGGGCACGGCAAACCTGTTCTTCGCGAACCTGGGCAACGCCGCCGAGCCCGCGGCCCTGGCACGCGCCTGCCGCATGGGCCACAGCGCCCAGACCGACCTGGCCGAGGTCATGTGGCTGGACGAGAAGGGCAGGCGTCACCGCACGGGGTTCGGCCTGATGGCGGGACTCGGCTTCGACGCGCAGCTGATGGAGGCGGCACTGCCCACGAAGCGCGCCATGGGCCAGGCGGCCTACTTCGCGGCGGCGCTCGCCAACCGCAAGCCCAAGGTACAACGCTTCACCATCACCGTGGACGGGCTGACCTACGAGCGCACGGGCATCTCGTGCATCGTGGCCAACAACGCCATGATCCAGGGCGACATAGAGATCGTGCCCGACTGCACCATGGACGACGGCCTTCTGAACGTCATCATGCTAGAGGCCGACGACGCCGCCCAGCTGCTGAAGCCCCTGCTCATAGGCATCGTCGACCGCAACGGGAAAAAAATCGGCCGCCCCCACATCGAGACCTGGAAGGGGCGCGAGGTGCGCGTGGAGTGCTCGGCGAACATCCCCATGGAGGTGGACGGAGACGTGGTCGAGGGCGGCGTGAACTCCTACCTGGCCCGCGCCATCCCGCACGCCAACCGCCTGGTCGTCGACAGCCTGAGCCGCTACCACGACGACTCGCAGAGCTCGAAGCCGCTCTTCGGCGGTACCGAGGAGCTGGCCTTTCCGAAGGAGTAAGGCCGCAATCGATCAGACGTGCCAGCCAGAAGGCCCTTCTTGCCCTCATGCGGGCAAGAAGGGCCTTTGTTTTCGATGCGCCTTCGCCCCTTGCCTGCCGGCACGGGACCGCCTACTGGTCCGCCGGCCTCTGGCCCGGTTACAGGCCGACGGATGCTTTGGGCTTCTTTAGGCTGGGGCGCGCCGTGGGAAGGATGCAGCCGCCCTGCTGGGGCACCGCAGGCGGAACGGGCTTCTGAGTGCGCAGCCAGGGCAAGAACGTGCTGGATGCCTCGTGCACCGAGCGAATGTAGTCGTACAGGTCCATGGGGTCGTCCATGTCGCGCACGTACTGCGGGTAGGCCAGCATCAGGTGCGCGATGACCCATGCCTCGGTGTCCGCGTCCTTCTGCGGGTAGCCGCCCGGGGTGTAGGCGCGCAGGTCCTGGCTAATGACGCGCATGACGCTGAGGTGCAGGTTCACGTCGGGCAGCCCGATGCCCTCCAGCAATGCCAGGTTGGGAAGCAGGTCCTGCAGCACCTCCAGCACGGAGCGCGACCCCATCACGGGGGCACCGCCCGCCGCCACGCGCCTGAAGTTCTGGTCCACGCACGCGTTCAGCCGCATCACCATGGACCGGGCTATCTGCGAGGCGAGGTCGTACTTGTCGTTGTAGTGACGGTAGAACGTGCCTTTGTTCACCATGGCCTCGCGGCAGATCATCTGCACCGTGATCTTCTGGAACGGTCGCTGCTCCAGAAGGTGCAGGAAGGCCCCCTCTATGTCGCGGCGGGTCTTCACCACACGGACGTCCTCAGCCATGCGCTTACACCCCATGCAAATTAGATATGCATACATTTTGAAAAAATTCGTTGCATATCATACCACATGTTGAGAAGCCGGCGATTGAACAGTCATCGGCTGGATAACACAATACTAGTCGTGAATAACGGCGCCAGGCCCAGGTTGGAGGGGCCACGCACCTGTCGGAAAGGGGTAGCACATGCAATCTAAGATAGCCCACGCGGCGGAACGCAAGGCGTTCAGCGTGGTGGTGGACCAGCTGATGAAGGCGACCTCCGGCGATGACCGCCAAAAGAAGCTGGACGGCGCCATCGACGTGGCCGAGAAGCTGCTGAAGTACACGGTCCCCGGCGCGGTGAAGACCATGCGCAAGGCCCTGTACCCCGGCTCGAAGTGGGAGAACTGGTTCTTTGACCTCATCGACAAGACCGACCCCCACGTGCTGAAGACCGCCATCATGAACGGCGGCTACGAGGGCGCCTTCCGCGGCTATCGCACCACCCAGGAGGTGGCACAGGAGCGCGGCCACAACGTGCCCTGGATCATCCTGTTCGACCCCACGAGCGCGTGCAACAAGCACTGCGTCGGCTGCTGGGCCGCAGACTACGGCAACCGCCTGAACCTGACCTACGACGAGTGCGACCGCCTGATCACCGAGGCCAAGGCCATGGGCACGCACATGTTCATGCTGACCGGCGGCGAGCCCCTGGTGCGCAAGAGGGACGTGCTGAAGCTGGCCGAGAAGCACGACGACTGCCTGTTCAACATCTTCACCAACGCGTCGCTGGTAGACGAGGAGTTCTGCCAGAAGGTGCAGGAGCTGGGCAACATCATCTTCTCGGTCTCCCTGGAGTCCTACGAGCCCACGGTCAATGACGGACGCCGCGGCGAGGGCTCGTTCGAGGAGGTCATGCGCGCCTTCGACCTGATGCAGAAGCACGGCCTGCTGTACGGCACGTCGACGGCATACACGCGCGCCAACACCGAGCGCGTGAGCTCCGACCAGTTCTTTGAGCTGCTGGTCCAGAAGGGCTGCCGCTGGGCCTGGTACTTCCACTACATGCCCGTGGGCGAGGGCGCCAACGCGGACCTCATGCCCACCCCCGAGCAGCGCGAGTACATGTTCCACCGCATCCGCGAGGTGCGCGGCTTCGAGGGCGGCTTCCCCATCTTTGCCATGGACTTCCAGAACGACGGCGAGTTCGTGGGCGGCTGCATCGCCGGTGGCAGGATCTACTGCCACGTGAACGCGCGCGGCGACGTGGAGCCCTGCGTATTCATCCACTACTCCAACGCCAACATCCACGACATGAGCTGGGAGGACTGCCTGAAGCAGCCCATGTTCCAGCAGTACCGCAAGAACTACCCGTGGAACAACAACCAGCTGCAGCCCTGCCCCATGCTGGAGAACCCCGCCGTCCTGCCCAGCATGGTCGACGCCGCGGGCGCCAAGTCCACGGAGTACGTAACGCCCGAGTCCGCCGACGACCTGTGCAAGCGCACCACGCCCTACGCCAAGGCCTGGGCCCCCACCGCAAAGAAGCTGTGGCTGGAGGAGCACCCCACGGGCAAGAAGGAGTTCAACGACGGCGTGAACAACGTCTCGGTCGCAGAGCGCGTGGCCAACATGGAGAAGGCCGACGAGGAGGACGCGAACGTCCTGGACTAGCGGCTCGCACTTCTTGGACTGTATGCGCTTCTTGGCCTGCTTGCGCTGCTCGCGCTGTACGCCATGCACGCGCTTCTTGCCCTGCACGAGTTTCTACCCCCGCACGCGGTGCGCACTCCGCACACTATAGTTCTGGGCTCTATGCCCCGGCATACTTACCTGGGAAATTGTCCCCTGATAATCGGCAGCTTTGAACATTGGCCCCTCCGGGGTTTTCGCCTGGAGGGGCCAATTCGATTTCGACGTTCAGGGCTGTCGACACCCAAGCCTCCAGACGCCCAGAACTGTAGTTAGCTAGAGCCAATCAGGGGGTATCTCCGGATGTGGGCACCCACTTCTGGCAAATTGAAATCTTTATGTCTTTCAGCCACACAAAGAGCCTGGTAGATGGCCTGCTCAATTTTAAGGCACGCCGAGAGAAGCCGGAATCTCCAGGTCTGGGTGCCCAGACCTGGAGATCAATGCGTCGAAAGCCCCTCGAATTCCAGATGTGGGCGTCCAGGGGCCACTTATTTCCAGGTCTGGGTGGCAAACGCCCAGTCCTGGAAATATTAACGTGCAGAATCCGCCCAGATCAGGAAATAGCCATAGGTCAGTCGCCCAGAACTGGAGATTGTCGCAGCTAGGCCGCCCAGAACTGGAGATTGCCGCAGACTATCCTCATAGAACTGTTAATTTCCACAGGCCGGACACCCAGAATCGGATATTCGAACAGGCCGCCACCCACAAAGGCCGGTAGCAGACCGCATGCGGCGTCAATTCGTCACGGCCCCGTCCTGCGCGAGGGCGTCCAGCAGCGAGCCAGGCGTGGTCTGCACCACGAGCGCGCGGCCCCCGCGGCGGCCGATCTCGTCCAGGATGTGCTGCTGCGTGTCGCCGTCCAGCGTGACCTTGTCGAAGTTGAACATGACCTCCGGCAGCACCACCACGCGCCCCGTCAGGTCGCCGGGCAGTTGCGCCAGGAGGTCGCAGCTCACGATGAGGCCCGTGACGTTGACGTCGCCGCCGTAGTAGTCGTTGTGGATGGGCGTGGCCTCCACGCGCGCGTCGTCCACGTCGCACACGTTGGCCCAGGCACGGCATAGCGTGCGCATGACGCCGAGGGCAGCCTCGCCGCACACCAGGAGCGCGCGCTCGTCGCGCGCCGCCAGTCGCCGCGTCACGCCGCGCAGCTCGTCCACGCGCGAGTCGCCGATGTCTCGCACCTCGTCCAGGAAGCTCCTCAGCATGCCGATGCCGTCGTAGAACTGCGGGTAGCCGTCGTAGGTGTCCGCGTCCGGCACGGGCAGGTCCGCGTCCAGGTAGAACTCGTCGGACAGCTGGAACCTCGTGATGCCCAGGCGCTCGCGGGCGCGGCGCTGGTACGGCTCGATCAGGCGTACGACGGCGCGCGACGCCTCGCGGTCCTCCGAGAACGAGTGCGAGAAGTTCCTGGAGTACTTGGTGTAGCCCATGGGCACCAGCGCCAGCGACGTGACCGCGTCGTGCGCCTCGACCCAGTCCAGGGTGCGGTGCAGCTCCTCGCCGTCGTTGATGCCGGCGCACAGGACGATCTGTCCGTGCACCTCGATGCCTGCCTGGCACAGGCGCTCCAGCACGTCCATGCCGCGCTGCGCGTGCGGGCCGATGAGGCTGCGCCGCACGTCGGGAGACACCGCGTGCAGCGACACGTTCATGGGCTCCAGCCGCCAGTTGATGACGCGGTCCACGTCCTCGTCGGTCATGTTCGTCAGCGTGACGAAGTTTCCCTGCAAGAAGGACAGGCGGTAGTCGTCGTCCCTCAGCGACAGGGAGGCGCGCGCGTCGTCTGGCAGCATGCGCATGAAGCAGAACTGGCACGCGTTCACGCAGGTGCGGATGCCGTCGAACAGCACGTCCGTGAAGTCCACGCCCCAGTCCTGGCCGGGCTCGCGGTACAGCGTGCATGCGTACTCCTGGCCGTCCTCGGGGTCGAAGACCTCCAGGTCGGCCTCGTCGTCCGAGGCGTACCAGCGCCAGTCGATGATGTCGCGCGGAACCACGCCGTTCACCTTGTCGATGCGCATGCCGGGCTCCAGGCCCGCGTCGTATGCGGGGCTGTCCGGGTCGACGCCCTGTATCCAGGCCCCCAGCCTGCGCACCTTCGTGCTGGCGTAGTCCGCGCGCTTCTGGCGGCCGTCCGCCTGGGCTTCCTTGGGCACTTATCCCTCCTCGTCGCACAGGGCGCGCACGCGCGCCAGCACGGCATCTATCTGCTCGGGCGGCGTGGATGCGCCGGCTGTGATGCCCACCTGGGCGGCACCCGCAAACCATTGCGCCTGCAGCTCGTCGGCAGTCTCGATGTGGTGCGTGCGCGGGCAGGCCGCTCGGCAGATGTCGGCCAGATGCGTCGTGTTGGCGGAGTTGCGTCCGCCGATGACCACCATGGCGTCGGACTCCCCTGCCAGCTGCGCCGCGGCCGCCTGGCGCTCGGAGGTGGCGTCGCAGATGGTGTTCACCACGCGGACCTCCTCGGCCATGCCCAGGAGCCGGCACACCACCTGGTCCAGGCAAGCCTTCGTCTGGGTGGTCTGCACGACCACGCCCACACGACGGCCCACCTGTACACCGTCCAGCTGGTCGGCGCTGTTCACGATCATTGCGCCCGGGGCGTGCCCCGCGGTGCCCTCGACCTCGGGGTGGCCCTTCTCGCCCACCACGACGACGTGGTAGCCCTCGCGGCTGAAGCGCTCGGCGGCCATGTGGGCCTTCTTCACGTAGGGGCAGGTGGCGTCCAGCACCTTCACGCCCGACGCGGCGGCGTCGCGCTCGACCTCGGGCGTCACGCCGTGCGTGCGCAGCACCAGCGTGCTGCCGGGCTGCTGGTGGGGAGACTCCACCACACCCACGCCCTTAGCCTCGAGCTCGGCCACGACCTGCGGGTTGTGAATCAGCGGGCCCAGCGTGTGCACCTGGGCGCCGGACTGGGCCGCCTCGCGCACCATGCGTAGGGCCCGCTCGACGCCGTAGCAGGCACCGGCGCTCTGGGCCACGACCACCTTCGTGTGCTTGGACATGGGATCACATCTTTCCGGGGTGCTCGCTGCGCAGCTGGTCGCGCAGGGCGTACACGCGGTCCATGGCGGCCTTCTCCATGGCGGTGCACTGCTGCTTGCGGCCCTTGACGCCCAGCTCGTCGAAGCCCAGGGGCTTGCCGACCTTCAGGTACACGTTGTGGAAGCGCTTGGCGTGGCTGTGCGGCGGCGTGATGTCGCGTGCGCCCACGATGGCCATGGGCAGCACCTTGGCACGGCCCATCTGCGCCATCACGGCGAAGCCCGCGTGCAGCGTGATGGGCTGGTCGTCGGACTTGATGCGCGTGCCCTCGGGGAAGACGAGCACGTCCTCGCCGTTCTTCAGCGCGCGCTGGGCGCGACGGACCACGTTCACGTCGGCGGTGCCGCGCTTCACGGGGATGGCTCCGGCGCGCGAGAAGGCCCACATGACCAGGGAGTTCTTGTTGAACTCGCTCTTGTAGACGCAGCGGACGCGGTGCCCGTGCATCCACTCGGTGATGACCATGACCACGGGGTCCAGCATGCTGGCGTGGTTCATCACGATGACGCGGCCCGTCTGTCCGGACTTACGACCGCCCTCGTGCCACAGCTGGTCGGCATCCTCGATGCGCCAGCGCCACAGCACCTTCGTGATGAGTCCCACGATGTAGACGGCGATGGCCAGGGCCGCCTTCGAGGTCAGGGGGAAGTCGCTCATGGGGTGGTCGAAGTAGTCGTCGAAGCTTGCGTGCGTGAAGGCGCGGATTGGGCCCTTGGACTTCGCGGAGCGCGCGGACTTCGATGCGCCGGGCTTGCGAGCTGGTGCCACCTTGGGCTCTGCGGCCGCCTTCGGGGCTGCAGAGGGCTTCGGCTCGGCCGCGGGCTTGGAGGGGTCGGCGTGCCGCGCCTCGCCCTTCTTGCCCTGGTCCGCCTTGGAACCGGGGTTGGCGGCGGGCTCGGCACCGGCGGCGGGCTTTGCCGCGGCCTGGCGCGCCCTCTGCATGAGGGCCTCGATCTGGTCCAGCTCCTGCTGCACCGTCAGCTTGGACGAGTCGATGTGCACGGCGTCCTCGGCCGCGCGCAGCGGCCCCACCTTGTGCGAGGAGTCCAGGCGGTCGCGACGCACCAAGTCGTCCAGGATCTGCTGCTCCTGCTGGGGGTCCACCTGCGCGGACACGCCCTTGGCGGCGTCCCCGCCCTGGCGCTGCACGGCACGGCGGTGGGCGCGGGCCTCGGGGTCGGCGGTCAGGAAGACCTTCACCTCGGCGTCGGGGAACACGACCGTGCCGATGTCACGCCCCTCGGCCACGACGTCGCCCTGCGAGCCCAGCTGGCGCTGCTGCTGCACCATGACCTCGCGCACCTGCGGGATGCCCGACACCACGGACACCTCGTGGTCCACCTGCGCGGTGCGGATGTCGTCGGTGACGTCCCGGCCGTCCAGGTAGACCTTCTGCTGTCCGTCCACCATGGGGCCGAACGTGATGGAGCACTCGCGCGCCACGCGCGTGGCGCCCTGGGCGTCGTCCGTGGCCACGCCCTTGCGCAGGCACGCCAGGGTGACGGCGCGATACATGGCACCCGTGTCCAGGTAGGTCAGCCCGCAGCGCTGCGCCAGGGCGCGCGCCACCGTGGACTTGCCCGAACCGGCGGGTCCGTCAATTGCGATTCTCATGCTGGATCACTCCCGAGATGCTCTGCGTCGTGTCGTTGCCCAGAAGGGACGGGTTCATGCTGCGCGTGATGACCTCCTGCGGCGCCAGTCCCAGCGCCGCCAGCCTGAACGTAGTGCCGTCGCAGGTCAGGACCTGGGACGACACGTTCGAGATGCTGATGTTCCAGAACGTGTCCAGCGGCGTGTCGAAGACCGCCCCCAGGAGGCCGCGCGTGAAGCCCCCGTGCGTCACGCAGGCCGTGCGGCCCGTCAGCGGACGCAGCTCCTCCAGAAACGCCTTCGCGCGCACGCGCAGGTGCTCGAAGCTCTCGGCGCCCGGCGCGGGCATGGAGTGGCCCTGGGCATCGATGTGCCACGGGAAGGGGTAGCCCATGCGCGCCACCTCGTCGAACGGCACGTCCTGGACCGAGCCGAACTCCAGCTCCTGCAGGTTCATGTGCACCTCAAAGGGCACGCCCAGCCGGAAGGCGGCCTCGCGGCCAATCGCCTGGCAGCGCGACAGCGGAGAAGACCACACGCGGTCCGGGCGCCATGCCACGATGGCGTCGACGGCCTGCATCAGCTGTCGCTCGCCGGCGGGCGTCAGCTCGACGTCCTTCCTGCCCGAAAGAAAGCGCCCGGTGTTGGCCACCGTCTCGGGGTGGCGCATCACCAGGATGCGATGGTTCGTAGCTGCCATATGCTCTTCTCCCTAATGCGTGCCGACTGGCGCGCGCAATGCGTGTATTGCAGGGGCAACGCGCTAGCCGTCGTCCCTTTGGCGCTGTGCCGCTGAGGCCGCAAGTCCCGCGGCCACCAGCTCCTCTATGCTACGTGTTTCAGCCGCGTTTAGCAGCCGCCAATGGCCCTGCTCCACGCCCGAAAGCGTCAGCGGGCCGAACGAGTCGCGGTGCAGCGCCAGCACCTTGTGGCCGATGGCCCCCAGCATGCGCTTGACCTGGTGCTTTCGGCCCTCCTGCACCTGGATGCCCACCACGCTGACGTCGCCGCGCGCGCCCTCGGGGGCCACCATGCGGTACAGGTCGTCGGACGGCCCCAGGATGCTCACGCGCGCCGGCTGCGCCATTCCGTCGCGCAGGCGTATGCCCTGGCGCAGCCGGTCCAGCTGGTGCTCGGTGGGGGTGCCCTCCACCAGGGCCACGTAGTGCTTCGACACGTGGTGCGAGGGGTGCAGCAGCTGGTGCGCTGCCTCGCCGTTCGTCGTGAACAGCAGGAGGCCCGTCGTGTCGCGGTCCAGCCTTCCCACGGCGAACAGCCCGGGGTAGCGCTTCGTGGGCACGAGGTCGGCCACGCAGGGCCTGCCCTGCGGGTCGCTCATGGTGGTCACGTAGCCGGCGGGCTTGTTCAGCATCAGGTACACGGGCTTCTCGGCCAGCTCGTACGGGATGCCGTCCACCGTGACGCGGTCCACGTTGGGATCCACCTTGAAGCCCAGCTCGGTCACGACCTCGCCGTTCACGCGCACGCGACCCGCAGTCATGAGATTCTCCGACCCGCGGCGACTGGCGGCGCCGGCGCGCGCCAGGAACTTCTGCAGGCGCATGGGGTAGACCACGCCGGACTCCTGCGGTGCGTTGGGGCTCGTCGGTGCTCCGGGGGCCTTCTGGCTCCGGCTGCGCTGCGGCGCTGCCGCGCGCCCGCGCTCGCTACTCCTGCTCGTCGTCCTCGCCGCCTTCCAGGAGCTCCTGCTCCTCGTCCATGTCGTCGGCCGCGTCCTGGAGCGTGCCCTCCATGCTCTGGCCTGACAGGCGCTCGCGTATGAACTGCTTGCTCTGCTCGTCCGGGGCAAAGTCCTCCAGGGGCGGCAGGTCGCCAAGCGAGCGCAGGCCGAAGCCCTCCAGGAACGCCGTCGTGGTTCCGAACAGCGTGGCCTGGTTCTCGTCCTTGCCCACGACCCTGACCAAGCCCTTCTCGCGCAGGGAGTTGATGACGCCGTCCGAGCTGACGCCGCGCACGGCACGCACGCCCTCGCGCGAGACGGGCTGGTGGTACGCGATGACCGCCAGGGTCTCCAGCGAGGCCTGCGACAGCTTGCGGTGGTCCCACGACAGCACGTAGTCCTCCACCTGCTGGTGGTAGGCGGGATGGGTAAAGAGGCGCCATCCGCCCGCGACTTCGCGCAGCTGGAACCCGCGGTTGGCCTGGGCGTACTCCCGGGACAGCTCCCGCAGCGCGTCGGCCGCCTCGCCGGGCGTCACGCCCAGCTGCTTTGCCAGCGTGGCCGCGCTGACGGCGTCCGTTGACACCAGGAGCAGCGCCTCGAGCGCACCCCTCAGCGAGTCGGGCTCCAGCGGTTCCAGTTGTTGCATGCTACTCGTCCTCCCCTATGCTGGTGAGCGCCTGGTCGTCCAGCACGAATGCCGGCGCGCCCGCCACGCGGGTGATGTCGATGCGCGAGAAGGGCTCCAGCTGCGTCACGCGGATGGAGCCTCGCTTGAACAGTTCCAGCATGGCCAGAAACGTGGCCACCACGGTCTCGGGCGACGTGTCGCCATCCAGGAGCTCGTCGAAGCTGACGTGCCCCCTCGTGCGCGTGACGCGGTCCACCGAGGCCACCGTCAGGGCGACGGGCAGGCGCTTGGGGGCTATGTGCTCTGCCTCCAGCAGGAACCGGTGGCGCTGCGAGTCCAGCTTTGCGCAGGCGCGGGCCAGCTGGTCCAGGGTTACGTCCTGCAGGAAGTCGGGCATGAGGCCCAAGAACTCCGGGTCGGGCCCCGCCGTGCGCGGCACCATGAGAGACTCGGCGTCGTAGCGGCTGGAGAGCGCCGCGGCTGCGTTTCTGAACTGCTTGTAGCCTATGAGCCGCTGGATCAGGACCTCTCGCGCCTGCTCAGGCGAGAGGTTCGCCAAATCGTCGTCCTCATCCTCGCCCTCGTCGCGCACGGGGCCGCGCACCTCGTCCGCGGGTACCAGCGACGCGGCCTTCATGTCCAGCAGCGTCGAGGCCACCAGCACGAAGTCGCTGGCCACGTCCAGGTCCAGCTGGCCCATTCGCTCGACCTCGGCCAGGTACTGGTCGGCCACCTCGGAGATCGAGATGGATCCAATGGCCACCTTCTGTCGGCTGACCAGGGTCAGCAGCAGGTCAAAGGGGCCCGAGAAGGCCTGCGTGTGAACGCGATACGACATGCGCGCTCCCCTAGGCTATTCCCAGCAGGGCGTAGCTCAGGTTGCCGGCGGTGACGTCCAGGTACCAGTTCAGGGGGTCCCACGGGGTGATCATGGGGATCAGGTACAGCACGATCAGCAGGATGGGCATGGAGTAGGCCTGAATCTTGTAGTAGCTCATGCGCGCGTTGCCCTTCAGGAAAAGCTGCACCACGTGCGAGCCGTCCAGCGGCGGCAGCGGGATCAGGTTGAAGAACATCAGCATCAGGTTCACGTAGACGTAGCTGGACAGTATCTGGTAGGCCCAGTACACCGCATCGCTGTCGGTCAAGAGGTACGTGCCGCTGGCGGTGGTCTCCATGATGGGCCCGAAGAGCAGGCGACACGCGAGCGCGCCCACAAGGGCCTGCAGCAGGTTGCACGCCGGTCCGGCCAGGGCCACCAGCACCTCGTCGGTTCGCTGGTGGCGCAGGTTGTTCGGGTTGTACGGCACGGGCTTCGCGAAGGCGAATATGGGGCCTCCCACCAGCGCCATGACCAGCGGCAGGATGACGGAGCCCACGGGGTCCAGGTGCTTGGCCGGGTTCAGCGTCAGACGGCCCGCGTTCTTTGCCGTGGGGTCGCCCAGGCGGTAGGCGACCCATCCATGCGCCACCTCGTGCAGCACCGCCGAGATCATGACCAGGCCGACCGAGATGGCGACCATCACCAGATGGGTTGGGCTAAGGTTGAGCAAGTTGGTCCTTTCCTAGCGAAGGGCGGCCCTGATACGGCACAGAATCCAGTCCACCACCAGCAGCACGAGGGCCACGATGGCGAAGTCGCCCCTGAAGGCGCCGCCGAAGGGCGTGTCCATGACGTACATACCCGAGAGGCCCTGCGGAATCAGCGACGATATGAGTGCGGTCACGCGCAGGAGCTCGGTCCTGCCGGCTCCCAGCGACAGCGAGTCCAGCACCACGACACCCGCAATGACTATGGCGGCTATCCTGAGCACCCAGCTGAAAATCGCCAGGACGGCTCGGGCGGCCAGATGCCGACCCATGCCCACGGGCTCCACCTGGCGGGGCGCCTCGTAGCCGTAGGGCTGCTGGGGCTGGCCGGCGCCGGGCGCCGCCTGGGGCTGCTGGTATGCGGCTTGCTGGTACTGGGCCTGCTGGTACTGCTGGTAGCCGGGCTGGCCGTAGGGCTGCTGCGCATAGCCCTGCTGGGGGTATGCGGGGGCTCCATAGCCCGGCATGCCCTGCTGCGGGTAGGCAGGCTGGCCATAAGGCTGAGCCTGAGGTCGAGCCTGAGGCTGAGACACCTGGGTCGCACCGTAAGGTTGACCCTGAGGATAGCTTCGTCCGGCGGCGTTGTATGCCGCGGCAGACTGCTGCTCCACCCGCTCCTGCGCCTCTCGCATGCCGGGCATGGATGCCGTGCTGCCCGGGTTCACGGAAGCGCCGTTCGTCGACGCGTTGCGGTTGACCACGGTGGTCTCGTCCGCCGGGTCGGGCACGGACGCAGCGGCGTGCCGGGGCCTGTAGGTGCACCTTTGGTCGTTCTGAACCATTACTCGCTACCCTCCTCGATCTTCTCGGACAGCTCGAGCCATTCCTCCTCGAGCCGCGGGATCTTCTTTGACAGGGCGTTGTACTCCTTCATGGCTTCGTCGAACTTCTGGGAGTCGTTGTACAGCTCCTCGGAGGCCATGGCCTTCATGAGCTCCTCGTAGCGCTCGTGGGCCGGGCCCAGGGCGGCCTCGACCTCCTTCAGCCGGCGCTTCGTGGCACGCAGCGCCTTGTTCTGGGCCTTGCGGGCCTCGGCCTCGGCGCGGCGCTGCTCCTTCGTCTTTACGTTGCGCCCCTTGCTGGCCTGGTCCTGCTCCTGCTGGCGCTCATGGCTGGACACGGCGCTGGACAGCACGGCGGAGCCCGAGCCGGCGTTTACGGCCTCCAGCTCTGCGCGCTTGAACTGGTAGTACTCATAGTCGCCGTCGTAGACCGTGGCCTTGTGGTCGCGCACGTCGATGACCTTGTTCGAGATGGCGCGCACCAGGTGCTCGTCGTGGCTGATCAGGATGATGGGTCCCGGGAAGTTCTTCAGGGCCTCCTCCAGGACGTCGACCGAGTCGATGTCCAGGTGGTTCGTGGGCTCGTCCAGCAGAAGCAGCGGCTCGGGGGCCACCAGCATCTTTGCCAGGGCCAGACGCGCGCGCTCGCCGCCGGACAGCACGGACACCTTCTTCAGCACGTCGTCGCCGTGAAAGAGGAACGCTCCCAGGAGCTTTCGCTCGTCGGAAGTGGTCCAGCCGGGGGCCACCTCGTCCATCTCGGCCAGGACGGTGTTCGCCGCGTTCAGCGTCTCCAGCTGGTGCTGGGCGTAGTAGGCCTTCGTGACGTTCTGCCCCAGCTCCACGGTGCCCTTCGTGGGAAGGAACGTGCCATTGATGATCTTCATCAGCGTGGACTTGCCGGCGCCGTTGGGGCCCACCAGGCTGACGTGGTCGCCACGGTACAGCTTGAAGTCCACGTCGTCGTACACGTGGTTCTGGCCGAACCACTTCGCCACGTGGTTCAGAGACACCACCATGTCGCCCGTGCGCGGCGGGTCCGGGAACTTGAAGTGGACCTTCTTCGACTGCTCGGGCAGCACCACGAGCTCCGACTTGACCTTCTCGAGCTTCTTTACGCGCTCCTGAACCTGGCGGGCCTTCGTGGGCTTGTAGCGGAAGCGCTCGATGAAGACCTCCATGTGCTGGATGTCGCGCTCCTGGGCGGCGCGCTTGGCGCGCAGCTGCTCCAGGTTGTCCTCGCGCTGCTTCAGGTAGTCGGAGTAGTTGCCCGTGTAGGTGTACAGGCGCTTGTTCTCCAGCGATGCCACGTGGCTGACGCAGGCGTCCATGAACGCTCGGTCGTGGCTCACCAGCAGCACTGCGCCGTCATAGGACGCCAGGAACTGCTCCAGCCACTGGACGCTCTCCAGGTCCAGGTGGTTCGTGGGCTCGTCCAAAAGCAGCAGGTCGGGATGGCGCAGCAAGAGCTTCGAAAGGCTGATGCGCATCTGCCAGCCGCCCGAGAAGTCCATGGCAGGCTTGTCGAAGTCCTCCACGGGGAATCCCAGGCCGGCCAGGATCTCCTTGGCGCGGGCCTCCAGCTCGTAGCCGCCCAGGCGCTCGAAGCGGTCCTGGTCCTTGCCGTACTGCTGCAGCAGGCTGTCCAGCTCGGGGCCCGGCTTTGTGGTCGAGATGAGCCCCTCCAGCTGGGTGATGCGCTCCTGGAGATGCTTGATCTCGTGCGCAGAGTCCACGACCTCCTGCAGGGCGGTCTTGTTTCCGGCCAGCTTGGTCTCCTGCTCCAGGTAGCCCACCGTGGTGTCCTTGGCAAAGCTGACGGTGCCCTCGTCGGCCGACTCCTGGCCCATGATGATGCGCAGGAGCGTGGTCTTGCCCGCGCCGTTGGGACCCACCAGGGCCCAGCGCTCGCCGGCGTTCAGCTGCAAGGTAGCGGCCGCGTACAGGACACGGCCGCCAAAGGACTTCGTTATCTTGTCTGCAAGTGCTATCAAAGCTGTTTGCTCACATCCTTGTGGTGCTTGCGGGCGGAGCGTCCGTCCGCCGAACTAGGTGCGCCGGCGACGACTACTTGTCGCAGGTCAGGTGAATGGCGAAGCCCGCGATGTGCTTCTTGAAGTAGACCAGGCGCGTGGTGCCGTCGGGGTTCAGGTTGCGCGTGGACTCGTCGATCTCGAAGCCGCGCTTGGCGAACCACTTCTCTGCCGCGGGGATGTCGTTCACGTAGAAGCCGATGTGGCCCTTCTCGCCTCGGCCTCCGTTGTTCATGACCTCGATCAGCGTGCCCGCAAAGGTGGACACGGGGGCGGTGTGCATGCGCATGAGGCCCATGAGGTCCTCGAACTCCTTCGCGACCGCCTCGGCCTCCTCGGGGCTGTTGGTGTTGATGCCAACGTGAGAGATGTGAAGGTCAAAGAGCTCGACGGGATCGTCCGTGTTCTGTGCCATAAGGGCCTCCTCGCTTCGGGCCTGCGCCCGCGCAACCACGCGACGCGCATCCGGCGCGCCGCCACATACAGAGGAGATTCTACACGGCACGCGCGCGACCGACCCAGCCGCAGGCCGCGCTACGCAAAAAGACCAGGCAAGAAGGGCGTCGTGCACATGGGCGCCAGGCTGAAGTGCCCGGGCACAAAGAAACTATCAACTTACTACGAGCCAGCACGGCACACGTTACAACGCACTCTAGGTATTTGTCGCTTTGATATGACGCCCCGGATGCATCGTGCCTCATGCGTCACGTTCACTAGCCCATTGCTCATGTGCTCGATATACGAAAAAAGCCAGGTCCGAAGACCTGGCCTCAAATTCAATGGTGGGCGATGCTGGATTCGAACCAGCGACCCCTTCCGTGTGAAGGAAGTGCTCTACCCCTGAGCCAATCGCCCGTGCGCCTTGCGAGAAGTAATAATGACAGAAGGCTCTGCGGGATGCAAGGACCAATTTGGATTTTTTTCTTGGCCCTCCGGAAGCCTCCTCTACTTCGCCAGGTTCTTGCGGTTGAGCTGCTGCGACAAGATGGCGATGACCAGCGTCACGATCATGGATATCAGCATCAGCGAGAAGGGCAGCACGTAGTCGTTCACGTTCTGCGGTCCAACTTGGAACAGCGCAAGCAGCGCCACGACCGCCTGCACGACGAACACGACGACCGACAGCTTGACCAGCTTCGCGATGGTGGAGGGCACGTTCGCGATGAGCGCTCCCCTGACGCCTACCACCGCCGACAGAACCCCCGTACCGACGACGGGCCACGACGTGGCGTCCGAGGTGGTTGCGGCAAAGACGGCGCCCATGATTGCGGCGACGATCCCATAGATCAGGCTGACGAGGGTGCATATCTTGATACGCTTGCTGTCTGAGGACACGGCTGTTCTCCTTTGGTTGCGAGGGCGCTCGCCTGGGAGGCCCGCGGGTGTGATGGCTGCGCGAGGCAGCCCATGGACTACAGGTTACTTCTACCCCGATGCGTGCGCGTCGCCACGTGCGGGAGCGGGCGATTTCGCAACGCGAGGAGCCCGGGCGCCTGAGCATAACGCCGGCACCACGTTAGGTGCCGGATTCACTGACTGGGCATGCTCGCGCACACGAACGGATACCCTTGCGCACAAGAGTTGAACCTTTGTGCGCAACGAAGCCCGGAATTCGCATCCTTGTGCGCACCTGCGCACAAGGATGCGTTTTGGAAGCCGTTTTGCGCACACGGGTTTCATCCTTGTGCGCAGGCTTCAAGCTACTCCCAGAAGAACGACTCCTGGGCAGGTTCCCACACGCTCCGATGCTATAGGGGCTAAGACCAAATCCCCGAGCGAGCTTCGACGCTCCTGGATTTCAGCGTCTCTGGCTCACGGCCCTTCTTGCCCGCATCGCTGGCGCAACAAATTTTCCAGCTGCCAAAAGTTTTCGCTTGACGCGAGGGTTCAGTCTGGTATTCTAATTCCCGCACCAACGCACGGGGAATTAGCTCAGTTGGGAGAGCGCATGACTGGCAGTCATGAGGTCAGGGGTTCGAATCCCCTATTCTCCACCATGTGAATTCGGGCGGCAGCTTCGGCTGTCGCTTTTTTCGTATCAAGGGATTCAGCTGCGCGATGGGATGGCAGGACATCATGTCATCCGTGCGACACACCAGGCATGGTGTACGTCATCCGATTGGTACGTGTGGTGTTTGCCAGCCAGGTGCAGACGCTGCTGTCGGGCGTGGACCACTCCTCGGGCTCCTCGGGCTGGCTGAAGCAGATGGTCGTCAGTAGCCCCGACGACCACCAGGCCATGGTGGACTACGAGTCCCTGGTCATCCAGGCAAACAATCCGCTGGAGCAGGACGGCCACGACCCCTTGCTGGCCTCAAGCGCATCACGCTGCAGCAGGTGAACGACCAGCTGATCAGCACCCCGCGCGAGACGGTCCAGATCCAGCAGGAGGGCCAGGCCGCGCGCCAGGAGGCACAAGTACAGATGCGCCAGATCGAGAGCGACCTGAAGCAGGCCCTCATCGAGAACGCAGCGAACTTGCGGTGGCGGAGGTTAGAGCTTCTTGCGTCTATTGTTTGAGTTAAGAACCTTCTGCCTTCAAGAATATCTCCGCCCGCTCATAGAATGCTTTTAGTTGATCACTAAATGCTTCGATATACTCAGCTTTGCGTCAAACAGTTTCTCGCAAGCTTTATGCAAGCGTATTAAGCCGCGGACGCCAATGGTGAGTAGCAAAGGAGATGCCATGAGCGACACTGAGAAGGTCAATACCCCCCCGAAGCCAAGGATGATACAGAGGTAAAGAAGCCTTCATCGTCCAGCTCTGCAGGTACTGATGAAACCAAGACTAGTTCTAAGAAAAAGAATCACGCAATAATTGCTGTGGTAATCGCAGTTATTCTTATCTGCATTGTTGCAGCTGGACAGCAGGGCAACTCCACTAGTAATTCTGGTTCAGCTGACACTTCATCACAGACCACCTCTGCCACGAATTCTTCAAGCAGCTCATCCAAGAGCTCAAGCAACAATTCAACATCGCCCTCATCCAGCTCTAGCACAGCTTCTAAACCCACTGTCAACAAGAGCTCACTTCAAGCAGCTGTCGATAAGGCCGCAGCTATACCGAATGACAACTACACTGCAGATTCTTGGAATGGCTTCCAAGTAGCGCTGTCAACTGCACAGCAACTTCTTGCTGATGACACTGCCACGCAGACCACCATTGACAATGCCACGACTTCACTGACGAATGCTCAGAACGCTCTCGTCAAGAATTTCGATCCAAAGGACTACGAGGCACCCACGTTCAAAGAAGTCGCTCGTAATCCTGACAACTGGAAGGGAAAGAAGGTCACATTCACTGGTCGCGTACTCCAGGTTGTAGAAGGTACGTCTGAGACGGATTTGCGCGTGGCAACTGATGGCGAGTACGACGATGTAATTATGGTCGGCTTTAAGCCCAGTATCCTCAACGGAACTCATGTCCTGGAGGACGACAATGTCACTATCTACAGTGAGTGTATCGGGCAATACACCTACACCTCTACATTGGGCGCCTCGATATCTCTTCCCGGCGTCTATGCGGACAAGGTAGTGATTAACTAGGACAGTCTCGCAGATAGTGTTGCAGCGGCGTCTATCACCAACCCCATATATGATTGCGCCGGGTTTATAGCATCACTGGAATCCTCTCGGAACTACTCCGAGAGGATTTTTTCAAAATAGTTCTGGACATGAGTGAAAAGTTCTGCGTATAATATTCCTCGCACCAACGCACGGGGAATTAGCTCAGTTGGGAGAGCGCATGACTGGCAGTCATGAGGTCAGGGGTTCGAATCCCCTATTCTCCACCATGTGAATTCGGGCGGCGGCACTTGCCGTCGCCTTTTTCATTCGGGCCCTTGGCGCAACGGTTAGCGCAGGGGACTCATAATCCCTGGGTTGGGGGTTCGAATCCCTCAGGGCCCACCAGGATTGCTCAGGTCGGAGGTTTTCCTCCGGCCTTTTTTTGTCGAGTGGTTTCAGTCGCTAACCAGTAGCTCGCCGGTAGCTCCTGACCCGATGGTTCTGTCCAGTAGGATCCCATTCAGCGGGGCTCCATCCAGTGGGATTTTATCCAGTGGGATTCCACCCAGGGGGATTCCCCCACTCAGCCATCTGTTCACTGCATTCAGGTTCTGGTCCTGCGGCAATAGCCCTATATCAATGGCCCCTCAGCAGTTCCCGACAGGGGTCCTAGGCGCGGGTGTCCGCACGCCCATAGCTGGCACCCCTGCAGAAATCTACGCGCAAAGGACTGACAGACATTTGGGACGCGAGTGCCGCCACACTCGCACCTGCCATCCCTGCAGAAACTCAATGGCAAGGCTTCGAGGTGCGTGTGTCATCACACTCACATCTGCGATCCCTGCAGAAGCTCACTGGCAGACCCTCGAGGTACGTGCGTCGGCTCACTCGCACCTGACACCCTTGCAGAAAGTCACTGGCAGGCCCTCAAGGTGCGAGTACCTGCACACTCGCACCCGGCACCCCTGTATGAACTTCTGACAGGGTCCCGAGCTGTGAGTACCCACACCTGTGATCCCTGCACCGCTGATACCTCGATTGGGGCGACGATCCATATTGGCAGCCCATTTACCTGGTCTTTTGCAAGACGGGCATATTGGACTCCTGCAGGACTCCGAGGTTCGAGTACCCGCGTCTCGTACCCCTGCAGAAAGGGATGACAGAACCTCGAGGTGTGGGTGTTATGACACCCACACCTCCCACCTTTGCATGACAAACTTGGTACATAAAACTTTGGTA
>JAQXQO010000158.1 GCA_029101205.1 Coriobacteriales bacterium | reverse complement strand
GGTCGAGCCGGGCAACCTGGTCGGTATGGGCAGTCTGATCGGGATGTCGCCGATGCTGTGTTAGTCCTTCTTGCCCGCGACAAGGGCGGCAATGCCAAACGAGCCGGGGCCCGAGTGGCTGGCGATGACGCAGCCGGACTTGACCCACTCGATCTCCTGGGCACCATGGTCGACCAGGATCTTCTCCACCGTCGAACGCATTTGCGGGTCGGGCGCGTCGCCCGAGGTGTACGTCAGGTTCACACGGCTAAGGTCCATGGGCTCGCGCGTGACGAAGTCCTCCACCAGCTGCCGAACGCACTTGACCATGGTACCGCGGCGCTTTGTGGTGGCAACAAGCTTGCCGTCGATCACCTCGATCGTGGGCTTGATGCGCAGCAGCGTCGCGCCCAAGAAGGCGACGTTGGAGAGCCTGCCACCCGCGCGCAGGTAGTCGAGGTCACCCGGGACGAAGGCAAAGCGTATGCGCTTGACCTGGTCGTTCACAAAGTCGATGACCTGCTGCTTCGTGGCATCGGGACGCTTCTGGAGCATGCGCGCTACATTGGTCACGATCAGGCGCTGGCCGGACGAGACCGCCTTGGTGTCAATCATCGTGACGTAGTCTCGGCCCTCCGCCGCCAGGTGCGCGCTGCGAAACGACACGGTGGTCGCCGCAGAATACGCCAGGTACAGAATCTGAGCATCAGGATGTGCCTGATGCACGCGGTCGAAGGCCGCCGTGAAGTCCTGCGGGGAGCATCCTGCCGTCTGGGGCAGTTTGCCCGTGGCCTTGTAGCTCTGGTAGAGCTCCTCGGGAGGAAAGCTGTCGTCGTCGCGCGACACTTCGCCAAAGTTCACGTGCATGGGAACCACGGCGATGCCGTAGCGCCGGGCAGTCTCCTGGTGGATGTCGGAACCGGTCTCGGCCATAAGGATGTATTCGGCCATGGGACTCCCTCCGTCGGTGTTATTCGACACCCATTATGGCAGGAGTACAAATTTGCACACTGCAACACGTTGATGTCTGCTCCCACAATTTGCAAGTGGCGCACCGTGCTGGGCAAGAGGGACATGGCCGGTGGAAACCCTTGCGGCGAGCTCGGCTTCGGACCACTCCGCTGCCGCGCGTGTGGCGGACCAGTGCCGCGTGCTCGGCGGACCAGTGCCGCGTGCTCGGCGGACCGACATTTTGTTACAGGGAAATGACCTTGTAAGGGGCCTTAGACGGTCATAACCCTGCAACAAAATGTCATCTGTCGGGGCGCTCGTTTGGCCCTACTTTTAGCTGCCGACACCTGCCCATCCGAGAGGCGGCCTTATTTCAGCAGGTACACCACGGCGATGCCGGAATGGCACTCGACGCGGGTGTCGCCAGTTGCGACGTTCGAGATGCCCATGTCGCCTAGCAGGTCCAGCTCGCGGTGATCCAGGTTCCAGCGCGCGCCCGTCTCGCTGACAACGGTGTGGGGACGAAGGGCCACGACGGAGAAGGTCGGTGCGCAGCTCGGCGCGGTTGCCGAGCTGTCACGCAGCTGCCACGACGGCGCGCCATCGGGCGAGAGAATCCGCCACTCGACGTCGTCCTCCACCACACGCGGGCATGCGTCGGCGTTCTGCGCCAGCAGCCCCAGCACCCCCAGGGCATGGTCGGGTCGGCCGCCCGTGGCGCAGGTCAGCGTCAGCCGAAGCGTCATCCCCCGCCGAGCCGCCTCGTTTCTGGCGCACCAGATGGCCAGCCCCAAGTCGGTCACGTACTTCTCGCTAGGCAGGTGCACCTCGTCACGCGAGACCTTCGACGCCCAGCCCGCATCGCCAGAGGAAACCGAGTCGGAGTCGCCGCAGAACAGGTCGGGCCTGATGCCAGCCCGGTGCAAGGTCTCTGCCCCTCGGTCGACCGCGATGGTGTAGTCGGCCGCATCTGCCAGCTGCCGCACGAGCTCGGCCGAGCTGGCCTGCGGCGAGCCGTCCACCACCAGGACGTCCAGCGGCTTATGGCCCGCAGTGGTATGCAGCTGATAGTTGCGAATGAGTGCCAGAGACAGCTCCGCGTAACCGTGCACCAATATATCCGCGTGGCTGGCCACCTGGTGCGGGTCGCGCCCGTCGTGGTCGTTCAGCAGCGCCACCGTGACGAGGCCGGCCTCTTGCGCGCTTTGCAGCGCGAAGGGCGCATCCTCGAACACCAGCGTGGACTCGCGCGGCGTGCCCACCAGCTGCAGCGCCGCCACGTACGCATCGGGCGTGTCCTTGCCGTGCGCCATGCTCTCAGGCGGCACCATCCCGCTGAAGTAGCCGTCCAGGCCATTGGCCTTCAGACCAATGCGCACCAGGTCAGGTATGGTGGAGCTGCACAGGATCATGCGGACGCCCGCTTGGCGCAGCGGCTCCAGGAACTCGCGAGCGTGCGGGAACGCCTTCACGCTGGTGCGATATTCGTGCTCGATGCGTCGAACGAGCTCCTGGTAGAGCTCTTGTCCGCT
>JAQXQO010000157.1 GCA_029101205.1 Coriobacteriales bacterium | reverse complement strand
CTGGACCACGCAGGCATCGTGAACGCCGACCCCATCGGCGGCGACGCCAACCTGGAGTTCCCCGACACCGACGCCGACATCATCGTGGTCGACCCGCCCCGCGCGGGCCTGGCCCCCGAGGTCGTGCAGAAGCTGAGCCAGCAGCCGGCGCGTGCCATCGCCTACGTGTCGTGCGACCCGGCCACACTTGCTCGCGACCTGGAGCGCTTCCGCCAGGCGGGCACGTTCGAGCCGGTGCGCGTGACGCCGGTGGACCTGTTCCCCCAGACCTTCCACGTGGAGACCGTGACCCAGCTGGCGCGCAGGAAGCGCTAGCGCAATGAGGCCATGCCGGACCGCCTGACACACGACCGCCCGGCTCAGCCCTCGACGCACCGGAAGGGCCAGCCACGCGGCTGGCCCTTCTTGCCATCGTACGATGCAAGCAGAAGGCACCGGAGGCATCATGCAGACAAACATCTCCATCCGCACTGCAACGCCCAACGACGCACAGGCGCTGCTGGACATCTATGCGCCCTACGTGCTGCAGACCGCCATCACGTTCGAGACGGAGGTGCCTACGCTGGAGGACTTCCGCCAGCGCATCGAGCACACGCTGCAGAACTACCCATACCTGGTGGCCGAGACGCAGTTGGTCGGAGACGCTGCTGATGTGGCGCAGCTAGCCAACCCCACCAGCTCCAGCATCGTTGTGGATGCCGACGGACAGAAGGGCGCACAGGCCGGCTCCTCCGTCGTCTCCCCCATCCTGGGCTACGCCTACACCGGCGCCTTCAAGATCCGCGCCGCCTACGCCTGGTCGGCCGAGACGTCCATCTACGTCCGCAGTGACGCCAGGCGGGCCGGCGTGGGCCGTACGCTGTACCACGCCCTGGAGGACGCCTCGCGCGTCCAGGGCATCCGCAACCTCTACGCCTGCATAGCCACGCCGCACACCCAGGACGACCCGCACCTGGGCTGGGACTCGGTGCGCTTCCACGTGCACGAGGGTTACCGCATGGTGGGCACGTTCCAGGAATGCGCCAACAAGTTCGGACGGTGGTACGACATGGTCTGGATGGAGAAGTTCATTGGCGCTCACGAGACCGAGCCCAAGCCTCCTGCGCCGTTCAGCAGCACGCGCTGATCGCAGCGGTTGGCCACCACGGGGTCGTGTGTCACCACCAGTATCGTTTTACCGTACTCTCGCATGCTCAGCAGCAGGTCCATCACTATGTCGCGGTTCTTTCTGTCCAGGGAGCCCGTGGGTTCGTCCGCCAAGACGATGTCGCCAGGCTTTATCAGGCACCGAGCCAGTGCCACCCGCTGCTGCTCCCCACATATATTCACTCTTAAATTTCTTAAGCTTCGCACTCATACATCCAAAGGGCTTAGTTCATTATTTGCTCAGCGCAAAAACCGTCCCCAAAGAAAAAGATGCCCTCATTCGCGGCTTTTGGGGGTAGCGCAACCACGTATATAAGTGTACAAAGATAAGGAACTTGGGTAAGGGGCCCAAGAGTTTAGTGAGAGGAACTTACCATGAAGGCAACCATTTCTGAGGATTGCATCGGCTGCGGTCTGTGCGAGGGCACCTGCCCCGAGGTCTTCGCTGTTGGCGACCAGGGCGTTGCTGAGCCCATCGTGGACGAGATTCCTGCCGACGCTGAGGACAGCGCGCAGGAGGCCGCCGACAACTGCCCCGTCTCCGCCATCACCGTGGAGTAGCTGGCAGCCACATTGCCTCTTTCGGACGGGGATCGCTTCTGCGGTCCCCGTCCGGCTATGTATACGTGACTTTCCCCGTCACGGCCGTCGCTCGCACCCGTAACGTCTGCCAAGTGCGCTCGAACGGCGCCCATGCGCAGTAAAGCTGCCTTCGCGTGCGCGCAAGCAGCAGCTATCTGACGCGCGCGATCGACCATGCCGCAAAGCAATTACCGGATGTACCAAAGTAACCGTCACACGCACTTGGTAAGCCACCCTGGCCGTCAATTATGTGCATCAAACTCGAAAGGACTTCTTGCATGATTCTGGCATCAGCATCTCCCCGTCGTCGTGAGCTCCTGCGCAAGGCAGGCTTCGACGTGACCGTGCTTCCCGCCGACGTGGACGAGACGCGCCAGCCAGACGAGCCTCCCGTCCACCTGGTGGAGCGCCTGGCGCAACTGAAGGCGCACGCCACGCTGGACGCACAGAGCTCATTGCGTGCATCGAGTTCTTCCCCGTCGGCTTTCGCTGAGGACATCCTTCTGGCTGCCGACACCATCGTATGGACCGATGACGGCGAAGTCCTGGGCAAGCCCGCCGATACGGAGTCCGCCTGCCAAACGCTGCGCGATCTCTCGGGCCGCACGCATCACGTGTCCACGGGAGTCTGCATCATCGCCAGCGGAAGCCAGCGCAGCTTCGTCGAGACGACCGACGTGACGTTCTTTCCGCTGACCGACGCAGAGATCTCCGCCTACGTGGCCACGGGTGAGCCAATGGACAAGGCCGGGTCGTACGGCATTCAGGGGCTGGGGCGCCTGCTGGTGCGCTCCATCAGTGGCGACTACGCCAACGTGGTGGGCCTGCCCGTTTCGCGCGTGGTCCGCGAGCTGGGCCAGCTGCTGGGTCGCGACCTCGTGCCCGACCTGCTACAGCGCGCCGCGCTCTAGTATGTCGCATTTTGGTGCTCAAACACCCTGTAACGAGCCCGCTAGCGGGTGTTTGAGCACCATTTTGCAGTCAACTCATACGCGCTGGGTTATCTTGGTGCTATTTCGGACGTGATCGGTCAGGAGGGACTCTTATGGACACGACAGAGGCGAGTTCGAGCATCGAAGCGAAGGCCGCCAGCGGAAAAGCTGACGGCACCATCCGCAGCATCACGCAGATCCCGGGCATTTGCGCAGCTCACAGCACGAACGCCGAGGCAGGCACGGGCTGCACCGTAATCGTGTGCCCCAAGGGTGCCACAGGGGCCGTTGACGTGCGCGGAGGCGCCCCCGCCTCGCGCGAAACGGACCTTTTGCGTCCCGAGGAGACCGTGCAGATCCTGAACGCCGTGGTGCTCAGTGGCGGCAGCGCCTATGGTCTGGCGGCCTCGTGCGGAGTGGCAGAGGAGCTGGAGCACCATGGCATCGGACTGGACGTGGGCGTGGGCGTGGTGCCCATCGTCAGCGGCGCCTGCCTGTTTGACCTAGCCTGCGGACGCCCCGACGTACGCCCCACCGCAAAGGATGGCGCAGCTGCGGCAGCAAGCGCCCTTGACCCGCAAAATGCCGGCAAGCCCCTGCAGCGCGGCAACGTGGGTGCCGGAACGGGCTGCACGGTGGGCAAGGCCCTGGGTCCCCAGCGCGCCATGAAGAGCGGCTTTGGCGAGTCCGTTCAGACCGCCGGCCAGCTGGTGTGCGGAGCCGTTGCCGCCGTGAACGCCTGTGGTGACGTCGTAGACCCCGACACCGGCAAGCCCGTAGCGGGCGTCCTGACGCCCGACGGCCGCGCGGTGGGTTCCACCACCCAGGCCTTCCTGGACCTGGCCGCACAGCCGCCTCTGGAGGCCAAGAAGGGCGACGACGCAGCCGAAGGCTCCAAACACGAAGACGACGCGACCAAGGGCACCGAAGGCACCGGGAGGAAGGGCAGCGCCGCCACCGGAAACGAGGGCCCGAGCTCCAGCTCTCCCCTCCCACGCACGAACACGACCATCTCGTGCGTGGTCACGAACGCCCGTCTGACTAAGGCGCAGGCCACGAAGGTGGCCCAGATGAGCGCCGACGCCTACGCCCACGCCATCCGCCCCACGCACACGACGAACGACGGCGATACGATCTTCGTGATGGCGACGGGACAGGTTGATGCCGGCGTGGACTTCGTGGGAATCCTGGCCACGCGCGCCCTGGAGCTGGCCATAGCCGATGCGGCGCGCCAGGCCGCCGGAGCCTATGGCTTCAGGGCGGCCTGCGACCTCGCAGACTAGTTGAACTTCACGAGCTTCTGCGCGATGCGGTAGATGATGATGGTGGCCTTCTTGCCACCGCCCTTGGGCAGGGTGCTATAGATGCCCATCAGGCTGTAGCGAATGCGGCGATACATCCAGATGTCGTAGTCGCGCAGCTCGTTCCAGAGCTCGTCCAGGTTCTTCTCGGCGTCTGGCTCCTTCGACAGCTTCGAGAAGACCGAGCAGGCCGCCATCATCAGCGTCAGGTGCCCGAACATGTAGTTGCGCAGGCGCGGCTCCTCCACGTCCTCGAACAGGTGGTAGGCGTGGATCATGATGCGCGTGACGCGCAGCTGCTGGTCCACGCGGCTGATGAGTACAGACTCGTTCACGCTCTGGTCTTCTCGGCCGATGTAGTAGCGGTACAGGTCCACGTCCAGGTAGTACAGCGTGTGGCAGCGCGGCAGGGGCACGTAGGCGTAGATGTTGTCCACGTAGAACGTGTGGGCTGGCATGGGTATGCCGCCGTCCTTCAGCACGTCGGTGCGGTAGCACAGCGCGTGCATCATGAGGTTCTGCGACATGTTGAAGTGGCCAATCTGGCCCCACGAGATAATCTTGTTCTTTGGCAGGGCAAAGCCGTAGTCGACGACCTTGCGCGTGCCGTCGTCGGTGTGCTCGAACACGTAGTTCGTGATAACCAGGTCGACGCGCGTCTGGTAGTCGATGAACGCGCGCAGGCGCTGCAGCAGCACCTTCAGGGCATGCCCGTCCACCCAGTCGTCGGAGTCCACGATCTTGAAGTAGGCGCCGTCGGCGTTCTCAAGCGCCTTCAGCACGGCCTTTCCGTGGCCGCCGTTCTCTTGGTGCACGGCCTTCACCAGGTCGGGGTAGCGCCGTTGCCAGTCCAGTGCCCTCTGGTAAGTGTCGTCCTTCGTCGAGCCGTCGTCCACCACGACCACCTGCACGTCGGGGGCCTGGTCGCAGCCGTCAATGATGGAGCCGATGCAGTGGTCCATGTACTCGGCGGAGTTGTAGCAGGGAACGCCGAACGTGATGGTCTTGCTCATGGCCTCATCCGTCCTTCTGAAAGCCGTCGTTACAAAACGTCGCCGCCCTCTCGGACGGCGACTTAATCACTTTTCAAACCAAGAGGTGCACCTGGCACCCGATGCCTCAATCTGCGCTTCGGCGTAGGACACAGCCCCTACGCGTCTGGATGCCCAACGCGCTAGTGCTGGTTGATGATCTCGTCGGACAGGTCAAGCGCGGAGGCCACGACGCCGTCCATGTCGTAGTAGCGGTACTCAGCCAGGCGGCCGACCACGTGGAAGTTCAGAAGGCCGCTGACGCGCTCGCGATAGCGCTTGTACAGCGCGATGTTCTCGGGCTCGTTGATGACGTAGTACGGGGTCTCGCCCATGCCGGGCAGGTAGGTGCGGGAGTACTCGCGCAGGATGGTGGTCTTGCCGGGCAACTTCTGGCCGGTCATGTTCTTGAACTCCGTGATGCGCGTGAAGTTCTCGGACACGGTGTAGTTCACGGTGCCCACGGGCTGGAACTGGTCCACCGGCAGGGTCTCGAACACCATGTCGACCGTGCGGTACGGCAGGGCGCCCAAATCCATGCCGAACAGCTCGTCCAGAGCGCCAGTGTAGATGATCTCGCCGCCGTAGGGCTGGCCGCACACGGTGGCCTTGGTCTCGCTGACCTGCAGCACGTCGCGTGCGTCGACGTTCAGGTAGACGTTGATGAGGTCGTGGTCCAGCATGCGCTCGAACAGCTGGGTGTAGCTGTCGGCGGGCATGCCCTGGTGCGGCGCCTGGGGGAAGTAGCGGTCGTCGTCACCGATGAAGACGGGCACGCGGCCCATGACCGCCGGGTCAATCTGGTCGGGGGTCTTTCCCCACTGCTTCATGGTGTAGTGCAGGAACACGTTCTCATACACGTAGTCGGCGACCTCGTGCAGCTCGGGGTCGTTCTTCTGGCGAAGCTCCAGGATGCGGACCTTCTTGTCCTTGCCGAACTCGGCGACGAGCTTCTGGTACAGGCGCTCGCCCTTCTGGTCGCCAAAGGCCAGCTTCAGCGACGCGTGGTTGAAGGGCACGGGCATCAGGGTGCCGTTGATGTTCGCAAGCACCTTGTGCTGGTAGGGGGTCCAATCCGTGAAGCGCGACAGGAACTCGTGCACGCGGTCGTTGTACGTGTGATAGATGTGCGGGCCATACTTGTGGATGAGCACGCCGGCCTCGTCGTAGCAGTCGTAGGCGTTGCCCGCGATGTGGTTCCTGCGCTCCAGGATGGCGACCTTGTAGTTGCAGGCCTCAGCCAGGCGACGGGCGCAGACCGCACCCGCGTAACCGGCTCCCACAACGATGGCGTCGTATGCGCTGGGATTGAATCCTGCGGGCAGTCCGCTTTCGATGCTCATGTATGACCTCGCGAATCTATAGGAAACAAGGCAGGCAAGACCGCGTAGGTCCCGCCGCAGGACGTATGTCACTTGCCATATACGCCCCAATTCGGGGCAATTCTAGCACGCACCCGTATAATGGAAGCCAGCTACATTAAATGCCCAACGTGCGCAAACGCTGGGAGCCTCCTTGGCTACGCTGGCCGAGGAGTCGAATTCTTTACAAAGGGAGAAGTGCATGAGCGAGTTTCTAGATCGCATGAAGACCGCCGCAATGGCAGACCGCAAGACCATCGTCCTGCCCGAGGGCGAGGATCCCCGCACCATCGCCGCCGCGAAGACCATCGTGTCCGAGGGCCTGGCAAACCTCATCATCCTGGGCGATCCCGAGCAGGTAAAGGTCGACGGCGTCACCGTGGTCGACCCCAAGACCTCCCCGAAGCACGAGGAGTACGCCCAGAAGTTCGCCGAGCTCAGGAAGAAGAAGGGCGTCACCCTGGAGCAGGCTCGCGCCCAGATGGACGACAACACCTACTTCGGCACCATGATGGTAAAGATGGGCGACGCCGACGGCCTGGTCTCCGGCGCCTGCCACTCCACCGCCAACACCCTGCGTCCCGCCCTGCAGATCCTGAAGACCGCCCCCGGCACGAAGCTGGTGTCCGCCTTCTTCATCATGTGCACCGACAAGAAGGAGTTCGGCCAGGACGGCACCCTGCTGTTTGCCGACTGTGGTCTGAACATCGACCCCAACGCCGACGAGCTGTCCGAGATCGCCCTCGCCTCGGCCGACTCCTGGAAGAAGTACATGGGCACCGACGCGAAGGTCGCCATGCTGTCCTTCTCGACCAAGGGCTCCGCTAAGGGCGACGTGCCCACGAAGGTCCAGGAGGCCACCGAGCTGGCCCACCAGAAGAACCCCGACCTGGCGCTCGACGGCGACCTGCAGCTGGATGCTGCCCTGGTGCCCAGCGTGGCCCAGCTGAAGGCCCCCGGCTCCACCGTGGCAGGCCACGCCAACGTGCTGGT
>JAQXQO010000156.1 GCA_029101205.1 Coriobacteriales bacterium | reverse complement strand
CGCCAACATCATCGGCGTCACCGGCATGCTGCGCGACTGGGAGGGCGTCATCTGCACGAGGGACGGCCACATAAACGTGCACGAGACGGGCGCCATCGCCGCCTGCGGCCGCACGGTGCTGCCCACCGCGGACGACTCGGGCTTCCTGACCCCGGACGAGGCCGAGAAGGTCTGGCAGTTCCAGACCTCCACCGGCAGGCACATGACCAGGCCCGCCCTGGTCTACATCACCGACACGACCGAGCTGGGTGGCGTCTGGACCCGCGAGCGCCTGGACGCCATCTGCGACTGGGCACGCAGCCACGACCTGAAGGTGTTCCTGGACGGGGCGCGCCTGGCCTCCGCGCTCACCTCGCCGGCAAACGACCTGACGCTGCCCTACATCGCGCAGAGCGTGGACGCCTTCTACCTGGGTGGCACAAAGAACGGCATGCTGTGCGGCGAGGCCATGGTCATGACGGACCCCCAGCTGCGCGAGGCCTTCCCCTTCCTGGTAAAGGAGCGCGGCGGCCTCATGGCGAAGGGGCGCGTGCTTGGCGTGCAGTTCGAGGCCGCCTTCGACCCGCTGAACTACGGCGAGGCGGACGAGGCGCTGTACTGGCAGCTGGCCCGCCACGCCAACGACTGCGCGCTGAACCTGCGCGACGGCCTTCTGGACCTGGGATACACGCCGTACCGCCCCAGCGACTCCAACCAGCAGTTCTTTGTGGTGACGCCCCAGCAGGAGCAGGCGTTCGTCGGCGCCTGCGGGTGCGAGACGTTCTACACCCTGGACGACGACAACAAGGTCATCCGCTTCGTCACCAGCTGGGCCACCACCCAGCGCGACGTGCGCGAGCTCCTGGACCTAGCCACCACGCTGGCCTAGCTGGCAAGGACTGGCAAGAAGAACTCCTTTGCAGCCGCCATCACGAAACGTGGTGGCGGCTTTTCCATCCCATGCCCGCAGCCAAGAGGCAGCCGCTGACGCCGCCTTCGGGCCTGCGGAAGCGCATTCAGTTGCAACGGCGCATGTTCTTCTTTACAGCTGCAGCCCCTCGAAGGTGCGGATGGTCTCGTCGGCCTGGCTGGTGTCCTGCATTATGCTGGCGCCGGCATATCCCAGCACGTAGAGCCCGGTGCCCTTGGCCGAGCTGATGCCCGTGGGCGAGTCGTCCACGGCGATGCCCTCCGCGGCACCAACGCCCAAGGCCTCGATTGCACGCCGGTACGGCTCCGGGTCGGGCTTGTGGTGTCGCACCATGTCGCCGCACACCACGACGTCGAAGCAAGCCATAAGCCCCAGGCGGTTCAGGGCGTACAGGATGGACTGCGCCGCCGTGGTCGAGACGAGCCCCGTGGGGATGCGGCGACTGCGCAGGTCCGCCAGCAGCGGGAGCAGGCCCGGCTGTACCTCTAGGGGGAAGTCGCGATAGATGGACACGTTGTCACGCCGCCTGGCAAAGAACTCCTGCGCCGACACGTCCATGCCGTACTCCCTGAACAGCGCGGGGATGCTCTCCAGCCCGGTGGTGCCCACCAGCGAGCGCATCTGGGCCTCGGTGGGCTCGATGCCAAACTGCCGGTACACCTCGCGGTCCAGCTGCAGGCCGTACTTCTCGGTGTCGGCGCACACCCCGTCGAAGTCGAATAGCACGCAGGATGGCTTTGCGGGACGGGGCATTTTTCCTCCTATGGTTATGGTATGGGTCATCTGTTCTCAGACCGCGCTCGTTCAGCCATGGCTGAAATCTGTGCATGGCAGCATGGCAGCCAGCAAGATGGCTCAGCGCAAGGACCAAGACTTTTTTAAGCGCCACCCCATCATATCAACCGCGGGCGGCGTGCACGACCCCACGCTCCGCCCAGGGCCCCAGGTACCACTCGGAACCCATGCTCTGCAGCGCTCCCCAGAGGGCTGTGGCACCAAACGGGAGCCATGCCCTGCATCGATGCCCTAGGACCATCCGGGACCCACGTGCCACCAACCAGGGGTTATTTATAGAACTGGGCACCCAAACCCGGAGATACCACGGACCCGGCGGCCAAACCTATCGATAATTCTGCCCTTATCGCCCAGACCCGTCGATGTCGCCGTCCCCGCCGCCCAGACCCGGAGTTAGCCGGCACCAACCGGGGATTAATTCCAGAAGTGGGCGCCCACATCTGGCCAATTGAAATCTTTATGTCTTTCAGCCACACAAAGTGCCTGGTAGACGACCCAGCCATTTCCCAAGCTCGCTAAGAAGAGCTGGAAAGTCTAGGCCTGGGCGCCCATATCTGGAAATTAGCACTCGAAAGGCCCCGGCAACCTCCGGGTCTGGGCGTCTCGGTGCCACTTATTTCCGGGTCTGGGCAGCGAACGACCAGACCCGTCGAC
>JAQXQO010000155.1 GCA_029101205.1 Coriobacteriales bacterium | reverse complement strand
CGACAAAGTCGCGCGACATGTCAAATACACCCATGCCCATGACTACGCCTTCCCCGCAATCATGAACCTGTACAATGTTTAGCCATTTTTAAGTAATAATGGCTAGTACCTCTGAAAGCATAAATCCACTCACGTTTCGTGGCGGCTAAATCTGGTCACTCACCGCATACTCAAGCCAACCTGCGGCGATGTGCTCGCCAAGCGGCAATTGCCTTTTTCGATAACCTTCTGTGGCTGGCGCCTGCGCTCGAAGAAGGGCGCGCAGAAGTAGCAGCTGTTCTTCTTGACCGGATCTTCTGGCTGGCGCTTTGATTGGAATGAAAGGCTTCCGTTGCCTGGGAAAAGGCGGCGGAAGCTTTTTTGTTGTGCGTGCGGGGTTTGGGCGCGTCTCAGATACAATGAATGGAAAGGATGTTCGAATGATGAGTGCCCGCGTCGTGAGACGTGGGCTTTGCTGCGTTACGCGGCCGTTCGCATAGTAAAGAGGTTCTTGTGTTCATAAATCGCGTTTCGAAGATGCTGCTGAGCGCTCCCGAGCTGATGGAGTTCCGCCACGACCTGGCGGAGGGCAGGGACGTGAACCTGGCAGTGGCCCAGAGCGGTCGCGCGCTGATGATGGCGTCCCTCTGGGCGGCCGATCCCAGGCCTTGCCTGATGGTGGTGCCGGGTGAGGAGGCCGCCGACCGCATGGCACGCTCGCTGGCCGCTTGGCTGGGTATGGGCGTGGTGTGCCGCTATCCCGAGCGCAAGGACTGGCCCTGGAGCGAGAAGCCCGCGGACGACGCGGTCATAGGCGCGCGCTGTCGCGCGGTGGAGCGCCTGGCCGAGGGGCAGAAGTGCCTGGTGGTGGCCAGCGCCCGCTCGCTGCTGCGTCGCGTGCCGCCCAAGGGCTCGGCCTACTATGCCAGCTCCACCTTTGCCGTGGGCGACCAGGTGGACTTCGAGGACATGCCGCGCCTTTTGGTGGGGATGGGCTACGCCGACACGGGCGCGGCCGAGCAGCCGGGCAGCTTCCACGTGCACGGCGACACGGTGGACGTGTATCCCGCCCAGGCTACGGCGCCGGTGCGCATAGAGTTCTTTGGCGACGAGATAGACCGCGTGCGCCGCATGGTGCCCTCCACGGGGCAGACCATCGGCGAGCTGGAGTCCGTCACGGTGGTGCCCTGCCGCGAGCTGGCGCTGACCGACAAGACCGTGGCGAACGCCTCTCGCGCCCTGTACAAGGCCGCGCAGGACTCCACGAAGGTGGCCGCCGACCTGGAGCTGATCCAGCAGCGCTCGCAGGCCGCCGTCATTGACCGCTACCTGCCGCAGCTGTACGGAAAGACCGGCAACCCGGTGGACTTCATCAGCAAGGACACGCTGGTGGTCATGAGCGAACCCAGGGCGCTGTTCGACGACTGCATGCACGCCTACGACGAGATTACGGCTGCCTGCAATGCCGCGCGCGTGAAGCCGGATGGGCTCTACACTGCGCCGCAGGCGCTGGACTTCGGAAAGCAGCAGCGGCTGAGCTTCTCGTCTATTTTGCGCGCGGGGACCAACGTGACGGCAAAGCTGGACGTGCGCCAGCCCAACATAGCGGGCTCCGACACGAAGCTTTTGGGGCGCGTGCGCGGCATGATAAACGACCGCATGGCCGTCGTGTTCGCCGTGCCGGACCGCAGCGCTCGCGAGTCGCTGGAGCTGTCGTTCAACGACGAGGGCGTGCCGTTCTGCGAGAGCCTGGCAACGGCGCCGGAGAACAGGGGAGACGTGACGACCGCCTCGGCGCAGGTGGACGCCCCCGACCTGGCGTGCGGCATGGTGACGTTCTTTGACGCCCCCGTGCCGGCGGGCGTCGTGGTGCCCACGGCGGGCATCGGCGTGCTGTCGGTGTCGGACCTCACGGTGCGCATGGCAAAGCACCACCGGCGCGCCCGTCGCGTGGACCCCACCAGCGTGACCTTCCCGTTTAAGCCGGGTGACTACGTGGTGCATGCCACGCACGGCATCGCGCTCTTCTCGGACATCGTGCGCCAGGAGGTGGGCGGACGAGAGCGGGATTACTTCTTGCTCGAGTATGCGGACGGGGACAAGCTGTTCGTGCCGCTGGAGCAGGTGGACCGCATAACGCGCTACGTGGGACCGGACGGCAGCTCGCCCAGGCTGACCAGGCTGAACACGGCCGACTGGTCGCGTGCCACCGGAAAGGCGCGCAAGAGCGCAAAGAAGCTGGCCTTCGACCTGGTGGACCTGTACACGCGCCGCAGCGCCGTGGCGGGTCACGCCTTTGCGCCGGACACGACTCAGCAGCTGGACATGGAGGCGTCGTTCCCCTACGAGCTGACGCCCGACCAGAAGGGCGCCATCGCGGACATAAAGGCCGACATGGAGAGTTCCAAGCCCATGGACCGGCTGCTGTGCGGAGACGTGGGCTTCGGCAAGACCGAGGTGGCCCTGCGCGCGGCGTTCAAGTGCTGCCAGGACGGCAAGCAGGTCATGGTGCTGTGCCCCACGACCATTCTGGCCCAGCAGCACTTCGAGACGTTCAGCAAGCGCTTTGACCCCTACGACGTGCGCGTGGAGGTGCTGTCGCGCTTCGTGACGCCGGCGCAGCAGCGCAAGGCGTTGGAGGGATTCGCTGACGGCTCGGTGCAGGTGCTCATCGGCACGCACCGACTGTTGAGCGCTGACGTGAACCCGCACGACCTGGGGCTGGTCATCATAGACGAGGAGCAGCGCTTCGGTGTGCAGCACAAGGAGCAGCTGAAGAACATGCGCGAGCAGGTGGACGTGCTGACGCTGTCGGCCACGCCCATCCCGCGCACCCTGCAGATGGCCATGAGCGGCGTGCGCGACATGAGCCTGATCCTGACGCCGCCCCCGGGACGCCTGCCCGTGAAGGTGTTCGTGGGCGAGTACAACCCCGACGTGGTCAGCGAGGCCATCCGGCGCGAGCTGGCGCGCAAGGGTCAGGTGTACTACGTCAGCAACCGCGTGAACACCATCGACGACGCCGTGGGACGCGTGATGGAGGCGGCCCCCGAGGCGCGCGTGGGCGTGGCGCACGGACAGATGAGCCCCGCTCAGGTGGAGGAGGTCATGATGTCGTTCGAGGACCACGAGATCGACGTGCTCGTGGCCACGACCATCATCGAGAGCGGCATCGACAACCCCCACACGACCACGCTGATCATCGAGGCCTCCCAGCGCATGGGCCTGGCGCAGCTGTACCAGCTGAAGGGTCGCGTGGGGCGTGGGCGCACGCAGGCGTACGCGTACTTCATGTTCCCGGGGGAGTTCCCGCTGACGCCGGAGGCCACCGACCGTCTGACGGCCATCAACGAGTACCAGGACCTGGGCAGCGGCATGCGCATAGCCATGCGCGACCTGGAGATTCGAGGTGCGGGGTCGCTGGTGGGGGCCGAGCAGCACGGCAACCTGTCCAGCGTGGGCTTCGACCTGTTTACCCAGATGCTGGGCCAGGCCGTCAGCGAGGCCCGCGGCGAGGCGCCCGAGGTGGCCGCCGGCGAGGTGAACATCAACCTGCCGGCCGACTTCTACCTGGCCGACGAGTATCTGCCCGAGGTCGACAAGCGCGTGCTGGCCTACCGCAAGCTGGCCGGCGCCACCGAGCTGTCCGACGTGGACGACCTGCAGCGCGAGCTGGAGGAGCGCTGGGGCACCATGCCGCAGGCGGCGCGCAACCTGTTCGACCGCGCGCGCATCCGCATCCGTGCGCAGCGTCTGGGCGTCACCAGCGTCATGCTGACGAACGGGCGCATCGTGTTCGTGGGGATCCAGGTGGAGCGCAAGCTGGCGCTGAAGTTCAAGGCGCGTCACGCGTTCTACTACCCAAAGACGCGCAAGCTGGCGTACCCGTATCGCCGCGGCGAGGAGGACCTGCTGCCGTGCGCCCTCGCCGTGCTGGAAGAGGTCGGCGGCGACGACAGCGACGAGGGGTAACAAGGACTGGCGCTCTCGTGACGCCGTTGGCGTACCGGGCGCCATCCAGGCGTCCGAATGAGTACCAAAATGGCAGCTCGCGGTGATCGCGCTGCGCACGATGGTACCCAAACACCCGCTAAGGAGCCTGTTAGCGGGTGTTTGGGTACCATCGTGTGCTCTATGTGCTCTGGGAAGCGACATTTTGGTACCCATATGGACGCGACTTGGATGGCGAACGTGACGCGCACCGCTATAACGCGTGTGGCGCATGCGTAATGTGCCGCCGGGAGGTTCTGGGCCGTCACGGGAGCCAGTCGTATGATTGTGCCGACGACTTCGAGGTAGGAGGCACTCTGATGAGTACTGAAGAGAAACAAGCGGCTGGCACGGACGCTGCTGCAAGCGCTGACGCAGCAGCAAGCACAGACGCTGCCGAAAGTGCAGACGCTCCCGGAACGTCATCCGGCTCCGTGGATCCACTGGACCGGTTGTGCGCCCAGGTGGACCAGCAGACGCAGGAGCGTGCGGGCTCGCCTGCGGGCCAGCGCGAGTTCGAGGAGCTGGCGCGCACCATCTGGCGCCTGCGCCAGCCCGACGGCTGCCCGTGGGACAAGGTCCAGACACACGACAGCATTGCCAAAAACATGATCGAAGAGGCGTACGAGGCGGTCGATGCCATCCATGCGCACGATGACGCTCACCTGCGCGAAGAGCTGGGCGACGTCCTGATGCAGGTGTTGCTGCATGCGCAGATTGCCGACGACGAGGGCTCCTTCGACATCCACGACGTCTGCCGCGAGCTGAACCAGAAGCTGGTCAGGCGCCATCCACACGTGTTCGGCGAGCCGCAGGTTGAAGGCGTGCAGGCCGGAGGGGACGCCGACGACATGGCGGACTCGGGTGTCGCGGCGGGCCCGGACGCCGCGGCGAGTTCGAGCGCCCCGGCGGGTCCGGGTGCCCCGGCGGCGTCGAACGCCTCTGAGGTCCTGGACATCTGGGACCAGGTCAAACGCGCCGAGCGCAGCGCAAAAGGCGAGGCCACGGGCGAGGAGCCGGGACTTCTGGACTCGGTGCCCATCTCGCTTCCGGCACTGATGCAGGCGCAGAAAATCTCGAAGCGCGCGGCGAAGGCCGGCTTCGACTGGCGGACCACCGACGACGTGTGGAACAAGGTCCGCGAGGAGGTGGCGGAGTTCCAGGCCGAGCCGTCCGGATCGCAGCGCGCGAACGAGGAGTTCGGAGACGTGCTGTTCTCGCTGGTGAACGTGGCGCGAAAGGAGCACATCGACGCCGAGGGCGCGCTGGCCTTCGCCAACCGCAAGTTCCGTCGTCGCTGGGCGGCCATGGAGCAGCTGGTCAAGGCGGAGGGCAGTTCGCTGGACCAGTGCTCCGACCAGGAGTATGACCAGCTGTGGAACCGCGTGAAGCAGTTGGAGCGCCAGCAGCTGGAGGGCCAGCAGGCGAAGGGCCAGCAGGCAGACGACGAGGCGTAAGTACTTCTTGGCCCCGGCTCGTCTGTCTTTTTAGCTTCGCGCGCTGTGCACAGTCCCGTGCGGTCCCGCACAGTTCCGCACGGTCTCGTGCGGTGCTGTCGCCCCGCGCTGCGTAGCTGTCGTGAGAAGTTCGGGCGGACGCGCGGCGTCTGTCATAATGGACCCCCATGGCACTCATACTCGGCGGCGGGGCACGTTCGCCGTCTGGGCCAAACACACGGTGAAACGAAGCAAACATGAGCACCACTGATCCACATACCAACGACGCCGGCGCGCAGCGGGCCGCCCGCAAGCCGCAGAAGCGCGAGGGCAACCTCTCTGACGACTCCGGCGTCAATTTCATACGCACGACGACTCGCGACGTGCGCCGCAACCGGCGCGCCGCAAAGAAGGCTGCTGCCGAGAGGCTGGCCGGCGCGGGCGCAGACCATTCTGCCGCTGCCGGTAATCGCGCATCTACCAGCGCTTTTATGGCCAAGAAGAAC
>JAQXQO010000154.1 GCA_029101205.1 Coriobacteriales bacterium | reverse complement strand
TCAGCACCGACTGGGGCAGAGGCTCGTTTAGGGAGGTGACGTCACTGTTGGTGGCACGCTGCTGGGGCATTTTGCACTTCTCCTTGGGGCGGGACCGGCATTGGTTCCGCGCTGGGTCCAATGTTCCATCCCTAAGATAGGCCCGAGCCACACCCGTCCATACCTGCAGAAAGACCAATGGCCCCCGACGTCGGGCAACGGGCGAGCGGTCGGTTTGGCCGCACGAACGCAGAACGTGGTTTTCTGCGTCGCGTTCCAGAGTGGCAACACGCCCCCTGCTAGCAGCCCTATTATGGTTCGTGTGCGTTTGGACCAACCCACCGCAAGGAAGGCAGGACCCCATGGTCTCACGTGTATACGTCGAGAAGAAGCCCGGCTTCGACGTCGAGGCTCGACAGCTCTCGCACGAGCTGCGCCACACGCTCGAAATCGGCGGCATCACCAACCTCAGGCTCATCAATCGCTACGACGTGGAGGGCATCTCGGACGAGCTGTTCCGCAAGTGCGTGCCCACCGTGTTCAGCGAGCCGCAGTCCGACAACGTCACGTTCGACCTGCCCGACTTTGGCGACGACCTCGTGTTTGCCGTGGAGTTCCTCCCCGGTCAGTTCGACCAGCGCGCCGAGTCGGCCAGCGAGTGCGTGCAGCTGATCAGCCAGGGCGAGCGCCCCAGCGTGCGCTCCGCCAAGGTCTACGTCATCGAGGGCCAGCTGTCGGCGCAGGACGTGGCGGCGATCAAGCACTACGTCATCAACCCCGTCGAGGCGCGCGAGGCCTCGCTGGACCTGCCGAAGACTCTGAAGACCAACCCGCCCGAGCCTCCCATGGTCGAGACCCTGAAGGGCTTCCGCCAGCTGAGCCAGAAGAAGCTGCAGGACTTCATCGACGAGCGCGGCCTGGCCATGGACCTGGCCGACATCAAGTTCTGCCAGGACTACTTCAGGCAGCAGAAGCGCGACCCCACGATCACCGAGATAAAGATGATCGACACCTACTGGTCCGACCACTGCCGCCACACCACGTTCGGCACCGTCCTGACCGACGTGCAGATAGACGACGCCGTCGTGCAGGAGGCCTTCCAGCGCTACCTGGAGGTGCGCCACGAGCTGGGTCGCGACCAGAAGCCCGTCTGCCTCATGGACATGGGCACCATCGGTGCGAAGTACCTGAAGCACACCGGCCAGCTGACCGGCCTGGACGAATCCGAGGAGATCAACGCCTGCACCGTGAAGGTGAAGGTCGACGTCGACGGAGAGCAGCAGGACTGGCTGTTCCTCTTTAAGAACGAGACGCACAACCACCCGACCGAGATCGAGCCGTTCGGCGGCGCGGCCACCTGCATCGGAGGCGCCATCCGCGACCCGCTGTCCGGCCGCAGCTACGTGTACCAGGCCATGCGCGTCACCGGCGCCGCAGACCCCATGGTGCCCGTGAGCCAGACCCTGCCCGGCAAGCTGCCCCAGCGAAAGATCGTGCGCACCGCCGCCGCCGGCTACTCCAGCTACGGCAACCAGATCGGCCTGGCGACCGGCCAGGTGAACGAGCTGTACCACCCCGGCTACGTGGCCAAGCGCATGGAGATCGGCGCCGTCGTGGGCGCCACCCCCGCCAGCCACGTGCGTCGCGAGTGCCCCGCCCCCGGCGACAAGATCGTGCTCCTGGGCGGCCGCACGGGCCGCGACGGCATCGGCGGCGCCACCGGCAGCTCCAAGGCGCACAACGTCGAGTCTCTCGAGAAGGACGGCGCCGAGGTCCAGAAGGGCAACGCCCCCACCGAGCGCAAGCTGCAGAGGCTGTTCCGCCGCGAGGACGCATGCCGCCTGATCAAGCGCTGCAACGACTTCGGCGCGGGCGGCGTGTCCGTGGCCATCGGCGAGCTGGCCGACGGCCTGTACATCGACCTGAACAAGGTGCCAAAGAAGTACGAGGGCCTGGACGGCACCGAGCTGGCCATCAGCGAGTCCCAGGAGCGCATGGCCGTGGCGCTGGCCCCCGAGGACGTGGACGAGTTCATCGGCTACGCCCACGAGGAGAACCTCGAAGCCACCGTCGTGGCGCGCGTGACGAAGGAGCCCAGTCTGCGCATGGTGTGGGACGGCCAGACCATCGTGGACATCAGTCGCGAGTTCCTGAGCTCCAACGGCGCACCCAAGCACCAGAAGGTGCACTTCCTGCACCAGGGCACCTACCAGCCGCAGTTCTCGGGCCACACGGTGGCCGAGCGCATGGAGTCCGTCCTGACCGACGAGAACGTCGCGTCGAACAAGGGCCTCTCCGAACGCTTTGACTCCACCATCGGCGCCGCCACGGTGCTGATGCCCTTCGGCGGCTCGCGCCAGCTGACGCCCAGCATGGCCATGGTGGCAAAGATGCCCGTCGACGGCGAGACCACCACGGTCTCCGGCATGGCCTGGGGCTTCAACCCCTATCTCATGAGCGCGAACCAGTTCACGGGTGCCTACCTCAGCGTGGTCGAGTCCGTGGCCAAGCTGGTCGCCGCCGGCCTGGAGCACAAGAACGCGTACCTGACCTTCCAGGAGTACTTCGAGAAGCTGCGCCAGGAGCCCGAGCGCTGGGGCAAGCCCGCGGCTGCCGTGCTGGGCGCCCTCATGGCCCAGCTGGACCTGGGCATAGGCTCCATCGGCGGCAAGGACTCCATGTCGGGCAGCTTCGAGGACATGGACGTGCCTCCCACCCTGGTCAGCTTTGCCACCGCGGTGGGCAGCGTGGACCACGTGATGTCGCCCGAGTTCAAGCGCACGCACAGCAAACTCATGCTGGTGAGGCCCGCCTACCAGGCTGACGGCATCACGCCCGAGCCGAAGTCGTTCCTGGCTGCCCTGGACGTGATCGAGGGCATGATAGGCGACCACACCGCGCTGGCCGTGTCCACGCCGGGCTACGGCTGCCTGGCCGAGGCCCTGTTCAAGATGGCCGTGGGCAACCGCATCGGCTTCGGCCTGGTGGACGGCTTTGACGCCGACCGCCTGTTCCGCCTGGCCTACGGCAGCTTCGTGGTCGAGATGCCCGACGAGGCGCCTGTGCCCCAGACGACCGAAGGCGTCGTGATCGAGCACCTGGGCGGCACGTCCGCCGAGTACCGCGCCTGGATCTCGGGCGAGGTGCTGGACCTGGCACAGCTGCAGGAGGCATGGGAGGCCCGGATGGAGCCGGTGTTCCCCTACCGCTCCAAGGGCCAGACCATCGAGACCATCAGCTACACCTCCGGCCCCGCGGTCACCGCTCACGCGAAGCTGGCCCGCCCGCACGTGGTGATTCCCGTGTTCCCGGGCAACAACTGCGAGTACGACTCCGCGCGCGCCTTCCGTCGCGCCGGCGCCGACGTGACCACCCTGGTCATCAACAACCTGACCCCCGAGAACGTGGCCGAGAGCACGCAGCGCCTGGTGGACGAGATCAACCGCTCCCAGATCGTCATGATCCCCGGCGGCTTCTCCGGCGGCGACGAGCCCGACGGCTCCGCGAAGTTCATCACATCGTTCTTCCGCAACCCGCGCGTGACCGAGGCCGTGCGCGACCTGCTGAACAAGCGTGACGGCCTGATGCTGGGCATCTGCAACGGCTTCCAGGCCCTCATCAAGCTGGGCCTGGTGCCCTACGGCGACATCGTGCCCATGACCTCCGAGTGCGCCACGCTGACGTTCAACACCATCGGACGCCACCAGAGCAGGCTCGTGCGCACGCGCGTCAGCAGCAACCTGTCGCCCTGGCTCAGCAAGTGCAACGTGGGCGACGTGTACACGATCCCCGTCAGCCACGGCGAGGGCCGCTTCGTCGCCAACGACAAGCTGCTGAGCGAGCTCGTGGCCCGCGGCCAGGTGGCCACCCAGTACGTGGACGCCAACGGCGAGCCCAGCATGGACCTCGACGTGAACCCCAACGGCTCGCTGGCCTGCATCGAGGGCATCACCAGCCCCGACGGCCGCATCCTGGGCAAGATGGGCCACTCCGAGCGCAGCGCCTACGGCCTGTACCAGAACGTGCCCGGCAACGAGTACCAGCCGCTGTTCGAGGGCGGCGTCGCGTACTTCGCGGAGTAGCCGCGGCGACGACACTTCGGGCCCCGGAGCTGTTCTGGCTCCGGGGCCTTTCTTGTGCTGGGGGTTTCGTACGCCGAGGCCCTTCTTGCTCTGGGTCCCTCTTGCTCTGGGCCGTTCTTTACTAGTACAAATTCTTGGCGGCTGAGCGCCCCAATTCGCAGTTCCCCGCGCCGCCGACGCCCAGACCTGGAATTCCATGTCCGTCGACGCTCCGACCCAGCAGTCCTCGGTCCTCGAGCACCCCGACCTGGCATTTGCACAGGTCGAACGCCCAGACCGGGAGTCTGCCATGGTTGCCGGTCGCCCAGACCCGGCGATACCTGTACCCCCGCCGCCCACATCTGGCGATTCCGGCGCCCACACCCGGAGTTAGCCTTCGCCAACCGGGGCCTATCTCCAGAAGTGGGCGCCCAGAACTGGCAAATTGAAATCCTTATGTCTTTCAGCCACACAAAGTGCCTGGTAGGAGGCTTGCTCCTTCCGAAGGTCTGCCGGGAGAGGCTGGAAAGTACAGGTCTGGGCGCCCAGAACCGGAAATCGGCACCGGAAGGCGCCCGCAAACTCCAGATCTGGGCGTCTGGGGGCCACCCATTTACAGGTCTGGGCGGCGGACGCCCAGACCCGGAGACGTTAACGTGCAGAATCCGCCCACATCCGGAAATGGCCGCATGCCAGCCGCCCACATCCGGAAATGGCCGCATGCCAGCCGCCCACATCCGGAAACACCACCGCGTCCTGGCATCTGCTCAAACTGCGACGGGCGAGCACCGATTAGCGCGCGTCGTGAGCGTGAGCGGTTCAACGCGGCAATTGCATTGGCCAACCTGGCATAAAACTACCAATTCGAGGAGTTACTGCGTACAAGTGTTCTCATTTCTTCGGTGCTAGTGTAGTATGGTTTGACAACGTCGCAGAGTGGGGAGGTGTCGCCAGATGGCTCAGAGCAAGCGTTCCAGAAGTGGTTCCTCCAGCAAGCGCAGTCGGTCCTCTTTCGGGACCACGAACCTCGACGACCTCATCGACCAGATTCTGCAGAAGTTTCCCGACGACCTGGCGCCCCGCGAGGAGTCTGAGTTCTCCCAGAACACCTACCACGACCAGCACATCCTTCAGAAGGGCTCCGACTGGCGCCGACAGCGTGAGGCGGGCAAGAAGGACAGCGTCAGCGGAGGCACCCGCGGCACAGCCAGTCACAGCTCAAAGGGCTCGGCGACATCGTCACGGAGTGCGACGACGTCGCAACGGGGCAATTCCTCGCAAGGAAAGCCGTCTCTGACCGACATCGCCACTGAGGCCGCCATGCTGGAAAACCTAGGGCTGTTTCGCGACGACCTTTTGACTGCAGCGCACACGACAGCGACCGATGGCGCGAACGCACATGTGTCCAGCGCTGCGGAAACGCCCGCGTCTAGCACCTCAGATACGACCACGTCTAGCAGCGCAGATGTGGCTGCGCATACCGTTGTTGATGCCAGCGCTCACGAAGCGGGCCAAGCAACCGACGAATCCAGCCATCGCCCTGCGCACAAGGGTGCGTGGCACGCTTCAAAGAACGGCACCTACGAGCCCTACGGAGGGTATTACGGGGAGTCGTATGGGCGACCGTACGGCGGATACGACGATTTTGGGAATGACGGTGGCTTCGGGGGTGCCGGCGACTTCGGAGCACCCGACGGCAGCTTCATCGCATCCTCCGACGGCCGCTACTTCATAGGTCCAGAAGACGACTACTACGGAAACGCCTACGACGACCCTTATGGGTTCGACGGCGGCTGGCCCGGCCATGACGCAAAGGTCGAGCTGACGCCTGTCCTGCAGCAGATGCGCGACCTCGAAAACTCGCTCGACGAGAACGGGAAGCCGTTGGACGAAGGGCTGCTCTTCTTGCAGGAGGCCAAGCTGGCAGCTGACTACGAGGACGACTACCAGGGGCGTGCGGTCCCGAACATCCACTTTGTGCCCACCTATGCACGCCTGAACAACCGCGAGCTCAGGGCATACTTCGGGTGGAGGACGCGCTGGCGCCATGGGCAAGCAGGCTACGAATGCGACGCCTTCACCAAGATCTGCGCGTTCGAGCTGCTGAACGGCGTGGGGTGCAAGGACCAGACGGACATGCTGGAAAAGCTGTCGTCTCTGAGGCATGGCTGCGAGTCCCTGTATGATTGGGGCACAGCCGCCGCAGATATCCAACGCTGGATGAACGACTACATCCTCGTGTTTGGCATGGATCAAAAGCTGGCGACCACGGAGGCGCAGCGCACCTATGACCATGCGGCCATGGTGCTGCGCAACGCCGAGAAGGCAACGCTGGCCAAGGAGGGGCTGCTGGAGGCCTCGGCCGACGCCGTGCCGCCCATGCCAACGGATGAGGAGCTGTGGGACGCCACTGGAATACTCTCGACCATGGACCAAAATCGCTCGCCCTTCTTTCGCGAGCACCGCAAGGAGGCGGCCGCGGTCTGGTCCGGCGTATTCAGGCAGATGTGCATCCACTGCGCGAAGCGTCGAAAGACCGGCTTCATCGACGAGCTGCTAGGGGTCGAGTACTTTATAACGTACCGACCGTTCGTAGGCGTGCCCATAGTGGAGGGCCAGCCCACCGAGCGCAGCTTCATGCGGCTGACCGACGCCCGCTGGTTCACAAAGCACCGGGATACGTGGCGGGAGCACATAGCCTTGGACTATCGCGGCAAGGTGACCGAGATTGGGAACCTCTTGCGCGCGCTGGACTGGCTCATGCGGGAGACCTGGGGGTACTCGCGCAAGCTCAAGCCCCGCGCGGTACCCAAGTACCTGCAGAAGTACATCCAGAAGGAATGCGACGCAGTGCGCCAGAAGGAGGCGGAGGCAGCCCAGCAGGCTGAGGAGGCCCGGCGTGCCGAGGAAGCACGAAGGCGCAGGCTGACCATCGACTTCTCGAAGCTGGGACACATCCGCGCCGCGGCGGCGACCACGCGCGAGGCCCTGCTGGTGGACGAGGAGCGCGAGGACTACGTGCCGGAGGGCGACGCGCAGGCCACGCAGCCCGGCACAGCAGAGGCGCCCAAGGATGCGCAGAAGGCTGCCGCAGAGCCGGCGGCGGACGCCGGCAGCACGGCTCCGCAGTCCAGCCAACCCCAGCCCAGTCAGCAGCCTGATGCTCAGCCCGATGCACGGCAGCTCCCGATGGGACTCACCGACCTGGAGTATCAGGTGGCATGCGCCCTTCTGGACGGCCAGAGGGCAGATGGCCTCGTGGGCCCCGGCACGCCCACGCTGGAGATGCTGGTGGACTCCATAAACGAGAAGCTCTTTGACCAGCTGGGCGACACGGCCTTCGAGTTTTCGGAGGACGGCCCCGCGCCCATTGAGGACTACATAGACGATGTGAGAGGAATCCTGGAGCAATGACTCAGCAGCAGAATCCACGCGTGCCTAAGCGCATAGCGGCGGTCATCATAAACTCGCTCAAGGGCGGCGTCGTGCCTCGCGTGGGACTCCCCTACATCACGGTGGGTCGCGAACGCGAGATACAGGCGCTGCTGCATGACCTGTCCCTGGTGGCCGACGGTGGCGCCAGCTTCCGCTTCATCGTGGGCCGCTACGGCAGCGGAAAGAGCTTCTTGCTCCAGACCATACGAAACCACGCCATGGGCAAGGGATTCGTGGTGTGCGACGCCGACCTCTCGCCTGAGCGCAGGTTCCAGGGAGGCAACGGCCAGGGATTGGCCACCTACCGCGAGCTCATACGAAATCTCAGCACGAAGACCCGCCCCGAGGGCGGCGCGCTCAACCTGATACTGGACCGCTGGATCTCGAACGCGCAGTCCCAGGTCACCATGGGCTCGGGCCTGACCCCGGACGACGCCGGCTTCAGCGAGGCGGTCGAGCGCCAGATCATCGGCACCATCCAGGAACTGCAGGAGCTGGTGCACGGCTACGACTTTGCCCGGCTGCTGACCATGTACTACCACGCTCACCTGGAGGGCAACGACGAGACCAAGGCCAACGTGACCAAGTGGTTCCGCGGCGAATACCGGAACAAGACCGAGGCCCGCCGCGAGCTGGGCGTGAACATAGCCATCACAGACGACGACTGGTACGACTACCTGAAGCTGTTTGCCACGTTCCTCAAGGGAGCGGGCTACCAGGGCCTCATCGTGCTGGTGGACGAGCTCGTAAACCTGTACAAGATTCCGAACGCCGTCAGCCGCCAGTACAACTACGAGAAGATCCTGACCATGTACAACGACACGCTGCAGGGCAAGGCTCACTACCTGGGCATCGTTATGAGCGGCACCCCGCAGACCATCGAGGACCGCAGGCGTGGCCTGTACTCGTACGAGGCGCTGCGCAGCCGCCTGACGCAGGGTCGCTTCGCGCAGGACGGCCTCGTGGACATGCTGGCTCCCGTCATCCACCTGCAGCCCCTGACGCACGAGGAACTGCTGGTGCTCATCGAGAAGCTGGCGAACATCCACGCGGGCCTGTTTGGCTACGAGCGCTCCATCACCGAGGACGAGCTGGTGCAGTTCCTGCAAGCCGAGTACGGACGCGTGGGGGCCGACACGCACCTGACGCCGCGCGAGGTCATCCGCGACTTCGTCGAGATGCTGGACATCCTGTCGCAGAACCCCGAGCTCACGCCCGCGAAGCTCCTCTCGCAGGGCACGTTCACGCAGCCGGTGCAGAGCCAGGCCGCACAGGCGGACGGCTCGGCCGAGCGCGAGGACGAGTTCACCGACTTCGAAATCTAGGCCAGCCATGGACGTCTTTGACCGCTACGCGCCATTCGTGCAGGACTACATATACGAGCACGGCTGGCAGGACCTGCGGGCCGTGCAGGTGGCTGCCGCCGACGCCATCTTTAACACCGACGACAACGTGCTGCTGACCGCCTCGACCGCCTCGGGAAAGACCGAGGCGGCCTTCTTTCCCATACTGACCCAGCTGTGGGAGGACCCACCGGCGTCGGTGGGATGCATCTACATCGGACCCCTGAAGGCGCTCATCAACGACCAGTTCATGCGCCTGGAGGACCTGTGCGCCGAGGCGGAGATTCCGGTGTGGCACTGGCACGGCGACGTCTCGGCCAGCCACAAGCGAAAGATGCTGAAGCACCCCTCCGGCATCCTGCAGATTACGCCCGAGTCGCTAGAGGCCATGCTGCTGCACAGGCACAGCGCCGTCCCGCGCATCTTTGGCGATCTGCGCTATGTAGTCATCGACGAGGTCCACTCGCTTTTGCGCGGGGACCGCGGAGCGCAGACCCTGTGCTGCCTGCAAAGGCTCAGCCGATTGGCGCACGTGAACCCGCGACGCATAGGCCTTTCGGCCACCATCGGTAATCCCGAGGCCACCGGAGCGTACCTCAGCGCGGGCACCGGCAGGCGCTGCCTCATCCCGCGCCTGGACGCCCCAAAGCAGCATTGGCACCTCAGCATGGAGCACTTCTACATCAGCGGTCCCCAGGCCCCCGAGAGGGGCGAGGACGGCCTGGGCCACGGCGAGGCCCCCGTGACCGACGAGCCCACCTACGAGACGCCCCAGCCAACGAAGACCAGCTCACAGCCCGTGCCGCCAAAGGAGGACCGCGTCGAGGACGCCCCCGCCGAGCCGCGCCAGCCCGACGCGGAGGCGCCCACCGACCAGGCGCCCGTGTTTGCCGACCCCGGCCTGGCCTACGTGTTCGAGCACACACGCGGGCGCAAGTGCCTGGTCTTTGCCAACTCCCGCGAGGAGTGCGAGGCGGTGACCACGACGCTGCGGCAGTACTGCGAGGCCACGGGCGAGCCCGACCGCTTCCTCATTCACCACGGGAACCTCTCGGCCAGCCTACGCGAGTCGGCCGAGGACCTCATGCGCGACGAGGACCTGAACCTGACCACCGTGACCACGGCCACGCTGGAGCTGGGCATAGACATAGGACGCCTGGAGCGCGCATTCCAGATAGACGCACCATTCACGGTGAGCTCGTTTTTGCAGCGCCTGGGGCGCACGGGCAGGCGCGGTCAGCCACCCGAGATGTGGTTCCTCATGCGAGAAGAGCCACCCGAGGCCCGGGCCCTCATGCCAGAGACCATTCCCTGGAAGCTGCTGCAGGGCATAGCCCTGGTGCAGCTGTACCTGGAGGAACGCTGGGTGGAGCCACCCCGGCTGGACGGTCTCCCCTACAGCCTGCTGTACCACCAAACCATGGCCATACTGGCATCCACGGGCGAGCTGACCCCTGCCGAGCTGGCGCGGCGCGTGCTGACGCTGGCGCCGTTCCATCGCGTGACGGCAGATGACTTCCGCGTGCTGCTGCGGCACCTGTTGCAGATCGACCATATCGAGCGCACCGAGTCAGGCGGCCTCATCGTGGGGCTAGCCGGCGAGCGCGTCACGAACAACTTCAAGTTCTACGCGGTGTTCGCCGAGGACGAGGAGTTCACGGTGCGCAGCGAGTCACAAGAGCTGGGCACCATCGTGCAGCCACCTCCCGTGGGCGAGCGCATAGCCATAGCCGGCGCCGTCTGGGTCATCGAGGAGATCGACTACAAGCGCCACCTCATAGAGTGCACACAGGTGAAGGGCAAGGTCCCCGCCTACTTCGGTATGGTGGCCGGAGACGTGAACACCCGTGTGCTCGAGCGCATGCGTCAAGCGCTGCGCGAGGATACCATGTACCCCTACCTGCGACGCAATGCCCGTGCCCGACTGGCGCAGGCACGGCACGTGGCGCGAAACGCCCACGTGGACGCCGAGCCGCTGGTTTGCCTGGGCGGCACGTCGTGGTGCCTCTTTCCCTGGCTGGGCAGCTACGCCTTCCTGGCGCTGGAGCGCTTCCTAAAGCTGAAGTGCGCGGACGAGCTGGGACTGAAGGGCCTGGACTCCTCGCGCCCGTACTTCATGCAGTTCACCATGCGAGCCTCGGGCCGGGAGTTCTACGAGGTGGTAAAGCGGCACGCCGCCGAGGGCGTGGACCCGATGGACCTGCTGTACCCCGCCGAGGTGCCCTACTTCGACAAGTACGACGAGTTCGTGCCCGAGGAGTTGGTGCGCAAGGGGTTCGCCTACGGCGTGCTGGACGTGCAGGGCATGCTGGACCGCGTGCTTTCGTGGCCGGATCAGCCCGGCCCCGGTGCCGACGGCGGGCACGAGCTGCCGTCGGGCTATCGCATGGACAAGACGAAATAGCTAGGAGGGCGCCATGGCACCCGCTCTTTCCCGGATTGGCGCGAGACGCCTACCGGCCAGCCCCCTGGCCGGAAAGCTACTTGCGCAAGATGTCCAGCGGCTCCATGGGGAATGGGCTGCGAAAGCGGTAGCGCTCCATCGCGCGCGACAGGGTGCCGGTGCGCTCCCACCCAGCGAGCGCGTCCCAGTGCTCCAGCCCCCGCAGCTGCACTTCTTGCACGGGCCTGCCGGCGCAGACGGCCTGGACCGTGTCGCCTTCCTGGGCCTTGTTGCGGCAGAGCACCTCGACCAGGTACTCGGCGGGAGCCGTTGCCTGGACGGCGTCCGCCGGGTCGGAGTCGACCCCCGGGGCGCACGGCACGCAGCGCGTCACCGTGCCCACCATCAGCGCCTCCCGCAGGTAGTCCACGTGCCCGGGATTCTGCGTCGGGTTCCCGTAGAAGAACCCCGTCGAGAAGGGCCGGTGGCTCGTCGTCTCCAGCTCGCCCAGCCACGCCGACGCCGGCTCTCCGTCCAGCACGTGGCGGTAGGCGTTCGTGATCATGGCCGTGTAGAACGCACCCTTCGCGCGACCCTCCAGCTTTATGGCGTCGACCCCCGCATCCTGCAGGTCGGCCAGGTGGTCCAGCATCATGAGGTCGTTGCTCGACAGGATGTAGCTGAACCGGTCGTCCTGCTCCACGGGCAGGCGACGCGTCTGCGGACGCTCCTCCTCCACCAGGGTCCAGTTCCAGCGGCAGGGCTGGGTGCAGGCGCCCGCGTTCGCCCCACGCTCGCGCCCCACCAGGCCGCTCGACAAAAGGCACCTGCCCGAGATCGCCATGCACATGGAGCCGTGCGCGAACACCTCCAGCTCGACGTCGCGCGGAATGCGCCGGCGAATCTGGGCAATCTGCCGCAGGTCCAGCTCGCGCGCCAGCACGATTCGCGTGGCGCCCAGCCGCACGTACTCCATGGCCGCACGCGCGTTCATGACCGACGCCTGCGTCGACACGTGCAGCTGCACGTGCGGTGCGTGCTCGCGCAGGAGCGCCATGCAGCCCAGGTCGGCCACGATGGCCGCATCCGCGCCGATGTCGTCAATAAAGTGCAGGTAGTCGGGCATCTGGTCCAAGTCGTCGTCGGTCATGATCGTGTTCAGCGTCAGGTGCACCGACACGCCGGCTGCATGCGCCTTCTGCACGGCGCGCTCCAGCTGGTCGCGCGTGAAGTTCTTGCTCCTGGCACGCATGCCCCACCGACGACCCGCCAGGTAGACCTCGTCGGCACCAAAGTGCAGGGCCATATCCAGCTGCTCGGGCCCGCCCGCCGGGCTCAGCAGCTTCATCGAGAGGCGCTCCGCGCTCGCACCCGAGCCAACGCCCCGCAGGTCAGCAGTCCCTTCGTCCGAAGCGTAGCCATCCCTTTGAGACCCAGTTGCCATGAGTGTGCCCTTCTTGCCCGAAACTTCCGTCGTACCTGGAGTGTTTTCGTCGCGTGACCAGCTGTTTATGGTATGCGAATAATGCGCCAATCGGGCTCACATCGCGTAGCATAGGAAGCACGTTCACAGGCGCGCTGGAAGGTCCATCGAGCGCCCGCGGACCGATTGAGAGGTATAGACGTGTACTGCACGCATTGTGGAGCCTTCAACGAAGACTCAGCCAAGTATTGCACCACTTGCGGCGCCCTGCTGACAGCCGCAGACACCCACCAGAACGCAGAAAACGCAAACGAGAAGAACCCGGCCCAGCAAAGCCAGGCGCAGCGGGACCAGGCCTCGAACGCCGTCAAGGCGCAGCCGGCCACGCCGGATGGAAGGCGCGTCTTTGTGCCCGGCAGCGGCAGGGGCGCACGTCACCATGCAGGCACCGGCGCGGCTGCCGCAAACGCCGCAAACGTCGGTGTTACGTCGCAGGTCGACGCAGCACGCACCGTACGCGCCAATGCCGCCAGCACGTCGCGGGTCGACGCGGCGCAGACCACTCCGGCAGCTGCAGCTCCCACGCAGCGCGTTCAGCCGACGCCGGACGCCTGGCAGGCACCTGCCGCCGGGGCCGCGGCATTTGGGGCCGCGGCAGCTGCGCGGACGCAGCAGGCAAATCAGGGCGCTCAGGCCTACCGGTCCGAGCAGGCCGCGTCGCCCTACCAGTCCACGCACTCCGGCAACACGCAGGCCTTTCGCCCCGTAAGCGCCGAGCCCGTTGCGCAGGCACCGGTGCCGTCGCCCGAGGCGAGCCCCTACGAGCCCGCCCCCTCGAAGGCGTCACGCCGCACCCCCGCCCTCGTAGCCTGCGTCATCGTGGCCGCGCTGGCAGTGGCGCTCTTTGCCACGACGGCTGCAGGCTACGGTCCCCTGGCCAACCTGGCAAAGAACTCCAGCCAGGCCACCACGGCCACCGGCAGCTCCTCCGACAACTCCGGGTCAGTCAGCTCGTCGACGTCGGACGACACCAGCTCAGCCTCGACCAGCACCGACTCCGGTACGACCGGCACCAGCAGCTCGAGCTCCAGCTCCACCCGCTCGGACGGCACCACGCAAAGCCAGTCCAGCATTACCAGCAACGGCAGCGCCACGTCCACATCCACCAGCACGAACTCGAACGGCGACGTGGTGGCCAACGGCGACGGCACCGTGTCCAGCACGTCGTACGGCTACACGCTGAGCATGCCCAGCCAGTTCACCAGCTCGCAGACGGACGGCACGACCACCACCTACTACGACGCCGCCGACGACGTGACCATCGCGCTATGGGGTGACAACAACCCGGACGGCCAGACCGTGGAGTCGGCATACCACGCCGCAAAGGAGCAGTGTTCCGACGCGGCCTACGTGGCTCATGGCAAGAACTGGGTGGTCTACTCGGACGAGTCGCAGGCCGGCGGCGTGGTCTACGACATGACCTACTATCAAAGCGGCAAGACCTGCCACATGCAGATCACCTATCCCATGAGCAGCAAGTCCGCAGGCGATGCCATCGTGAACCAGGTCCAGCCCACGTTCAAGCTGACGAAGTAGGAAGGGAGTCACCATGCCAAAGAGCGTCTTGATCAAGGACACCACGCGCGAGGAGCGCATGCAGATCGTGAACAAGGGCCTCAGCTGGTGCGACGACTCCAGCTGCGAGAACTGCAGCGGGTGCAGCATGGGCGTCGGCAGCATACAGGCCATGTACCAGCCATACATCGACGGAAAGCTGGAGCTGGCCGAGGTGAACATGCTGCACGCCGCCACGAAGTACACTCTGGGTGGCGGCCACGACGTCGACCGTGGCGGTGCATCGTCGCAGGGCGAGTCATCGGCCCAGCCAAACCCGCCCCAGGGCAGCACGGCACAGCAATCCGCCCCAGCTCAGGGCTAAGAAGAACTTCTTGCCCGTCCGCGCATCCGCGACGACGGGACGCATACGCATATTGAAAGCCGCGGGCTGGTGGCTCGCAGCCTCTACCAAAACGGGGGAATCGTGGCAGCAAAGCACTTCTCAACTCAGGAACCGCCAAGGAAGCACGGGCACGCGGGACGCGCGGTGGCGCTGGCTGTGGTCATCGCCGTTGCGGCCCTGGTAGTGGTGGGCGTTACCGTGCCCTCCGCCAGGGAAACCGCCCTGCATCTGGTCCAGGGGCAGACCGCCCAGACCCAGTCGCAGGACCAGTCCGAGTCCACGGCAGACGTCGACCAGGCCGAGGCGACGGACGACTCGCAGGGCGACCAGTCGGCCGATGCACAGGACTCCAGCGCGGACCCCAACGACTCCGACCAGCAGGCCGACGAGTCCGCTACGGAGGCACAGCAGACCGAGCCCACGCCCGTGGAGGACACCTCGCCCCTGGACGCCAGCGCGAGTGCCACGGTGACCACCACGACCACCGCCTCGGGCATCAGCATGACCGTGCCGGCCGGCTTCGAGACCACCGCGACCTACCAGAACCTGGAGAGCGCCCTGGCAAAGATAACCGGCCAGGGCTACAAGGCGTCCTTCGTGATGACCGATCTGAAGACCGGCCGCGGCGTCTCGTACAACGCCGACGCCATGATGTACCCCGCCAGCAGCATAAAGGCCGCCTACTGCACCATGGTTCTCGAGACCACGGGCGGCCAGGTGTCGTCCTCGGTGGCGTCCACGATCGAGGACTGCATCGTAAACTCCTCGAACGACGCGTTTCACTCGCTCATCAACCAGTACGGACTGCAGTCCGAGGGCGACTGGCTGGCAAAGTACGCACCCGAGACCTCCTCGAAGGCCTACCTGTACTACTACCCCGAAATCACCTCCACGGGCTTCAGCAACATCTGGAAGGAAATCTATCGCTACGGCACGTCGGGCGAGGCGGGCGCCAGCACGCTGACCTCGGCCCTCAGCCAGTCCAACCACTCTCCCATGGGCGGGCTTCTGCGCTCGCGCTACACGGTGTGGTCAAAGCCCGGCTGGTACCCGGCGGACGGCTCGGGCGACCAGGCGACGAACGACACCGGCGTGGTCTTCTCGGACTGCGGCGACTACGTGTACGTGGTCCAGACGAACGTACCCGACGACTTCAGCGCCATATTCCCGCTGCTAGACGCCCTGAACGCTACGCACGGCAAGATATGCGGCGGCAGCTCGGCCCTGCTGATGACCTCCAGCACCACGGTGTCCGGGCAGTAGGGCGCGGCACCGGAACTGCGACGACCCGCGAGCCGCTGGATCGCGCCACCGGCGCAGGCAATTCTGGCAACGCACTTCTTGCAAACCGATTGATTGGAGACACGATGGTCACTACTCAACTGCTGACGATTGGCGACACGACGGCCGAGGGCATGATCATGCCCCAGCTGGCCGGAGACGGCCACGCCTCGCTGATCGTGATCCGCTGCACGCGCGGCTTCCTGATGTGCGGCTACCTCAGCCTGCAGAAGGCCGAGCAGCTGGGCGACGCCGCGGTCCGCGTGGCGGGCGGCAGCTTCGAGGAGGTCCTGGCGCACAAGATCACCGGCCTGACTCCCCAGGCAGCCCAGCTGGGCGTAACGCCCGACATGACCGGCGCGCAGGCGGCGGCCATCCTGAACGCCCGGTAGGGCGCCCTGGCGCTTCTGGCATGCGCTTCTGGCACGCCCGGCGCGTGCAAGAAGCGCGCACGGGAGGCAGCTCCGCCTGGTGCGACGTATAATTTGTGTTGCATTCGCTTTGCCAAGAAAGCCCCGCGACGGCGTTGCGCGTCGTGTGCGGGGCACCATCAGATAGCGACTCCAAAGGAGAGGGTATGAGTCAACAGAAGGCTCCGCAGGACACCTGCGTGCTCGTCACCGGCGGCGCCGGCTTCATCGGCAGCCACACGGTCGTCGAGCTGCTGAAGGCCGGATACAAGGCCATCATCGTGGACAACCTGTACAACGCCAGCCCCGTGGTCGTCGACCGCATCAAGACCATCGTGGGCGACGATCTGGCACAGAACCTGAAGTTCTACGAGGTCGACGTGAACGACCGCGAGGCCCTGAACCAGGTCTTCGACGACAACCAGATCGACCGCGTCATCCACTTCGCCGGCTACAAGGCCGTGGGCGAGTCGGTGCACAAGCCCATCGAGTACTACACGAACAACCTGGGCAACACGCTGACCCTGGTGGACGTCATGCGCAACCACGGCTGCAAGGACATCATCTTTAGCTCCTCCGCCACGGTGTACGGCTTCCCCGACAAGCTGCCCCTGACCGAGGAGAGTCCCAAGAAGCCCGCCACGAACCCCTATGGCTGGACCAAGTGGATGATCGAGCAGATCCTGACCGACCTGCACACCGCCGACCCCGAGTGGAACGTCGTGCTGCTGCGCTACTTCAACCCCATCGGTGCGCACCCCTCGGGACTCATGGGCGAGGACCCCAAGGGCATCCCCAACAACCTGCTGCCCTACGTGGCGCAGGTGGCCGTGGGTAAGCGCGACTACGTGCACGTGTACGGCAATGACTACAACACCCCCGACGGCACCGGCGTGCGCGACTACATCCACGTGTGCGACCGGGGCACCGGCCACGTCGCAGCCCTGAACTGGATGAACGGCCGCACCGGCGTCGAGATTTTCAACCTGGGCACCGGCAAGGGCACCTCGGTGCTGCAGAGCATCAAGGCCTTCAGCAAGGCCTGCGGCAAGGACCTCCCGTACAAGATCGAGCCGCGCCGTCCGGGCGACGTCGACGCCAACTACGCCGACTGCTCGAAGGCCAAGCGCATGATGGGCTGGGAGGCCAAGTACGACATCGACGACATGTGCCGCGACGGCTGGAACTGGCAGAGCCACAACCCCAACGGCTACGAGAGCTAACCCCATGAGCGAGCCCACCCCCGACGCGGCGCAGGCCTTCGTCAGCTTTCTGACCAGCCGGCGCCACGTCATAGACCAGCACGTCATGGCCAGCGTTCCCTCTGCCCGGCAGGGGGACGGCGCCGACGCCCTGGAGCGCTACCTGTACGCGCCGCTGCGCCGCTTTGTGGCGTCGGGCGGCAAGCGCACGCGGCCGGCGCTGTGCCTTCTGGGCGCAGCGGCGGTCGGGGCACCCGAGGAGCGCGCCCTCAGCGTGGCCAGCGCGGTCGAGCTGTTCCAAAGCGCCGCCCTCATCCACGACGACATCGCCGACGAGGGACAGATGCGCCGCGGCCAACCCTGCGTCCACGTGACGGAGGGCGTGGGGGTGGCCCTGAACGTGGGAGACCTAGCCCTGGTGGCCACCACCACGACCGTCCTGCGCGACCAGCGCCTGGACGCCGGCACCCGCCTGCGCCTCCTGGAGGAGATTTCCGCCATGGAGGAGCGCACGCTGGAGGGCCAGGCGCTGGATTTGGGCTGGGCCCGCGACGAGTGCTGGGACGTGTCGGTAGACGACTACCTGTACATGGCCAGCCACAAGACCGCGTACTACTCGGCGGCCGTGCCCCTTGCGTGCGGCGCCATCTGCGGTGGCGGCACAACCGCCCAGGTGGAGGCGCTGCGCTCGTTCGGCATGGACGCCGGCCTGGCCTTCCAGCTGCAGGACGACCTGCTGAACCTGGCGGGCGACGCCGAGGCCCAGGGCAAGGATTACCGCAGCGACATCACCGAGGGTAAGCGCACGCTCATGGTGGTGTGGGCGCTGGCCCACCTGGACTCCGCGCGGCGCGACGAGCTGGTTCAGATCCTCTCGTCCAAGACGACGGACCCCCAGCGGCTGGACCGCGCCGTGCAGCTGATGGACGCAGCCGGCTCCCTGGACCACACGCGCTCCTACGCGCAGCGGCTGGTGGACCAGGCAAAGTCCCACCTGAACGGCGTTCAGCTGGAGCCGCAGGCGCGCGACACGCTCCTTTCGATGGCAGACTTCTTTGTGGAGCGCCGCGCATAGCGGCACCGCAAAGCGAAAAGGCAGGAACACATAATGGATCCAATCTCTGAGGGCGCCTCGGGCGCCGCAGTCGAAGACATACAGGACAGGCTGGCGGCCCTGGGCTACGACATTGACGCCGACGAGAAGTCCCGCCAGTACTTCGGCAAGTCCACGGGCACGGCGGTGGCGCGCTTCCGCTTGGACCACGACCTCTCGCTGGGTCAGGAGGTCGACACCTCCACCTGGGCCACGCTGGTGGACGAGGGCTACCACATGGGCGACCGCACGCTGTACCTGCGCCTGCCCAACTTCCATGGTGCCGACGTGCGTCAGCTGCAGAAGTGCCTGAACATCTTGGGCTTCTCGGCCGGCGCCGAGGACGGCTACTACGGCGTCCACACCGAGGCCGCCGTGAAGCAGTTCCAGGAGAACATCGGCGCGCTACCCGACGGCATGGCGTTCCCCGACACGTTCGACGCCATCGAGCGCCTGCACCACGTGTGGGCCGGCAAGCCCGCCTCAGGCCCCCATCCGCAGGGCGAGATGGGCTTTGCACGCGCGGCCAACGTGCTGGAGAGCGTGCACCTGGCCATCACCGCCGAGGACCCCATCTCGCGCAACGTGGCCGGCCGCGTGTGGAACCTAGCCTCCGCCACCAACGAGAAGAGCGGCCTGGACATCGTGGACTCCCCCGACAACCACGACGACGCCGACCAGGCGATCCTGGTGGTGGCCTCCACCTCTCCGGACGCCAACACCAAGGTCCCCAACGTGCTGATGGACGACGTGGACACGCTACCCATGCGCATCCGCACCGCCTACGAGAGCTCGAAGGAGAAGGTCCCCGTCATCCGCATCGAGCTGCCCCTGAGCGGCCACGACTACAACGGCACCTTCACCATCGCCGACGCGCAGACCTTCGCGGTCATGCTGCTGGACGCCATCTGCCAGGCCTTCGACGAGTAAGCGCAGGCTTCTTGCCTGGCAGCGCTTCTTGCCCGACCCTTACGGTGAGAGGCACAGTTTGGTACGTTTTTCCTCGCGAAAACGTCCGAAACTGTGCCTCTCATTGCATGAGAGCACCCCAATCGGGCAAATAGCCGGAGCCTGCGTCCCCCAACCGAGCGCTGGGCAGCGTCGCCGCGCCCGAACCTTGCATCATGCAGCGTCGCCGCGGGCCAATCGGGCGCCGGACAGCGTCGCCACGCCCGAACCGGGTGCCGCTTGACACCCCGGCGCCCCAATCCGTCGACGTCGCCACCCACACCCGCCACGTTCGCGCACCCCCGCGCAAACCTGTCAGGTGTGAGTACCCGCAGCCGCCACGTCTGCGCTCAGGCTGATGAACATGCCGGGCGCCATTCTCCGACACCCCCTCTGACCAGGCATTTTTTCATGGCGCCCCGACCTGGGGTTCGGGGGCTGCGCAAACCTGTCAGGTGTGGGTACCCGCAGCCGCCACGTCTGCGCATGGACGGGCGGAAAGTACGGATCGGGGCGCCCACACCTCCCACCTTTGCAGGACTTGCTGCAGAAGGTCGAGGGATGGGCGCCCACACCTCCCACTTCTGCATTCAGTTTTTCTTGTCTTTGAAAGCCCAGGCCTCTGACCTGGGCTTTTGCGTGAGGGGCTAATCCGGCCACTGCAAAACTCCCAGGGGTGGGCGCCCAAAGGTCCGACTTTTGCAGCAGCACCTGCAAATCGGCATGGGCTGCGCCGCGGAGGTCCACCCGTACACAGAGCTGAGCAACGACCGGGCGACCATCACTCGCAGTTCGAGGCCGCGCGCCCGTTGATCTGATCCACAGCATCGCAGCCGTTGCCTGGAGCTGCAACCCAGCGGCAGTTGCTGAAGCTATAGCCATGCAGCCGTCGCTCTGAGCCACTGCTCCATAGCTGCCGCCCGGAGCCGACGGATCAACGGCTCCGCGGCCGTCGCTCAGCCGCCATTGCAATCGGCGAAAAGTACACTGACGACCTCGCCAAACGACGCGGCTCCTGTTAGACTAAGCTGGTTCATTGGCTGCACCCAACGCAGCGATGCATTGGGATATCGTCCAGTGGTCAGGACACGGGTTTTTGGTGCCTGTAACCTAGGTTCGAATCCTAGTATCCCAGCCAAGGAAACCATGCGGGCCAGACACTTCGGTGCCTGGCCCGCTTTGGTATAGGTATGGCCAACCTTTCATGCCGATACACAGAGCGCGGTGCCTATTCTTCGTGGATCGCCCGATCGGACCGGCGACCCTCTTTGGCGAACCGCTCAGTGCGGCACGTCAGCCCTTATTAGCCCTTCTTGCCCTCCTGCGCTAGTCCGCGGGCAGGGGCGGGAACGTCACGGTGAACGTGGAACCGTGGCCCAGCTGGCTCTGCACGTCCACGGACGCGTGGTGGAAGGCAGCGGCGTGCTTCACGATGGCCAGCCCCAGGCCAGTGCCGCCGCTGGCGCGGCTGCGGGACTTCTCGACGCGATAGAAGCGCTCGAAGATTTTCTGCTGGTCGGCGGGGGCTATGCCGATGCCCGTGTCGCTGACGCGCACGGTCGGACGGCCTGCCACGTGTCCCACCCACACGCGCACGTAGCCGCCGGGATGGTTGTAGCGGATGGCGTTCACGATGAGGTTCGAGATCAGCTCGTCTATCAGGCGCGGCATGCCCATGACCACCGCGCGGCTGCCGTCCAGCGTCAGCTCGACCTCGGCGTCGTCGGCCTTTGGCCCCAGGCGCTGCTCGACGTCGTGCGTCACGGCAAAGAGGTCCACCGGCTCGCTATTGGCACGCGCAGAGTCGATGCTGTTGCGCTCGGTGTCATCCAGCTTCGACAGCATCAGGATGTCGTTCACCAGGTCCGACAGTCGGCGCGCCTCCTTGTAGATGCGGCGCGAGAAGTCCTCGACGTCCTCCGGCTTCACCAGCCCCTCCATCATGAGCTCCGAGGCTCCCGGTATGGACTGCAGCGGGGTCTTCAGCTCGTGCGTCACGTTGGCGGTGAACTCGCTGCGCATCAAGTCCGCGTCACGCAGCTGGTCCATCTGGCGCACCAGGCGCGCGTGCTGGTTGTTGATGCGCTGGGTCAGCGGGTCCAGCTCGCGATAGGGCGAGACGGCGGGCGCCAACAGCAGGTCGTCGTCCGCGTCGTCGCGCGGGGCCCCGGTGTGGATGGCGGCCGACGCATCCATCGGGCGGATGGACTCGCCGCGGTCGCGAGCCTCGCGCGCCTGGCGCAGGGACACCTCGGACGGATACATGTTCAGGATGGGGCGCACCAGCTTGCGCGAGAGAACCATCGCCACGATCCACGCCGCCACCGCTAGCAGCAGCATGACGCCGGCGACGACCCACAGGTCGCCACGCAGTATGGTCACGACGCCCTCGCGGTCGATCGAGAGTCGCAGCACGTGGCCCGAGTTCAGCAGAACCGCCTGGTAGATGCTGATGTTTCCCATGGTCGAGCTGTTGCGCACGGTGGAGCCCCTGCCCGTGGACAGAGCCTCAGCCACCTCGGGGCGGTCCAGGTGGTTGGGCATGGTGGCAGCGTCGCCCTGCGAGTCATACAGCACCGTGCCATCCGAGTCGACCAGCGTGGCGCGCAGGTCTCCCAGCTGCAGGTTCTCGAGCACGGACTGCTCGGTCTGGCCGCTGGAGGTCTCACTGGAGGTCTGCGCCGTGGACCCCTGGCCGTCGGTTGCCTGCTCGATGGCCTGGCTCAGCACCGACGTCTCGCGCGCCAGCTGGCTTTGTGCGTCATCCATCAAGCTGTTCTGGTACACGATTGCACTGACCAACGTGGCCAAAACGACCGCGACCACCGACATCACCAGCAACGCGACGAATATGCGCGAAGTCAGCGACGGCGCGCGCCCGCGCGACGCCGGCGGGCGAGAAGGGCCGCCGGAGGTCGACGATTCATCGGAAAGCGAGTCGTCGGGCTGGGTCGACGACTCGATGCTACTGCCGGCCGAGGCCGAGCTGGCTGCAGGGGTCGGGCGGCCTTCGGGCTTCTGGCCAGCGTCGTTCGCGTCTGCGTCCACGTCTGCACGCATCGCGTCCGCACGTGCCGCGCCCGCACGTCCTACGTCCGCGCGTGCCGCGCCCACGACTTTTGCATTCGCCGCTTTCGGATTCGCTGCCCTGGCAAACGCTCCCGAGACAGCCAAGCCCTTCTTGCTAGTGCCTACATTGCCCAGTTCCGAGGACTTGCCTACGGCTCCGCCAAACCCCAGCGCGTGTATCGTGCCCAGCACTCCACGCGAACCAAGGGCGCCGCTCGAATTCAGAGCGCTACCTGACCCAGACAAGCCCACCGAGCCCAGGGCGCCGCTCGAACCCAGCGCACCACCCGAACCAAAATCCAGCTCCATTGCAGCCCCTCACGAACCAGCACGCGAACCAGAATCAATCAGCAAGCACCCGCCAAGAATGCTGACAAGCTACGGCAGTCATCATCTCCGCCTGCGGGCACCTCAATCACTGACAGCCGCCCACAACGACATCTTACTCGGTCGGCAAGCATGGGCTTAAACCTGCTCAGCAGGCTTTCTTTTGCCTTACGCGTACCAATTCGCCAGCTCACACGCGAGCAGCCAGCGCCGCCATCTCGGCCACATCCTCAGTCACAACCTCGGCTGCATTCTCAGCCACAGCCGCCATCACAGCCGCCATCTGGGCCACATCTGCCATCTGGGCCACATCCGCCATCTGGACAAGAGCGTCTAGCGATGCGGGGCACCTCTCATGCACCGGCGCCCCCGCGTCCGCCGTCCGCCGTCCGCCGTCCGCGCTAGATAAGTCCATCGCTCGCCTGCTAGCGGCCCCTTATCAGAGGCCCCTTGCTAGAAACCCCTTGCTAGAAACTCTTTCTAGAGAAATAAATCCTGGCAGACAAGCAGTATGTGGGCATCCGAACCCACCACCCCCCATTGCGGCTTCTGACCGGTCGGGTTCTGACCAGGCGGCTTCTGACAGGGGTCCGAGTTGTGAGTACATCCACACTCACACCTCCAACCCGTGCAGAAATCACCTTGCAGGGGTCCGAGTTGTGAGTGCCTCTACGCTCGCACCTGGCACCCTTGCAGAAATCGTCTTGCAGGGGTCCGAGTTGCGAGTGCCTCTACGCTCGCACCTGGCACCCTTGCAGGGACTTCTGACAGGGGTCCGAGGTATGAGTACCCACTCCTGCCACCTTTGCAGAAAGCGAGTCCGGATTGGGGAGTCACCATTATTGGCCAAGCCATCTACCTGGACTTTTGTGAGAAGGGCAAAACTGACCCCCGCAAACTTCCGACCTTCGGGTACTCGTACCTGGCACCCTTGCAGAAATCACTCACAGGGGTCCGAGGTGTGAGTGCGTCCACGCTCACACCTCCAACCCTTGCAGAAGGTACTGACAGGAATCCGAGTTGCGGGTGCCTCCACACTCGCACCTGGCACCCTTGCAGAAAGCGCTGTTGAAAGCAGTGGCTGCATACCATCCCGCAGGTACTCGAACCTGAAAAGGTTGCGCCCATCGGCACTGAACAGCCAGCCCCCAGCGGGGCAGTCCGCAGCACGTCACCGGTATGTCGACAGCACGGGAGCAACGTAGCTGCTGCACGCCCCCTCAAACGCAGCGAAAGGCACAGTTTCGGACGTTTTCGCGAGGAAAAACGTATCGAACTGTGCCTCTCACCGTAAGAGGGGGCCGCCATGCGAGGGAATTACCATAGGTGGGGCAGTCACAAGAAGGGACTCCGCGCGAGAGGGTCCCATCATGGACCACCATACGGAGCGAGGGGTCGCCATAAGTGGCGCCAGCGAGGACGCCCCACCAATCGAGCTCCGCAGCGAGGCAGTCCAGTCACCCCAGCGGGCAAGAAGGGCGCCCAGAGCAGCGGAACGCCCCTAGCTGGTACGGGGTGGCAACGGCTAGGCGCCGGTACGGGGGGGCAACGGGTGGCAACGGCTAGGTGCTGGTACGGGGTGGCAACGGACAGGCCGCCGCCACGCGCCCGCCACGCGCCCGCGCGGCACCCGCGCCGCACCTACGCGCGCAGGCGGTAGCCCACGCCGCGGACCGTCTCGATCAGATCGGAGTGGCCGCCCTTGTGGGGGTCGCCCAGCTTTGATCTCAGCGTCTGCACGTGCACGTCCACCGTGCGCGAGCCACCGTCGAAGTCCCAGCCCCACACGCGCTGTAGCAGCGTCTCACGCGAGAACACGACGCCGGGCGAGCGCATGAGGAACTCCAGAAGGTCGAACTCTCGCATGGTCAGCTGCAGCTCCTTGCCGTCCAGCGTGACCTCGCGACGGGACGGCCACAGGTCCAGCGGCCCCACCTGCAGGTGCTCGTCCACGATCTCCTGCGCATGCGACAGGCGCGTCCGCCTTAGCATGACCTTCACGCGGCTGACCAGCTCCAGCATGCCGAAGGGCGTGGCCAGGTAGTCGTCCGCGCCCGCGTCCAGCGCGCGAACCGTATCCAGCTCGGTGTCCTTCGCCGTCAGCATCATCACGGGGACGCGCGAAAGCGAGGGGTCCTGGCGGATGCGCTTCAGGATGGTGAGCCCGTCCGTGTCGGGCAGCATGATGTCCAGCAGGATGGCGTCGGGCTTGCGCTCGGCGCAGGCGCGGCGGAACTCGGCATCGTTTGCCATGCCTTGCCCCTCGATGCCGGCCTGCTTGAGCGCGTACAGCGTCAGCTCGCGGATGTTCGTGTCGTCCTCAACGTAGTAGACCAACGTTACTCAGACCCTCCGATGCCGCGTCCACGATACTTGCCCGTGGCACGGAAGATGGCCCAGTCGGCAATGCGCTGCGCGTGGTCGCCCATGCGCTCGTAGTACTTTGCCATCATGAGCACCTCGGGCGCGGACATGACGGCGTCCTCGTTGTTGTCCTGGCGCAGAACGTCGGTGATGTGCTTGCGCACCTCGTCGTACAGCTGGTCCACGCGGTCGTCCTTGGCAAAGACCTGCTCTGCCTCCTCGGCGTTGACCTCGATGAAGGCGTCCATGGCCTGGTTCACCATGTCGGCCGCACGGGCGGACAGCTCGCCGAACTGCGCAATGTGAGGCATGATCTTCTCGTCGCGCAGCTCCTGGTTCAGCTCGGCGATCTCGAAGGCGGTCTCGTCGATGCGCGACAGGTCGGACACCGCGCGGAAGGCGGCGGTCACGAAGCGCATGTCGGACGCCAGCGGGTTCTGCAGCAGCATCAGCGTCAGGCACTCGTCCTCGACGGAGCGCTTCAGGCGCAGGGTCGAGCTGTGGGACTCGATGACGCCCTGGCCGGCGCCCTCGTCGTCCTGCGTCAGCGCGCGGCCGGTGGCGTTGATGTCGGAAACCACTGCCTCGCCCAGGCGCGAGAGGTGCTCGTTCAGTCGGTCGAGCTGGCCCAGGTACTCTGTTCTGGTCTTCATGATTAGCCAAACCTTCCTGTGAGGTAGTCCTCGGTGCGCTTCTCCTGCGGGTTGCTGAACAGCTGGGCTGTGGGAGCGTACTCCACCAGCTCGCCCAGCAGGAAGAACGCCGTGCGGGAGGCCACGCGAGCGGCCTGCTGCAGGTGGTGCGTCACGGTGACGACCGTGGTGTCGCGGGAGAGCTCGGTCATGAGCTCCTCAATCATAGCCGTCGAGATGGGGTCCAATGCACTGGTGGGCTCGTCCATCAGCAGAACGTCGGGGTGCATGGCGATGGCGCGCGCGATGCACAGACGCTGCTGCTGGCCGCCGGACAGTCCCAGGCCCGAAGCCTGCAGGTTGTCCTTGACCTCGTCCCACAGGCCCGCGCGGGTCAGCGAGCTCTCGACCAGGTCGTCCAGGTTACCCTTGATGCCGTGGCGGCGGGCGCCGTAGACCACGTTGTCATAGATGCTCAGCGGGAAGGGGTTGGGGTGCTGGAACACCATGCCCACCTTCAGGCGCACCTCGGTGGCGTCCTGCTGGAACAGGTCCTGGCCGTCCAGCAGAATCTTTCCCTGGTAGCGAATGCCCTCCACCAGGTCGTTCATGCGGTTCAGTGTGCGCAGCAGCGTGGACTTGCCGCAGCCGGAGGGGCCGATGAAAGCCGTGACCTTGTTGCGCGGGATGTCCAGGCTGATGCCCTTCAGGGCCTCGAAGTCGCCGTACCACAGGTGCAGGTCCTGCACCGAGATCTTCACGTCCGCCGGGTCGACCGCAGCCTCCGACGAGGACGCCACGCCCGATACCAGGTCCGTGTTCGTTTCCTTGTCGCTCATAGCCATTAGCCAAACCTTCCGGTCAGATAGTCGTTCAGTCGCTTGGTCTTGGGTACCGAGAAGAGCTGCTTCGTCGGGCCCCACTCGACCATGTCGCCCAGGTAGAAGAAGGCCGTGTTGTTGGACACGCGAGCCGCCTGCTCCATGTTGTGCGTGACGATGATGACGCAGATGCCACGCTGCACCATGTCGCGGATGGTCTCCTCGACCGCGAAGGTCGAGATGGGGTCCAGTGCGGAGCACGGCTCGTCCAGCAGGATGACGTCGGGGTTCATGGCCAGGGTGCGCGCGATGCACAGGCGCTGCTGCTGGCCGCCGGACAGAGCCAGGGCCGACTGGTCCAGCTTGTCCTTGACCTCGTCCCAAAGGGCCGCGCCCTCCAGGCTCTTCTGCAGGAGCTCCTCCAGCACCGCCTTGTCCGTCTGGCCATGGCGCTTGGGGGCAAACAGGATGTTCTCGCGGATGGACTTGCGGAAGGGCGTGGGCTGCTGGAACACCATGCCAATGTGCTTGCGCAGCTCAAACAGGTTCACGCCGGGGGCGTTGATGTCCTGGCCGTGGTACCAGATCTCGCCGCCGATGCGGCACTTCGGGATCTCGCGGTTCATGAGGTTCAGGCTGCGCAGGAAGGTGGACTTGCCACAGCCCGAGGGGCCTATGAGCGCGGTGCACTCGCCGCTGCGGAAGTCCAGCGACGTAGCGTGCAGGGCCTCCTTGGTCAGGTTGTAGCGCACGGTGACGTTCTTGGTCGAAAGGACCACGTCGCCAGCCTTTCCCTTTGCGGCGTTGTCCACGCCGGCATCGGTGATGGCATCCATGGTAGAGGTGCTCATTCTGCGGTCAGCCTCCTTCCCAGGGCCTTGCCAGCCCAGCGGGCTATCAGGTTGAAGGCCAAGATGCACACCATCAGGACGGCAGCGGAGCCGTTGGAGATGGCGTCGAGGTCAGGAATCAGGCCCTCGGAGTTGATCTTCCAGATGTGGACGGCCAGGGTCTCGGCCGGGCGCATGAGGTTCCACGGGCAAGAAGCGCTGGCCAGGTTGAAGTTCGCGAAGTCCAGCGCGGGTGCGGACTGGCCTGCCGTGTAGATCAGGGCAGCTGCCTCACCGAACACGCGGCCTGCGGAAAGCACGATGCCGGTGACGATGGCGGGCATAGCGGCCGGCAGCAGCACGTGAGTCGTGGTCTCCCAGCGGGTCAGACCCAGGGCCAGGCCGGCGTCACGCTGGCTGCGCGGCACGTCCTCCAGCGCCTGCTGGATGGTGCGCACCAGGATGGGGATGTTGAACATCGTCAGAGCCAGGGCGCCCGAAAGGATGGAGTAGCCCCAGCCGAACTGCTGCACGAACAGCAGCAGGCCGAACAGGCCGACCACGATGGAGGGCAGCGAGCTCAGGGTCTCGATGGCGGTCTTCACCGCAGCGGTGAAGGCGTTCTCGGGGGCATACTCCGCCAGGAAGATGGCGCCGCCCAGGGAGATAGGCACCGAGATGATCAGGGTGATGATCAGCAGGTAGAACGAGTTGAACAGCTCGGGGCCAATGCCGCCGCCGGCCTTTACGCTCTCGGCCTTCGCGGTCAGGAAGTGGCCGTCGAACAGCTTGCCGCCGCCCAGTACCAGGATGTAGATGACGATGGCGGCCAGGATAATCATGACCAGGGCGACGATGGCTGTGATGATGCCAGTGGCCACGTGGTCCTGGCTCTTTAGCTTTGACGCGTGACGAGCGGCCGCCTCACCCGTGAAGGGGCTGCCGCCGCCGGGGGTGCCGGCGGAAGCCTTGGAGGCGTCTGCAGAGCTAGTCATTTACCTTGCCTCCCTTCTTGCCGATGAGGTGGACAATCAGGATGAACACGAGGCTCATGACCAGCAAGATCATGGCCAGCGACCACAGGACGTTGTTCTGCAGCGTGCCGGTAACGGTGTTGCCCATGCCCATGGTCAGGACAGAGGTCAGCGTGGCGGCAGGCGTGAACAGAGACGTCGGGACCTGCGCCGCGTTGCCCACGACCATCTGCACGGCCAGAGCCTCGCCGAAGGCGCGGGTCATGCCCATAATGACTGCGGTCATGAGGGAGGGCATGGCGCTCTTTAGCACGACGTGCCACACGGTCTGCCAACGCGTGCAGCCCAGGGCGTAGGAGCCCTCGCGGTACGCGTTGGGCACGGCGGCCAGGGCGTCAATCGAAAGGCTGGTCACGGTGGGCAGAATCATGATGGCCAGGACGATGGAGCCCGAGAAGATGCCGTAGCCCGTGCCGCCCGCAAGCGAGCGGGTGAAGGCCACGATGACGCGCAGGCCAATGAGGCCGTAGACGACGGACGGGATGCCAACCAGCAGCTCGACCAGCGGCTGGAACACGCGGCGGCCAAAGCCGGGGGCGATCTCGACCACGAATATGGCGGAGCCGATGGCGATGGGCAGCGCGAACGCCGTCGACAGCAGCGTGACGGCAAACGAGCCGCAGATCATGGGCAAGGCGCCCACCAGGGGCTGGCCCGCGTCGTTTACCTGGTCGGGGTTCCAGGTGGTGCCGGTCAGGAATGCACCGAAGTCCACTCCGTTCTGTACGAAGGTGGCCAGACCCCTGCTGACCACCATCGCAATGAGGGTTACCACAAGAAGCGCCACGAGTCCCACGCAGGCACCCGTGACGCCTAGTCCGATTCCCTCAAGGCGACGTTTGGGCATTACTTGCTTTGCCATCGCTTTGATCTCTCCTTTGGAAGATGCGCGTTCATTCGCGCTGGTCCCGCTCCCACTGCCAATCGCGGGCCTCGCGGTCAATCGCGGGCCCGCCATACGCGGCCTCGCAGTCAATCGCGGGCGCGCCGCAAATCGCGAGCCTCGCCGCAAATCCGACGACGGGCGAAACCTTCGGGTGATACCTCGTGCCGAGTCTGCTACGAGGCGAAAGCCCTTCTTCGCGAAGGCGGCCGCCTAAGTGGGCAAAGCCCTTCTAGGCGGCCGCAACCCGCGGAAATGCCGAGGTAGGAACTACTTGGTGGTCTCGTTGCCGTCGGCGTCGCGCTCGACCTTCATGCCGGACATGGGGATGTAGCCGTTGGACTCGATGAGGGAGCCCTGGACGTCGTCGCCCAGCATGTAGTCGACGAACGCCTGGGTGGCCTCGTCGGGGTCGGCGGCGGTGTACATGTGCTCGTAGGCCCAGATCTTCCAGTCGCCGGACTCGACGTTCTCCTCCTTGGGCTCGACGTTGTCCACGCTGAGCGCGGTCAGGGAGTCGTTGTAGTAGGAGAAGGCCAGGTAAGAGATGGAGCCGGGGGTCTGAGCGACCATGCTGGCCACGGTGCCCGAGGAATCCTGCTCCTGGGGCTTGAAGCTGTCGGGAGCCTTCTCGCCCTTCAGGACGTTGGACTCAAAGGTGGCACGGGTCCCGGAGCCGGAGGCGCGGTTGATGACCACGATCTCCTGGTCGGGGCCGCCAGCGTCCTTCCAGTTGGTAATCTGGCCCAGGAAGATGCCCTTCAGGTTGTCCATGGAGATGTTCGTGATGCCCAGGTCGGGGTTGACCACAGGGCCCATGCCCACGACGCAGACCTTGTTGTCCTTGATCTTCTGCAGGTCGGAGGAGTCCTTGACCTTCTCCTCAGCGAAGACGTCGGAGTCGCCAATCTGGACGGTGCCCTGGACAATCTGCGTGATGCCCTGGCCGGAGCCGCCGCCCTGGACGGACACGGTGATGCCAGGCTGCACGTCCTGGAACTGCTCGGCGGCAGCCTCGACCAGCGGCTGGAGAGCGGTGGAGCCGGCGGCAGTCACGGAGCCGGAAATCTGCTTGGTGGAGCTGGAATCGGAGCTAGAGGAGTCGGAGCTGGAGGAGCTGCCACCGCAGCCCACCAGGCCCAGGCCAGCAACGGCCACGACTGCGGAGCCACCCAGAGCCAGGAACGAACGACGAGTGATTGCGTTGCGCATAGTGCTTGCTCTCCCTTCGAGAGTTGCGCGCGGTTGGACGCGCCTTGTGGAGGCGTTGGACGTCGGCGCTGTCGTGTGTGCTTCGCGCGTGCTTTCGGACGTCTGTCCGCGCGGGTTGCAGGCTCATGCGAGGGGAGGGTGCGAGCCTGCACTCCGCGCGGCAGACGCGACATGCCACCGGCGTCGTCTCGCTTTGCAGTTCGTACGTTATTGCGTTCAGGGTGGCACTAGCTGCTCGTCGCCCGGCTCTTACCCGGCGTTGATTGCGACTTACAATCGCTTTACAAATCGTCAAGGGATTGTAAGGCTGCCCGGCGCAGCTGCGCGCGCTTTACATGCGGGGGCGCCCCCCGTCGTGGCGCCCTCGCAGCGCTGCCCCATCGCCACGGCACCATTGCGCCACAGCCCCATCGCCGTTGCGCCATCGCTGTAGCGACATCGCTGTAGCGACATCGCGCCGTAGCGCCCCCCAGCAAGTCGGCGTTCGCCGCGGCCGGCGCTCGCTTCTATATCGCCGCGCGCTTCTGCAGGCACACACTTCTATATATGTGAAGCCACCAGCACAAATGCGCTTCTTACCCGCGTTGTGCGCGCGGGGCGGCTAGGGTTGCGCTATATTAGTACAGCTTGACCGTTCATGCGTCGTGTCGCCCGCGTCCTAGCCGGGCCCGCGGAGCTGGCGGTCGTACGACCGTCCGGCGCTTGCCGGGCAGGCGGCGTCCGGTACTCCGGACAAGCGCGTCCGGTTCGCCGGACAGCACCCGCTCGGCGCCTGCCGGGCATACCCTCGCTCGGCGCACGCCGGGCCAACCCCTCGCCTGGTCGGAAACCAGGCCAAGAAAAGGAGCCAACATGAAGAAGGGCATCCATCCCGACTACGTGGAGTGCACCGTTCGTTGCACCTGCGGCAACACCTGGAAGACTCGCTCGACCAAGAAGGAGCTCACTATCGACCTGTGCGATAAGTGCCACCCCTTCTACACCGGCCAGCAGAAGCTCGTCGACACCGGCGGACGCGTCCAGCGCTTCTCCGACAAGTTCGGTGGCGCCGCTGCTGCTCAGCTGAAGAAGGCCCAGGAGGCCAAGGCCGCTCGCGCCGCAAAGGCTGCCGAGAAGGCCGCTCAGCAGAAGGCCGCCCAGGAGGCCAAGAAGGCCGCCAAGGCCAAGCGTGCCGCCGAGTACGCCAAGAAGGCCGAGGCTGAGGCTGCAAAGAAGGCCGCTGAGGAGGCCAAGGCTGCCGAGGAGGCCGCCAAGACCGAGACCGCCGAGGCCCCTGCCGCTGAGGCTGCCCCCGCTGCCGACGAGGCCAAGGCGGAGTAGCTTCGTGCTCGCTCGCTGCGTGCGCGGCGCGGTCGTCATCGCCGTCGCAGCGCGGCCACCACAGCGCAGTCGTCGTCGCCGTCGCAGCGCGGCCACCACAGCGCAGTCGTCGCAGCAACGAATGCAACTCTTTGCGCATTCATACGAAAGCCGGTCAACCTTCGGGTTGGCCGGCTTCGTCGTATCGCGGCACTTTCGCAGCGATATAACGAGTTAGCGCACCACTTCTGGCGACCAGCCCGCAGCCCCCTCGATGAAATGGGTGGCCGTCACGGGGTTCGGGTCTCATGTCCGAGCTGTCGCGTCCGTTTGAGTACTCAAATGACACTCCCGAAGGCATCGCGCGCGCCGCACGACGCATTTCCGTACCCAAACGCCCGCTAAGAGGCCCGTTAGCGTCCGTATGCGTACGGTTATGCGACAGACGCCCCGACCTGGCGATCATTTGCGTACCTATCCGGACACCAGGAGTCATCGATTACGCCCTATGAACGTTGGCGAGGCGGCGGGTGGCGTTACCGGCGGGTCGGCGGGTGGCGTCGTCAGCGGAGCCTCACGGAGCCCTCATGCTCACGATCACCGAAGCCGCGGGCGACGGCGTAGCGACTGCCGATAATCGCTGGCGCCAACCGTCATCGGTGCCAACCATCGCGACAACCATCACCGGCGCCAACAGCGATTGCCGGAAGCCGCTGGCCCTGGTGACCGTCGACTCCCGACGTTGAATGATTGGTCATGCTCGGCGCCAACATCGTCACCGTTCACAGCAATTTGCGCTTTCGCACCTGGTTCAGGCGACGCCTGGCGGAATCACTGATTTCAGCGCAGCGCTGCAGGTATAGGAGAGCATCTTGGATGGCTCGTCGCCACCCCGCGCCCATTTCCAGCGGTCCGCACGCCCTGGGCACGTCGTAGCCATCGAGATTTCGCCCCAGCCGTACTGGGTCGGCAGCATCCGCGTATCCGAATCGCACCACGCTTCCGTGCTTCGTAAGTTCCGCCTCGAGACGCCGTTCGTCCAGCAACTTTCCCGTGGTGTCGCGACCCTGCAGCATGGCGGGGTTCTCGTACTTCTGGCGACCATCAAGCTCCCCGAATATCCAGCGCACGGAGCCCGAATCGTTATCCGAGGAGCCAGCACCATGACTCAAGAAGCACGCGCCTTTGCTCGGCGCTCGCGCGGCATTGCCTTGCACGCGCAGCCCATTGCCCGTCGCGTGCGCCGCATTGCTCTTGGGCCAAGCGAAGTCGGCACGATACCACCGCCGCCGACCATCCACGTCGGCCGAAACCGAAAGCTGCAGTTGGGGCAATGCGAATCCCTGCAGAATCATGCTCGCGCGAGCAACCGACTCTCCCCCGTTCTCGCTCTTGCCGTCTACGAACAGTGCCACCAGCACCGCCTTGTGGAAGCCATGCAACTTGGTCGGCTGCATCTGCATCAAGTAGTCCAGGAAGTGGTAGTCGCTCCACCTAAAGATGCGCGCCGCAGCGTCGGCAATCGCGAGCCCCTCGGCAAACGGCATCGTGCGCGCGCAGTCCAGCACCGTACGCTCCGGGCTGGTCACCGGCAAATCGTCATACCGGCACAGCTCAGAATCAAGCTGATAGCAGCGAATACCCCCTCGGTTAGGGTGATGTACCTTGCCGGCGAACGCCACGTGGAGCTGATCGAGCGCGCCAAATGATGGGCTCAACCCCCAGACTGCAGCCGCCGTGGGACCACAGAACGCCCATTCCGGATGCTGTGCCGAGAAGGTCCTCGCCAAGCAGACATGCTGCTGGTCTTTCGGCATCGCATTCCACCATTCGGGACTGCGGTGGGAATCCTGGACCAAGAAAAGGTTACACGGAGGACCGCATGTACAGCACAGAGCAGCGCAGGCTGGCAATCGAGACCTTCATCAGATTCGACCACAGCTACGCCGACACGATAGCCGAGCTGGGCTACCCCGACAGGCACACGCTGAACAGCTGGTGGAGGGAATACAGGGAGACCGGAGAAGTCCCCGTGGGCAAGATGATCCGAGAGCCCAGGTTCTCTGATGACCAGAAGCGAGAGGCGGTCGAGCATTACCTCGGCCACGGCAGGAGCCTGAGCAGGACGATGCGCGCGCTCGGCTACCCGAAGGGCAGCGACACGCTGCGTGGCTGGATCGACGAGCTCGCCCCCAGCCAGCGCAAGTACAGGGGCCCGAACCCGAAGCGGGACCTCGTTCCCGTGGAGAAGAAGGTGCAGGTCGTGGCCGAGCTGGAGGCGAGGACGGGGCCAGCCGCGGAGATCGCGGAGAAGCACGGCGTGTCGCGGACGGCGCCCTACATTTGGCGCAGGGAGGTTATGGGGGATAATGGCGGGGGCGCCGAGGGCTGAATACAAGCTCTGCGAGGTCCTGCCCGTGGTGGGCATGGCCAAGAGCAGCTACGAGTACGCGAGGAGCGCCCAGGCCAAGGGCGAGACCGAGAGGCACGCGGCCGCCCGCAAGGCCGTGATCGAGGCGTTCGAGGCCAGCGGCGGCACCTACGACTACAGGCGCATATACGTGCAGGTCAACGCCAATGCGGAGGACGGCGCGGCGATCGGCGAGTGGACCGTGCGCAGCATCATGGAGGAGGAGAACCTGGTCGCGAGGGCCGCCAGGAAGAAGCGCCGGTACAGCTCCTACGAGGGCGAGATAACCGAGGCGCCCGAGAACCTTGTGCGCGACGGGCGGGGCAGGCACCGCTTCCATGCAGGCAAGCCCAACGGGCTGTGGATCGCCGACGTGGCCGAGTTCCGCATCCCCGCCGGCAAGGCGTGCCTCTCGCCGATCGTGGACTGCTTCGACGGCATGCCGCTGAGCTGGTCGATCTCCACGTCGCCCGACGCCGAGATGGCGAACTCGTCGCTGCTCGGCGCGTGCAGGTGGCTCAATGAGGGCGATCACCCCAAGATTCACTCGGATCGCGGGTGTCACTATCGCTGGCCTGGATGGATAAGGATATGCGATGAGAACGGCCTGGTCAGGTCGATGTCGAGGAAGGGATGCAGCCCCGACAACGCGAGGTGCGAGGGCCTCTTCGGAAGATTGAAGATAGAGTTCTTCCACGGCTGCGACTGGGCCGAGGTCACGATCGAGAAGTTCATGGACATGCTCGACGCCTATCTCAGATGGTACAGGGATGTCAGGATAAAGGGCGACCTGGATTACAGGAGCCCCATGCAGCACCGCAGGGACTTGGGTCTGCTAGCAGCGTAGGATGGATTCGGTCCAGGATCACCACCGCAGCCCCTCTCGGTGAATTTCGAGGTAACGTCAACGCCAGTCGTGTCGGTATCGCCGGAGTAGACCTTAATGGTTGCGTTCTTGGCCGTGTAGGTCAGGCCGGCGGACATGGTATCGGTGAAGACGTACTTGTAGGTGGTGCAGTCAGCGATGTTGCTGGGCATGGTACCGGCGATCTGGTAAGGAACATCGTCACCAATGTCGTAGTCGGCGGAGTCCTGCCATTCAGAGCTGGAGCCATCGGAATCGTTGGCGTCCTTGACCTTCTTCTCGACGGTCGGGACGTCGGACTTCACGTTGGCGGTGACGTTCTTCACGACCTCCATGATGAAGCGCGTGTAGGCGTCCTGCTTGTCGGTACCGAGGGAGCCGTCCTTGTCCTTCACCAGGTAGTAGCCAGCGGAGAGGTCGGGGGTGTCGGTCGTCTTGTCAGCGGAAGAGACCTCCTTCTGCGGAGTGGAAACCAGGTACTTGTTCACAACCTGAGCGAACTCCTTGGCGACGGCGTCGTCCTTGGCGTTGGAGAGCGCCTCGGCGACGGAGGCGGCGTCGGTGACGCTGCTAAAGGTGCCTTTCAGCGCGTCGTCTTTCTGCAGGGCATCAATCAGGTCAGCTTTCCTGGTGGAGTCAATGCCGGAGCCCCACTGGATGTTGGAGAGCGTGGACTCGTTCAGGTCACCCGAGAAGACCTGGTAGGCCTCATAGGTGTGACCCTCAGTGGTGCCAGTCGGCGTCAGGGTGTAGGTACTGGTATCCTCGGCCAGCACGCCGGTCGGGATGAGCACCAGGGCCATGACCACGGTCGAGACCGCAGCGACGATGCTCTGGAGCACCTTCTTCATGCTTTTCAGCCGTTCCTCTTTTCCTTCTCTTCCTTTGCGGCTTACGCCGCGAACCCAAAAGCTTCGACCCCGGTGCTAGGGGTCTCTGCCTCCGTGTTGCCTCATGCGATCACCTCCGTGTCCTTCTTGCCTTGTTAGCTGCTTGCTTTGACTTTCGAAACGCTGGCACCTGGCTTGCCAGGTGTGAAGCTGCTGAATGGGGACCGGGCTGCCTGTCTAACTGACCGGGCCGATGCTGGTGAGCGGCCAGATGCGCACTTCCAGCTTTCCCGCTATCTGGTCGGCTGGGATGCAGCCCACCTGCTGCAGGCGCGAGTCCACCGACACGCTTCGTCGGTCGCCCATGACGAAGTACTTGTTTTCGGGGACCTGGTAGGGCAGGTTGATGTCGCACTGGCCCAGGCTCTTGGCCCCGTCGGGCAGGTACGGCTCGTCCAGCAGCTGGCCGTTCACGGTGACGTTGCCGTCGGCGTCGATGTCGACCCAGTCTCCGGGAGTGGCGATGACACGCTTGGTCAGCAGCTTGTTGTTGAACGAGAAGGCCACGAGGTCGCCGATGGCGTAGCCGCCGGGCTTGGTGGCCACGATGACGTCGCCCTCGTTCAGCGTGGGGGGGAGTCATGGACTCGCCGTAGATCCTGAACATGGGAAAGACGTACAGCGACAGCAGCACCGCCGCGGCAAAGACGCCGGCCATGGAGAAGGCCACATTGCGGTGCAGGTTGTGGCGGTGCAGCTGGGCCTGGCTACGGGCCAGTTCGTCGTTCACCTGCTGCAGGGTGGGCAGGGCCACGGGGTGGGTGATGTCCTTGGGCGAAGCTTTATTCTCAGCCGCGACTTTTCTTTTGGGCCGTGGTTTTTCTTCTTAGCCTCAGCCTTTTTCTGGGCTGCGACTTTCCCTCTAGACCGTAGCTTTTCTCTTGACCGCGGCCGTTTGCTGGGCCGCGGCTTATTGCTTTGCCCGAAACCTATATATAGTGCAGGCGGTCGGACGCAAGCCGGGCAGCTTCACCGCAGCCGACGCGCGCTTGACTGACGCAGGGCCTGGAAGCGCTGGTCCTACTCAATGCACACGGGGAACTTCGCTGGGAGCGCCCAGGCGGGCTTGGGGTAAGCCAACGAGCCGTCGCTCGCGCGCTGCGCGGGTGGGAACAACCGGTCCAGCAAGTGCGGCCGGTTTGCCTTCGTTGTTTCCGGGTTCGTGGCCTTGGTTCCTTTGGGCTTCAGCAGCTCGCGCAGCTTCTCGGCAATCTTGGCCATGCCAGTGCCCTTGACCTGCTCGGATGTCACTTCTTGCACCACAAAGCCCTCGCAGGTCAGACCCATCGAGCGACCGACGTCTCGCCCGGCGTCGTCGTGGTAGTCCAGGCCCAGGTACTCCAGGACGTACTTCGCCTTTGGCCACACGGCGTCGGCTAACTCCAGGTGTGGGCGCCGGCATCGCCAGGTCTGGGCGGAGGGGGCGGGGCTATCGACGGGTCTGGGCGCCGGGCTCGGGGTATTGCCGGGTCTGGGTGGCCGTGTCGACAGGTCTGGGCGGCGAGCGAACCACGAGATTCCCGGTCTGGGTATCCGGACATGTCCCCGCCCCAACAGTGGCCACAAAAAGGGAGCTCCCTGTGTGGGGGAAGCTCCCTTTGGTTGCAAATCCCCTGGTAGAAGGGGGTATATCGGGCAAGAAGGGCCGCCAGCTCGGCGGCCCTACCGGCTACATCTCGGCATTGCCACCGGCGGCGGCGCTGACGGAGTGGTTCATGTAGACGTTGTAGATAGCCTCGGCCAGCTCGTCTGCCACGCTGATCTGCTTGATCTTGGAGCCGGGGGTGTTGGCGATCTCGCACGGGATGGCGTCGGTGACCACGCACTCCACGATGGGCGCGTTCTCCAAGCGCTCGATGGCCTTGCCGCTGAAGATGCCGTGGGTGGCGCTGACGTAGATGTCGCCGGCACCCATCTCCTTCAGCTTGTTGATGGAGCCCACCAGGGTGCCACCGGTGTCGATCATGTCGTCGTTGATGATGCAGGTCTTGCCCACGATGTCACCGATGACGCCCATGACCTCGGCGGCGTTGTGCTTCGGGCGGCTCTTGTGGGCAATGGCGACTTCGCAGCCCAGGTAGTCGGACAGCTTCTTGGCCACCTTGGCGCGACCCATGTCGGGGGACACGACCACGGTGTTGTCCCAGTCGAAGCCCTTGGTCTTGAAGTAGTCGCCAAACTGGTACAGGGCGGTCAGGTGCGTCACGGGGATGTCAAAGAAGCCCTGGATCTGGCCGGAGTGCAGGTCCAGCGTGATGACGCGATCCACGCCGGCGGCCTCCAGCAGGTTGGCCACCAGACGGGCGGTGATGGGCTCGCGGCTGGCGGCCTTGCGGTCCTGGCGGGCGTAGCCGTAGTGCGGGATGACGGCGGTGAAGCTCTCCGCGGAGGCGCGGCTGGCCGCGTCGGCCACGATGAGGGTCTCCATCAGCAGGTCGTTGACGTTCTGGCCGGCGATGCTCTGCACAAAGAAGACCTCGTCGCCGCGGACGGACTCCTCAAAGCGAGCGTAGATCTCGCCGTTGGCGAACTTCTCGAGCTTCAGGCCTTGCAGCTGCAGGTGCAAGACGTCGGCGATCTTCTGCGCCAGCTCGGGGTTGCCGGAGCCGGTGTACAGCTTGATCTCCTTCTTGTAGGTGGCAGGGGTGCTTAGATCCTCGTACATTAGTCCTCTTCCTCCAGAGCCTTGCGATGCCTTGCGGCCCAATCTTCAATGATCGTCTGCTTCGAACGCTCGATGGCAAGCGCGTCGGCAGGAACGTCCTTCGTGATGCAGGAGCTGGCGCCCACCAGCGCGCCGTCGCCTATGGTCACCGGCGCCACCATCATGGTGTCGGAGCCGATGAAGACGTGGTCGCCGATGGTGGTGTGGTTCTTGTGCTTGCCATCGTAATTGCACGTGATGGAGCCACCGCCGATGTTGACGCCAGCGCCCATCTGCGTGTCGCCGATGTAGCTGAGGTGCGGCACCTTGGAGCCCTCGCCGATGGTGGAGTTCTTGATCTCCACATGGGTGCCGGCCTTGGAGCCCTTCAGGAAGTGCGCGTGCCCGCGGATGTAGGCGCGAGGACCGCAGTTGACGTCGTCGTCGATGGCGGAGTCCACGATGATGGTCTCGTCCACGGTGCAGCCGTTGCCCACGGTGGCGTTGACCAGGCGGCTGTTTGGGCCCACGACGCAGTCGGAGCCCACCGTGGTGTTGCCCAGGAGGAAGGTCTGGGGCAGCAGCGTGGTGTCGTTGCCCACCGTGACGTCGGGGCCAACCCACACCTGGTCGGGGTCCATCATGGTGACGCCCGACATCATGAGATCGTGGTTGATGCGGCGCTGCATGGCCTTCGTGGCCTGGGCCAGCTGCACGCGGTTGTTGATGCCCAGAAGCTCGGTGTAGTCGTCCACGTGCATGATGCTGACGTGCTGGTTTGCCTGGCGCAGGATGGAAATCATGTCGGTCAGGTAGTACTCGTGCTGCACGTTCTGGTTCGTAATCTCGCCGATGTGGGCTGCCAGCTGAGCGCCGTCGAACGCGTAGATGCTGGAGTTGCACTCCAGGAGCTCCTTGCGCTGCTGGGGCGTGCAGTCCTTGTCCTCGATGATGGCCAGCACGTGACCGTCGGCATCCAGCTGGATGCGGCCGTAGCCGCTGACGTCGGGCGGGGTCATGGTCAGGGCGCAACCCGCCTCGCCCTGGCTGGTGATGCGCTCGGACGCCGCGCGCAGCGTGTCCGGACGCAGCAGCGGGGTGTCGCCCGCCAGCACCCATACGGGGCCGTCGGTGATGTTGGCGGCCTCGATGGCCGTCCGGCAGGCATGACCCGTACCCAGGCGCTCGGTCTGCTCCACCGTCTCGACGCCGTCGAAACCGCGGAGATACGAGCGGACCTCGTCAGCACCGTTGCCCACGACCACGACGACGCGGTCGGCGCCGGCAGCCTGTGCCGCGCGCACGACCCAACCCACCAGGGGCCGGTCCAGGAGCTTGTGCATGACTTTGGGATGACGGGACTTCATGCGCGTACCCTCGCCCGCGGCGAGGACGATCGCAGTGATGGGCATATGCGAGGCCTCCAAAAGCATCGGTTATGCTTGTCCCAAAACGGCCTACGCCAATGCCGTGGCACACGCGCCCCCACCGCATCGGCGGACCAAACCTCACTACATTTTACCTGTTCGCTTCCTTTACGCGCAGCTTGCAGGCGGTGCGCTCCGCAAGCGTCACAAGTTGTTCAAAACACCGGGTATACCAGGGGCGATGCCATGCTTTAGGCCTTATGATGGCAAGAAGGGCTATGGGGCCGACGCCACGACGGAACTTCTTAGCCGGACCTCGCGGCGGGCAACCCGCCTTCGACGCACGGCTTCGGCGCGACGGGGGCTCGGTCACGACGGCGCTTCTCGGCACGACGGGGCTCGGTCACGACGGCACTTCTCGGCACGACGGCGCTTCTTGACAGCACTGGCACTTCTCTTCTGTAGGCGGCAAAGGCGGGAGCGGACGATGTTTCTTTCCATAGACGTGGGGAACACCCAGACCACGCTGGGGCTATACGACCAGGACGGCGTCGGGCGCGCAGGCTGGCGCATGGCCACGGTGCGCACCGACACCGCCGACATGCTGCGCGAGCATCTGCATTCGTTCTTCCAGATGGATGAAGAGGACCTGGACGCGGTCGAGGCCGCGGGCATCGCTTGCGTGGTGCCGGTGCTGACGCGTGCGTGGACGCGTTGCCTGCAGCGCGAGCTGGGCATAACGCCGCTGGTAGTGGGCCCGGATGTCACCGGCAACCTGGACCTGGCGCTGCCCAACCGCACCACCGTGGGAGCCGACCGCGTGGCAAACGCCGTCGCGGCGCTGGCCAGCTACGGGACGCCGGCCATCGTGGTCGACTTTGGCACCGCGACGAACATCGACGTAGTCGATCGAGAGGGAACGTATCGCGGCGGAGCCATCTCGCCGGGGCTCATGCTGTCCGCGGCGGCGCTGTTCTCGCACGCGGCAAAGCTGTCGAGCGTGCCCATCGAGGCGCCCGACTCTGCCCTGGGTGACACCACCGAGAAGGCCGTGCAGTCGGGCCTGGTCATCGGCGCGGCGGCGCAGGCGGAGGGGCTGGTCAGGCGCATAGCCCACGAGCTGGACATCGACGACGCGCAGGTCATCGCCACCGGCGGACTGGCGCGCACCGTCAGCAAGGCCACCGACCTGTTCGATGTCATCGACGACGACCTGACGCTACGCGGCGTGTTCCTGATCTGGCAGAACCACCGGCAGCGGACGGAGGAGTAGGGACGCTGGGACTGGCGGGCGCGGGGCTCGGGCTGCCTGGGCCTCGGGCTGCCTGGGCCTCGGGCTGCCTGGGCCTCGGGCTGGCAGTACTTCGGACTGGATGCGTTTCTTGGCATCCTGATCATACCGTGGCCGGCACAACGCCTTCTGACACGTCGATTGATGGCCGCCAATCGCCCAGACCTGGCGACGTTAACGTGCAGGATCCGCCCAGACCGGGAGATCTCGGCGGGTAGGACGCCCAGACCCGGAGATCCGGGCTGGCAAGACGCCCAGACCTGGAAATTCCAGCGGCCTGGACGCCCACTTCCGGAAATCGACGCAGGCCAGACACTCAGATCGAAAGATTCCGGCGGGTTGGCCCGGACCAACTCCGGGTCTGGGCGGACGCATTGCCTGGTCTGGGCGTGGTGGCCTGGGCTAAGTCCAGAACTGGGCGCACCAGACGCCCCAATCAATGTGTTTTCGTAGATTACCCTCGACTAGCAGACGGATTGGGGCGTTTAGGCTACTCGAACCGGCGTGCTGACTTCGAAAATACAGCCGCAGCGACACGGTGACAGGACTGTAACCGCAGTGGCTCGGCGGTAGGACGGTAACTGCAGTGGCTCGGTGGCAGAGCTCTAGTAGCTCTGCGGACGAATCACAAACTGCTGGGCAGGGAACTCGATGTCGCCGGCGCGGCGGGTGCGCACCGTGGCGCGGCCCCAGATGTCAATGCCGACGAAAATGCCACGCGCGTAGACGCGGCCGTTAGGGTAGCACACGTTCACGGCCTGTCCCAGCAGCGGCACGCGATCGAAGTACGCGGGCAAGAAGGGCGCCCACGGGCCAGCCGCCGCATTCGACGACTTGGCCTGGGTTTCCCAGTCTCGCATGGCTTGTACTACCCGCTTTTGAATAGCAACGGCTAGTGTAGGGACAAGGACTGAAGTTGCGCCGCGACCTGCGGCAATTGCGTTGGGGTCGTCTATGGCGGTGTCGGCGGCGGTGTCGGCTGCGGCGAGATTGGCAACGGTGTCGGTGGCGGTGACAGCTACGGAATCGGCTGCTGCAGCCGTAGCTTCGGCCTCCCCCACCTCGTCCAACAGCTCGGCCAGCACGTCGGCTTGCACGTCTATTGCCAGGCTGACGAACATGCCGTCGTTGAAGCCGGCCTTCGTCGACAGCGTCGCGACAAGACGGTTGTCTTCACTGAGTACGATGTCGTGCGGCCAGCCGATTCCGATGCGATCGGCTTGCACGCCGGCGTCCTCGAAGGCTGTCAGCAACGCCATCGCCGCGACCGGCTCGACAGCCACCAGCTGGCGCATGGGGACCTGCGGCTTCAGCAGCACGCCAAGTCGCAGCAGTTCAGAGGGGGTGTTTTGCTGTTCGCCGTTCACGTGGAGAACCACTCCGGAGCCCTCGGGAGCGCCGGAGTAGGCAAGTTCAGTCACGTGAGTCAGGGGAACGAGGTCGGAACCGCCAATCTCCAGTTGCGGCAGGATTGGCTCAGCGTGGCTAGTTGAGCCGACCTCGGCACCGGCCTCGGCAGGGGCAGACTCAGCTGCGGCGGCTGGCTCGGCGGCTGGCTCGGCGGGGGCAGTAAAGCCGGAATCCGGGGTGGGGTCACCGGGAATGGCCGAATCAGTGGGGGCTGCACCGCCCGCGACAGCCGAGCCGCAGGGGGCCGCACCTTCAGCGACGGCCGAATCGGTGGGTGCCGCGTCGCAGGGGACGGCAGCGCCCGACTGCTCCGCCTCGTTCTTCTTCTCCGTCATACTAGGCCTGCCAGGCGACGGGGCCCAGGTCGGCCATCACGTGGCCCACGCGCTCCTCGAAGGGACGCACGTCCACGCCGTCGTGCGCAAGGAAGCGCTCGGGGTCGCTCATCAGGTCCTCCATCGGCACCAGCACGTAGTCGCGCTCGCCCAGGCCGGGGTGCGGCAGCTTCAGCTTGCGGCCGGCATGCTCTTCTCCCTCAAACCAGCAGAGGTCGCAGTCGATGGTACGGGGACCAAAGCCCTGCTTTTGCGGGTCGCGCACGCGGTCCAGCTGGTCCTCGATGTCCAGCAGCTTGTCCATCAGCACCAGGGGGTGCAGCTCGGTGTGAATCTCGGCCACTGCATTGGCCACGGGGGTCGCGATGCCGTAGGCCGGCTCGGTCTCGTAGGCGTGGCTGACGGCGTTTACGCAGGTCAGAGGCAGGCTATCGATAAGCTTGGTCGCGCGCGCCAGGTAGCCGATGCGGTCACCCACGTTGGACCCCAGCGAGATGAACGCGCGGCGGGAGTCCTTCCTCCCGACGGCCCAGAACGAGTTCACGGCCTGGGCGGTCTGCGCCACGTTGTGCACGCGCAGCACGCGCGCGCCGGCCACCACGGCCGACAGCACGATGCCGATGGTCGCGGGGTCGCGGTCTGCCGCCTGACCCACGCCCGACACCGCGCCGACGAAGCGCTTGCGCGAGACGGCCGTCAGCACGGGGTAGCCCATACTGACCAGCTTCTGCGTGTTGCGCTGGATGACGACGTCCATGTCGGCAGTCTTGTCGAAGCCGGGGCCGGGGTCGATGCAGATGCGGTCGTGCGAGACGCCCGCGCGCATGAGCGTGCGCGCCTGGTCGCCCAGGAAGCCCATGACCTCTCGCATGATGGGCGCTTCCTCGGGCAGGGTGAAGCGGCGGTTCGTGGGCATGACCGCGCGAGCGGGTCGCGCCGAGTCCAGCGTGACGGACTTGCGCGAGTTGATGCCCGTGGTCTGGTTCCAGTGCATGACCACCAGGCCGCACTTGGAGGGGGCCACGACCTTTACCATGTCGGGGTCGGTGAAACCGGTGACGTCGTTGATGATGTCGGCGCCCAGGCGCAGGCACATCTTTGCCGTCTGGGCATGGCGCGTGTCCACCGACACGACCGCGCCCTCCTGCACCAGCTGGCGCACCACGGGGACGATGCGGCGCATCTCCTCCTCGGGGCTCACGGGCTTGTGGCCGGGACGCGTGGACTCGCCGCCCACGTCGATGATGTCGGCGCCGTCGTCCAGCATCTGGATGGCGTGCTCGACGGCAATCTTGGGGTCATAGTTCTGTCCACCGTCCGAGAACGAGTCGGGCGTGACGTTCAGGATTCCCATGATGCGGGGGCGGGCAAGCGAGATCTGGTGATTGCCGCACTGCCAATCGTAGTAGTTCTCTCGAAGCATGGGTTTCCTTTCGCGTCGTTCCTGGTTCGTGCCGATAGATCAGCGCGTGCCGTTGAAGATCAGCGACATGGCCTCGGCGCGCGTGGCGTCGTGGTGCTCGAAGGCACCGCGCACGGCCGTAGTGGTGGTGCGAGCGCCGGGCTTCTTTACCCCGCGCATGGTCATGCAGAGGTGCTCGGCCTCCATCACCACGAGAACGCCCTGGGGATGGATGCCGTTCACGATGGCGTCGGCCACCTGGCGAGTCAAGCGTTCCTGCAGCTGGGGGCGACGAGCGTAGATCTCGACCACGCGAGCCAGCTTCGAGATGCCGCACACCCTGCCGTCAGCGCCCGGCAGGTACGCCACATGCGCCACGCCAAAGAACGGCAGCAGGTGATGTTCGCATAGCGAGAAGAACGGAATGTCTCGCACGATCACCATCTCGCGGCACTGCGCGTCGAACGACACCTTAAAGAGCTCCGCCGGGTCCTGGTACAGGCCGCCGCAGCATTCCTCCATGGCGCGAGCCACACGGGCGGGCGTCTCCAGCAGGCCCTCGCGCGTGGGGTCCTCACCCATGCCTTCCAGGATCAGGCGGACGCCCTGCTCGATCTTTTCGTGATCCATGTGCTCGGTGGCCATGGAGCTCCTCTCGCATGTATCTGACCGTAGGTGCGCTTTGTTGGTGACGGGTCGGACGCGCCGCCGCGGGTTCGAAGAACCACCGAGGGCACCGCTGCGGGCTCGAAGGGCCGCCGAGAGCACCGGAGGCACCGCCGCGGGTCCGAAAGGCCGCCGGGGTCAATCGCTTCCTGCAAGCTTAACGCACCGACAAAACGCATACGGAACTAGATTGTAGCCACTTCGGAACCCAGATGCATAGAAGGGCAGGTAGATGACTGGTTCACCACACCTGCGCCATCCGCGGGCGGGGACGGGA
>JAQXQO010000153.1 GCA_029101205.1 Coriobacteriales bacterium | reverse complement strand
GAGGTCCACGAGGCCTGGGACATGTTCGACCATGACGCCATGATTGACGACCTGGTGGACAACGTCGAGTACATCGACTTCGACCAGTGCGTCTCGTACAAGCCGCCGCGGCTGCTGCGCGCCCGACATCGCGAACTGGCGCCAGCCAGCGAGGGCAACGACCGCTGGCTCGGTCGCTACCACAAGGACGCAGCACAGCCCGCTGGGGATGCTGCCCAGCCCGAGGCAGCGGGGCAGGCGGCGCCCGCCCCGAATGCGGACTCTAATGGGCAAGAGCCCAAGGAGTAGCCTGCCGGCCCGTACAGGTCCAGCGCCGCTTTGTCGGCGGAATGGATTTCGGTATCGACGCTGGTAAGGCGTCGTCTGGCTGCATTTGCTGCCAGCTTGATGCACACGAGCTGCCAGCTTGCGGCAGTGGTTTTTCAAATGGAACGACTCACACCCCCGGCTCCACGCATGATGGAGTCGGGGGTGGTCTCATGTGGGGGACAAAGGCGGGTGCAACGGGGCCGGACTGGGAAGAGCCGCTGCCCTGGGAGGACGATGGGCTTCGTGACGGCTTGGCAGACGGTTGGGATGTCCCAGCGCCAAGCTCAGCGTCCGGTTGGGACGGCGAGAAGGGCGAATCCTCTCATTCGAGCCCTGCGGAGGGGGTCGGCGGGCGCAGGGGCAGGGTGCGTCGCATCTGCAACAGGCTTGGGCTACGAGATGGTCCGAAGGTGGCGGTGGCTTGTGCCTGCATCGTGCTGCTGGTGGTTGCCTGCGCCATCTGGGGCGCCACGCGCAGCGGGGGCGTCGTCGTCTCACGAGCGGAGGAGCAGAGCTCCGGCGCGGCGTCGTCTACGGAAGACCCCTCGGCTTCTGGGAGCCAAAAGCAATCCGCGCCAGGGGAGGGTGGGGCGGCCGATGGCTCTGACGTTGCATCGCAAAACGACGAGCATCCGGTAACGGTCACGGTGCACGTCGATGGGGCGGTGGCTAATCCTGGCGTGTATCAGCTTCAGGGGCAGAGCCCGCGCGTCATCGAGGCGGTTCAGGCGGCGGGAGGGCTTCTGCAGAGCGCTGACACCTCTGCCGTCAACCTGGCGGCACCCCTGGAGGACGGGGCGAAGGTCCACGTGCCCCTGCAGGGAGAGAATACCAGCAGCACGCAGGGCTCGGCTTCGACGGGTGCCACGGGAAGCGTGACGGGTTCAGGTTCCCCGGGCGGCACCACCACGTCCGGATCTGCCGGGAGCTCATCTGACGGTACCGTAAACATCAACACGGCCACCGCCGAACAGCTGACGGCGCTTCCCGGCGTGGGGGAGGCCACGGCGCGCGCCATCGTGGAGGACCGCCAGAAGAACGGCAGATTCACGAGCCCCGAGGACCTCATGCGCGTCTCGGGCATAGGCCAAAAGAAGTTCGACAAGATGAAGGACAAAGTCCGTGTCTAGCCCGTGGGACCGGGCGGGGGAGCGGCCACCCCGCCCGATGGTGCCTCTGGCCCTTCACTGCCTGGCAGCCGTGCTCGTGTGCCAACAGCTGGTGCTGGCCGGACACGACCCCATGGCCACCATGGACGATTTCGAGATGCCGCCGTACGTTTGGGCGCTGGCGGTCGTTCTGGGCCTGGCGGGTGTCGGCGCAACTCTCGCATTCCGGCGGAAGAGTCGCCGTGCGGGCTTGCGCTGCGGCTCCGTGGGATCCGAATCAGGATGCGTCCACCATCGGGAGCATCGTCTGCCCTTCTTGGCCTGTGTGCTGTGCGTCGCGGCGTGCTGTGCCGTAGGAGCTGTTTCGGCGCACGTGGCAGGCGCGGCAGGCGACCGGTTGGTGAGTGCGCTGGAGTCGAGCCCCGTATCTGCCTATGACCTCGTGGTGGCAAACGATCCCTCGATGTCGACGCACGGCTATCGGTGTCGAGCGCGCGTGGTGGGTGACGGCATGGATGCCGGCGAAGTGTGGCTGGTATCGAAGGAGCGCCTGAGCGTGGGTGACAGCGTGCGCTGCGTCGGCAGGTTCAAGCGAGCTGACCCGGGTGACGAATGGGGACGCATCTGCCGTAGACAGGGCGTCTGGGGCACGGTGACTAGCGTGCGCACGCAGGAGGTACGGCCCGCTGGTGGCGTAGGTGGCATTGTGAGGGACCTGCGCAGCCGCGTGTCCGACTCGTTCGGGCCCTGGGAGTCCGAGGGGCGCGCCGTCCTGGACGGCAGCGTCACGGGGCTGAGGGAGCCCCTGGATGCCAGGGGCACCAGCGAGCTGTTTCGTACGTGCGGCGTGTCCCATCTGGTGGCGGTCTCGGGCGGCCACCTGGCGGTCGTGGCCAGCGTGTGCGACGCAGTCTGCCTGCGTCTGGGGCTGGGACCCCTGCCGCGCATCATGGCGACGCTTGTGGGCTCGGGATGCTTCGTGGCGTTCTGCGGCGCTCCCGTGTCGGCCGTGCGCGCCTGGGTCATGTCGGTGGTGTCTCTTTTGTCCGTGGTTGCGGGGCGTAGGTCGCACGCGCTGTCGTCTGTCTCGCTGGTGGCGCTCGGCATGGCGGTGGCGGATCCCACCCTCTCGGGGCAGGTGGGCTTCCTGCTGTCGGTGGGGGCGGTAGTGGGGCTCTGCCTGTACGCGCGCTACGCTTCGTACGCGCTGGGCGTGCTCCTGCCCGTGCCGCGGATGCCTCGCGTTCTGGGGGAGAGGCTCAGGTCGGTTGTCGTGGGCGTGTGGCACGGCGGGCAGGACGTGCTGGGGGCCACCCTGGTAGCGCAGGCGGTCACGGCGCCCGTCTTGGCCTGCTCGTTCGCGGAGGTGTCACTGGTGTCGCCCGTGGCAAACCTGCTGCTGGGGCCGCTGTTCGACCTGGTGGTGCCGCTGGGGGTGACGGCGGCCTGCCTGGCGGGCGTCCCCTGGGCGCAGGGGGCTGTCCTGCGCGCGGCCGACGTCGCATGCGGGGCCGTGCTGGCGGTGCTGCGGGTGCTGTCGCGCGTGCCTGGCGCATGCCTGAGCTCTGAGCAGCTGGCGTGGGGCTTTGCCGCGATGGGCTTCGCATGCCTGGCGGCGCTTGCCGTCTGGTGGCCTCCGGTGAGGCCACGTCGGGTCTGGGGAGCGGCGGGCATTGCGTGCCTGGCCCTGGCCGCCGTCCTGGTGAGGTGGCGCTGGTTTGCCCCCGCCCGCATCTGCGTGCTGGACGTGGGCCAGGGAGACGCCATCCTGGTGCAGGACGGCGGCAGCGCGGTGCTGGTGGACGCGGGCGTTCAGGGCTCCGTGGTGCAGCCGCTGCTGCGAGCGCACGTCTTGCACCTGGACGCGGTAGTTGTGACGCACCTGCACGCGGACCACTACGGAGGCGTGGGGGACCTTGTGGGAAGCATACCGTGTGCCCAGGTGTTCGTGGGCCCTGGCGTTTCGGGAAGCGAGCCTTCCGAGCTGTCGAATGATATCCGCCGCCTGACGGGTGGGGATGCGGAGGAGCTACGCTACCACGACCAGGTACGGGTGGGCGGCTTCACCATGGAGGTGGTGGCCCCTACGACAGACGTCACCGGGCTCACGAACGAGGACTCGCTCATGATGGCGGTGCGCTATGGCGGCCCCTCCGGGACCCTGGAAGCCCTCTTGACCGGAGATGCCGAGAAGGACCAGCTGGCTGGCGTGCTTCAACGAAATGACGTGGGTGACATCGACTTCCTGAAGGTGGGGCACCACGGCTCGGAGGTGTCACTGGAAGAGGGCGAGGCCAGGTCCCTGGACGCCGAGGTGTCCGTGGCCAGCGCCGGCGAGGGGAACTCGTACGGACATCCGCGTCAGGAGTGCGTAGACGCGCTGACGAGCTCTGGCTCCTGGTTCTTGTGCACGAAGGACGTGGGCGGAGTGGAGGTGCGGCCAGGAAGGGAGGGTCCCGTGGTCAGGGCGGGGTTGTGAGGAGCCCTGAGGCAAGTGGCGCTTACGGCCCATCTGGGGCTACACTTGGTTGTCACGGAGCGGGTCGAGACCGCGGAAGGGTGTCTTCTGCGAGTACGGAGGAGGGCGCATTGCCAAGGACGCGCAAGGGGTCTGCCGCCACGGGGCAGAAGGCCCTGGGAGACCAGAAGCCAAAGGCGGGGCCAGCGGGTCTGCTGTGCGCATACGCCGCCATAGGAACCGACGAGGCTCGGCGCAAGGAGGTCGTCAGGCGCCTTAAGGCGCGTCTGGACCCCGGCATGGCGGCGTTCAACCTGGACGAGCGCGCCGCCAGCGCCGACATGGACCCCGGTGGCCTCGTGGCCTCGCTGAACACGCTGCCCGTGGGGTCGGCCTTTCGCCTGGTGGTGGTCACGGGCGCCGACCACCTGCCCAAGGCGGTCTCGGAGGCCATCGTGTCGTATCTGGACAACCCAAACCCGGGCTGCGTGCTGCTGCTGGTGGCGGACTCCCTCTCGAAGGGCACCAGGCTGTACAAGGCCGTTGCCAGGCAGGGCAAGTCGTCCATCATAGAGTGCGCGGCAAAGAAGGCCTGGGAACTGCCCGGATACCTGGCAAAGCGCTCCGCTGCGCGCGGAATGCCGATAGATGTGGACGCGGCGCAGGAGCTGGTGGAGCGCGTGGGGGAGTCCACCCTCATGCTGGACCGCCAGGTCAGCTCGCTGTGGGAGCTCTGCGGACAGAACGGCCGCATCACCCTGGCGGACGTGCAGGACCACGTGGCCCGCACCGCCGAGGTAAAGCCCTGGGGCTTCCTGGATGCCGTGTGCAACCGCGACGCCACCAAGGCCCTGACCCTGTACAACCTCATGAGAAACCCCTCCGAGATAGCGCTCCTGGCACTTCTGGGCGGGCGCATCCGCTAGCTCATCTGCGCGAAGTCGCTTGACGCTCGAGGGGAGGGGGCTCTGCTGGCAAAGGAGCTGGGAAAGCAGGGCTGGCAGGTAAAGAACCACCTGCGTTGGGCCAGGCGCTTCCAGCCCGGGCAGCTGGAGCGCTGCCTCATGGACTGCGCCGCCTGCGACGCCGCCCTGAAGAGCGGCGCGAACCCCAGGACCTCGTTCACGCGGCTGGTGCTGCGTGTGTGTGGGGTGGCCTAGGGGTCCGCGCCTTGCGCGGCGATGGCGTGTGTCTAAGAGTTCTGCAGCTGGAGCTTTGCCGTGACGATGCGCCGCACCGACTGGTCTATGCGGTCCTGGGTCAGCCTACCCGAGCTGACGGCATCCAGCACTCCCTGGTAGCAGGCCTTGAAGTCGGACGGCAGCAAGATCATGTCCTGCCCGGCCTCCAGCGCGACCACGCCAATCTCGGAGGGGTCGTACAGGCTCGAGACGGCTCCCATGCTGAGCGAGTCGGTGATGCAGATGCCGGTGAAGCCCAGCTGGCCACGCAGGACGTCCGTCACCATGGTTTTGCTGAGCGATGCGGGCTCGTCCGTGCCTGTGACGTTGGGGCAGCTGAGGTGGCCCACCATGACCATGGGCACGCCCTTCTGGATGGCGGCCTGGAACGGCAGCAGCTCCTCTGACCCCATCTGCTCCAGCGTCTTCTGCGAGTAGATGGCCTCCTTCTCGGAGTCGCCCGTGGCGCCGCCGATGCCGGGGAAGTGCTTGGCGCAGCAGCCGATGCCTGATTGTGTGAAGCCCTCCACCTGGGCGCTTACCATGGGCGTCACGACGTCGGCCGTGGTGCCGAACGAGCGCCTGGCCATGGTGGTGCTGGACGGGTTGTTCGCGATGTCCGCAACGGGCGCGAAGTCCAGGTTGAATCCCAGGTCCATTAGATAGCCCGCTATGGTCTGCGCCACCTGCTTCGCCTGGTCGGCGTCGCCCGAGTCTCCCACCGTGCGCATGTCGCCCACGTTGGCTATCGAGAAGCCCGAGTTTCCGCCGATGCGCGACACCGTGCCGCCCTCCTCGTCCACCGCCTTGAAGGGCACGAGGCCGCAGGCGTCCAGCGAGTACTGCTGTACGTTCGAAAGCATCTGGGCGGTCTGGTCCTCCGAGGTCAGGTTCTGGCCGAAGTAGCAGAAGCCACCCACGGGATAGTCCTGCAGCGCCGCCTTCGTGGCGTCTCCGGCCGAGACCACCACCGATACGTTGTCCACGATGTCCTCGGGTGCCACGACAAACAGCTGCGCCACCTTCTGCTCCAGCGACAGCTGGTCCATGGCGTCCTGAACGGGGTCCGTGGACTGGCCGCCGTCTGACTGCGCCTGCTGCGACTGGTCGTTTTCGGACTGGTCGCCGCTTGCTGAGCCTGAGTCGTCGCCAGAGCCGTTAGATGCCGTGCCCCTGGAGCATGCCGCCAGAAGGCCAGCGGCGGACGCCGATGCGACGGCGGCCACGAGCCCCCTTCTGGTGAGGCAGCCCTCGAGCAACCTAGATTGAGTACCCATGAATCCTCCCCGCGGCGCGTCTGCGCCGCCCTTCCATCGGAGTTTGAGGCAAGAGAAAGGGGGACTCGGACAGCACCCCGAATCCCCCTACTCACCAGAAATGCCCAAAGAGAAGCGCTCTACTCGCCCATCTTGTTCACGAGGCTCTGCACGCCGCTCTTGCGGTTGCTGGCCTGGTTCTTGTGGATAATGCCCTTGGCAGCTGCCTTGTCCAGCAGACGGCCGGCGTTGTTGGCTGCCACCTGGGCAGCGTCCTTGTCGCCAGCGGCAACGGCCTTGCGGACCTTCTTCACGTAGGTCTTGAGCTCGGAGCGGACGGCCTGGTTACGCACACGGGCCTTCTCGGCGGTCTTGATGCGCTTCTTCTGAGACTTGATGTTAGCCACTTGCAGTTCCTTTCGGTGTATTCCGGTGAGGCCTCTAACGCTGAGACACGGTATGAGGTCAACTCAGGAAGTATAGCAGCAAAGCCAGCGTTACGCTATTATCCTTAGCATGTCTACTTTTGATACTTCACACATACGCAACTTCTCGATAGTTGCCCACATCGACCACGGCAAGTCCACCATCTCGGACCGCATCCTGGAGCTCACCCACACGGTGGACGAGCGCGACCTGGAGTCCCAGATGCTGGACTCCATGGACATCGAGCGCGAGCGCGGCATTACCATCAAAAGCAATGCCGTGCGCGTGATGTACGACGCCGACGACGGCGAGCAGTACATGTTCAACCTCATCGACACCCCGGGGCACGTGGACTTCACGTACGAGGTCTCCCGCTCTCTGGCCGCTTGCGAGGGCGCGGTGCTGGTTGTGGACGCCACGCAGGGCGTCGAGGCGCAGACCGTCTCGAACGCCAACCTGGCCATGAACGCAAACCTGGACATCGTCCCCTGCATAAACAAGATCGACCTTCCCTCCGCCCACCCCGACGAGGTAAAGCAGGAGATCGAGGACGACCTGGCCATCCCAGCAGACGACGCGGTCCTGGTCTCCGGAAAGACCGGCGAGGGCATCCACGACCTCCTGGAGGCCATCGTGTACCTGGTGTCGCCCCCGAGAGGCGATGCCAAGGCCCCGCTGAAGGCGCTTATCCTGGACTCGTACTTCGACGAGTATCGCGGCGTCGTGGCCACGGTGCGCGTGTTCGACGGCGTCATACGCAAGGGCGACCGCCTGCGCATGATGGCTCTGGGCGACACGTTCCTGTGCGACGGCGTGGGCTGCAAGCGCCCGCTGGAGATGCCGCTGGACGAGCTCAGCATGGGCGAGGTGGGCTACGTGGTCACCGGGCTGAAGGACCCCTCGCTGGTAAAGACCGGTGACACCATAACCTACGAGGAACGGCCCTGCGCCGAGCCCTGCCCCGGCTACCACGAGGCGAAGCCCATGGTGTTCACCGGACTTTTCCCCATCGACAACAAGCAGTACGAGAACCTGCGCGACGCCCTCGAGAAGCTGAAGGTGAACGACCCGTCGCTCACCTGGACGCCCGAGACGTCGGTGGCGCTGGGCTTCGGCTTCCGCGTGGGCTTTCTGGGCCTGCTGCATATGGAGGTCGTGAAGGAGCGCCTGGAGCGCGAGTTCGACCTGGACCTCATCGCCACCTCTCCCTCGGTTGACTATCACGTGTACAAGACCGACGGCACCATGGTGGACATCACGAGCCCGCAGGACCTGCCCGACGTCACGCGCATCGACCACATCGAGGAGCCCTACCTCAAGGCCAAGGTCATCGTGCCGCCCGAGTACATGGGTGCGGTGCTCCAGCTGGTGGTGGACCACCGCGGCGAGACCGGAAACATGGTGTACCTGACCGAGAAGTCGGTCGAGGTGCAGTTCGACATACCCCTGGCCGAGCTGATCCTGGACTTCTTTGACCAGCTGAAGAGCAGGACCAAGGGCTACGCCTCCCTGGACTACGAGATGGGTGACTACCGCACCAGCAACCTCGTGCGCCTGGACATCCTTCTGGCTGGCGAGAGCGTGGACGCCCTCAGCTTCATCGTGCACCGCGACAAGGCCTACGACATGGCCCGCGCTCTGTGCGACAAGCTGAA
>JAQXQO010000152.1 GCA_029101205.1 Coriobacteriales bacterium | reverse complement strand
AAACTCTCTGATTCATAGAATACACCATGGCTAACTTTTGTCTAGTAGAAATCGGCCGCTTTTTGAGAAATCCGCTTAATCGTGGATTGCTGCGCATGGGGGCAGCGTTGTGCGGGAGTGCTGGGTTCTATCGCGTGAGTGGTGTGCGTGTTGGATTGTCTGGCTGAGGCGGCTGGAATGTTGGGTTCTCGGTGGGAGCGGAAAAGAAGGCTGGATTCTTTGGGGGGCGTCAAAGAAGTGCGGATCATTTGATGGAGTGGCAGAGAAGTGCTGAATCTTCTGACTCGGGTGCTGGGGGAGTGACATGTCGTTCAGCGCTGAAGGACCGGAATGGTCACCTAGCGGGCAGTCCGGCAGAAAAGCTTTCGACGATTTTCTCGAATTCCGTCCGTTTGGGTGCTTGTGCAAAGTTAGCCATGGAGTACTATCTTCTGCTGTTAGATAAGGATAACTACTGCCCGAGCGGCTGCGGATCCTCTCTCCGCGAAGCAAGGGCCCAAGCGCACCGCCGGTATCCCCCTTCTTGCGCTGGCGGTGCGCACCTTGTTTATCTACGAACGATGCATCTGCCGCAGAGCCGACGATCGATAGGAGGCTGACATGGAGGCTTTGGAGGCCGTGGTCCTGGCGTTGGGAGTCGCCGTTCCGTCCGTGGTCGTACACGAGGCGCTGAGTGCCAGGAGGTCGCTGGGCATGTCGTCGCAACGAGAGGACGGCCATGGCAGGTCGCTCGGCAAACGCGGCACGGGTGAGTGCGGTGCCACATCCTCGACGGCTGAGTTCCACAGGTGAGCGGCTGGTCTGCCATCTGCGCCCGGCAGATTTACTCCAGGCTCCCCGGCTGTAGCGAAGCCCAAAGCGTCGTGTGCCATCGCATGGCGCAGAGCATCGTGCGCAGTGGAGCCGGGGTGTTGGCTGGGGCAGAAGCCCGTGGCGCTGTTCGGCTCGTATGACTGGGGAACCCGCGACTGGATGGATGCCTGGAAGAGCGCCGCGCAGGATGCTGGCGTCAACGTCGTGCAGACCGTCATCGCTAACCTAGAGCCAGGCGACGATGTGCTGGAGCAGCTGTGCCAGCTGGGAAACCGGCTGGCCCAGTAGCGCTAGCTGCGTCCACATGACATGGGCCGCGGCTCAGCGGCTGCTCAGGACAAGGGGAACCCGCCTCGTGAACCTGCATTCACGAGGCCTTCTGACGATTGGTCCTAGGTCCGTTCGTGGAAACGTGGGGTGGCGGGCGGATGCCCGGACACCCCATTTTGCGTGCTTGCATGGAAAATGTCGGATCGATATTGCCACGTCGGGACGAGACTCTCTGCGTCGCCAAGGACGTTTGCGACGGCAGGCCCGCCAGGCCGCTTGGAGCCACTGTGAAAAACGTCGCGCGTTAGATGGAGAAATGCCTTTCTTGGCAAAAACATAGTGTACAATAAAGTTGTACACAACCAATATACCGACGGCGGAAACGACTAGAACCGTTGCCGGATGAAGGAGGAACCATGAGCTACTTCGACTACAGCGTCACTCAGCAGGACGGCACGCAGAAGCCCCTGAAGGACTACGAGGGCAAGGTGCTGCTGGTGGTGAACACCGCCACAGGCTGCGGCTTCACTCCTCAGTACGAGGACCTGGAGCGCATCTATGCCCAGTACCGCGACCGCGGCTTCGAGATCCTGGACTTCCCGTGCAACCAGTTTGCCGGCCAGACCCCCGGTACGGACGACGAGATCAACAGCTTCTGCTCGCTGAAGTTCAACACCGAGTTCCCCCGGTTCAAGAAGCTGGACGTCAACGGCGACAACGCCGACCCGCTGTTCGTGGCTCTAGCGACCGAGAAGCCCTTCCAGGGCTTCGGCAAGGGCATAAAGGCCGCCGCCCTGGACAAGTTCGCGAAGGCGAACAACAAGAAGTTCGGCGACAAGGCCTACATCATGTGGAACTTCACGAAGTTCCTGATCTCGCGCGACGGCCAGCTGGTGGCCCGCTTTGAGCCGACGACCAGCATGGACGAGGTCCAGAAGGCCGTCGAGGAGCAGCTGTAATGGCGGGGGCAGGCGCGGATGCCACCGGGGGCATGCAGGCCGACGAGCTGCTGCGGCTGGACAACCAGCTGTGCTTCCCGCTGTACGCGTGCTCGAAGGAGGTCGTGCGCCGCTATGCGCCCTTCCTGGACCCGCTGGGCCTTACCTACACGCAGTACATCTGCATGATGGTGCTGTGGGAGGAGGGACAGGTCAGCGTCAGCCACCTGGGCGAGCGCGTGTACCTGGACTCTGGCACGCTGACGCCGCTGCTTCGCAAGCTGGAGCAGAAGGGCTACGTGCGCCGCGAGCGCAGCAGCGAGGACGCCCGGCAGGTGCTGGTGAGCCTGACCCCCGAGGGCCGGCAGCTAAAGGAGCGTGCGGCCAAGGTGCCGCTGCAGATAGTCGACTGCTTCGACCTGAGTCCCGAGGACGCCAGGCAGCTGAAGCGCCTGCTCCTGAAGGTGTTGAGAAACGAGCGTAAGAGCTAGGAAAGAAGTCCTTATTAAATGAGCAACGATGAAACTAACGACGAGCCCGACCTCATAGGCACCATGGGTGCCCGGGGACGTGAAGAGGGCGAGAAGGGACCCCAGGGTGGCGTCCTGACTCTGAAGCAGACGGCGCGCGAGGGAAAGATCGTGCGCACCAGCGTGCTGGGCATCATTGCCAACGTGCTGCTGGCCGCCTTCAAGGCGGCGGTGGGCGTGCTTTCGCATTCTGTCGCCATCACGATGGATGCCGTGAACAACCTCTCGGACGCCCTGTCCTCGGTCATCACCATCGTGGGCACCAAGCTGGCGGCGAAGCCTGCCGACCGCAAGCACCCCATGGGCTACGGCCGCGTGGAGTACATCAGCGCCACTATCATCGCCGTCATCGTGCTGTACGCCGGCGTCACCTCGGTCATCGACAGTGTGCAGAAGATCCTGGCACCCGAGACGCCTGACTACACGCCTGTGGTGCTGCTGGTGGTGGTCGCCGGCATCGTGGCAAAGGTGCTGCTGGGACTGCATGTGCGCTCGGTGGGACACGACGTGAAATCCGAGTCGCTGGTGGCATCGGGAACGGACGCCCTGTCGGACGCCATCCTGTCCGTGGCCACCCTGGGCGCGGCCATCGTGTACCTGGCCACGGGCGTCTCGCTGGAGGCCTGGGTCGGCGCCGTCATCTCGGTCTTCATCGTGAGGGCTGGCGCACAGATGTTGGCACAGACGCTGGGCGAGATACTGGGCGAGCGCGTGACGCCCGAGGTGGCCCAGCAGGTGAAGGACATAGTCCTGAGCGACCCCGACGTGTTGGGCGTCTATGACCTGGTGCTCCACAGCTACGGTCCCGAGAGGCTGGTTGGCTCGCTCCACGTGGAGGTCAAGGACACGCTGGGCGCGGCCGACATCGACCGCATGACGCGCCGGATCGAGTACGAGGTCGCCAAGCAGACGAAGGGCTACGTTCTGATGGCGGCCGTGGGAATCTATGCCCGCAACAGCTCGCCGCAGGTGACGCAGGTCAGAAACGACGTAGCCCGTAGGGTCATGGCGCACGACGGCGTGAAGCAGCTGCACGGCTTCCACGTGGACCTGGACCAGAGGGTCATGACCTTCGACGTGGTGATCACGTTCGACGTGCCTGACCGAAAGGCCCTGTGCCAGCACATCGCCGACGAGGTGCGTGGCGCATATCCCGACTACCAGGTGTTCGTCACCCTGGACTCCGACGTCAGTGACTAGGCTTGCCGCCTTTGGTCCTCACAGCCTCGGACCCCCGCAGGTCCGGGGCTTTCTTTTGCCAAGAAGAACGCTGGGTCCAGGCGGGCGTTGCCCAAAGGGTCTAGACATAGAAACCCCCCGGTCCCGCAATGTGGCAATTGGCTTGCCACACGGGACCGGGGGCTATTTCATGCTGTGACCTCGGCACGAAGCTAACGTGCCCGGCAGGTAAGCTGTCTGCGCCTGGTCAGGCTGCCAGGGGCGAAGTTACTTCTTGGCCTTGCCCTGGTTTGCGACGGCCTTGATCTTCTTCTCGATGGTCTCGGGGTCGCCGATGTAGTGCTTGTCGACGATGTTCCAGTCCTTGTCGAAGGTGTAGGAGCAGGGAACGCCGGTGGGGATGTTGACCTTCAGGATCTCGTCGGGGGTCAGGTGCTCCAGCTGCATCACGAGGGCGCGCAGGCTGTTGCCGTGGGCGGCAATGAGGACGCGCTTGCCGGCCTCAAGCTGCGGCTTGATCTCCTGCTCGAAGTACGGCCATGCACGGGCGATGGTGTCCTTCAGGCACTCGGTGTAGGGGAGGTCCTCCTGCGGCACGTCGCGGAACATGGGCTGGATGTGCGGGTCGCGCTCGTCGCCGGGCTTCAGTGCGGGCGGCTGGACGTCGAAGGAACGGCGCCAGATGAGGACCTGCTGCTCGCCGTGCTCCTCGGCGGCCTTGGCCTTGTTCAGGCCCTGCAGGGCGCCGTAGTGGCGCTCGTTCAGGCGCCAGGTCTTGTGGACGGGCAGCCATGCGCGGTCCATCTGGTCCAGAACGATGTTCAGCGTGTGGATGGCGCGCTTCAGCAGCGAGGTGTAGCACACGTCGAAGTCATAGCCCTGCTCCTTCAGGGCCTTGCCGCCGGCGGCAGCCTCGGCGCGACCGGTGTCGGTCAGGTCGACGTCGGTCCAGCCGGTGAAGAGGTTCTTCAGGTTCCACTCCGACTCGCCGTGACGGATGATTACGAGGTGCATGTACTGATCTTCGTTGGCCATTGAGGTTGTCCTTTCTCGCCATAGCCGAAACACATGCGAACATTTTAGGCAGAATCGCCTACCTACGTGTCCCTAGTATGACGCAACTGGGTATAGTTTGTTGCGGTTAACACTTTGAAATGCGCCTAATCGCGCGTGAACGAGAGGACCGCCATGAGTGCCCTTGACCTCATAATCGTCGCAGCCATCGCCGTCGCGTTCGTGCTGTGCATTCGTTATCTTTCCCGCCACAACGAGGACTGCGCGGACTGCACGCACGCCGACTCGTGCAGCGCGGCTGCGCGGGCGCAGGGCCACTGCGTCGCGGCAGACGACATGCTGCGCCGCGTGAACGCGGCCTTCGACCAGAAGCCGGAGGCGCGAGCCTCCTCGGCAAAGCGGTAGCCAGATGCTATGCATGTGGCCCATCCGCTGCGCGTGGCTCTCCGCTGGGGTGGGTGAAACCGCCAGTTAACAACCGTGTGGCACAGTGTTACGCTGCGAAGGTTAATTATTCGGTCGGTCTCGCCATGGCGTGGCCGAAGGAACTTGGCTGCGCACCGCGTCGGCGGGTGCGAGCGCAGAAGGAGAAACATGAGCAACGACAGGAACGTAGACTTCGTCCTACGTACGGTCGAGAAGCGCGACATCCGCTTCATTCGTCTGTGGTTCACGGACATTCTGGGCAACCTGAAGTCCTTCTCGATATCTCCCGAGGAGCTGGAGGAGGCGTTCGAAGAGGGCATCGGCTTCGACGGATCCGCGGTGGACGGCTTTACCCCGCTGGAGGAGACCGACATCCTGGCCTTCCCCGACCCTGCGACCTTCCAGATTCTGCCTTGGCGGCCGCATGACTCCGGCGTGGCCCGCGTGTTCTGCGACCTGCGCACGCCCGACGGAAAGCCCTTCGAGGGCGACCCGCGCTCCAGGCTGGAGCGCGTCTTTGCCGACGCGGACCAGCGTGGCTACGTCATGAACGTCGGCCCGAAGATCGAGTACTTCTACTTTGCCGACGAGGGCCCCGAGCCCGTCATCGTGGACGACGCCGGCTACTTCGACCTGACCCCGTACGACTCGGCCCGCGACCTGCGCCGCTCCACCACGCTGATGCTGGAGAAGATGTCGATTCCCGTCCAGTACAGCTACCACACGAACGCCCCGTCGCAGAACGGCATCGAGCTGCGCTACGCTGAGGCACTCAGCTGCGCCGACAACATCATGACGGCGCGCCTTGTCATCAAGCAGACGGCGGCCGAGGCGGACCTATTTGCCTCGTTCATGCCGAAGCCCCTGTCGGAAGCCTCGGGTTCGGGCATGTTCCTGTACGAGTCGCTCATGGACCACGCGGGCGAGAACCTGTTCTGGTCGCCCGAGGGCAACCACCTCTCGGAGCTGGCCCAGCACTACGCCGCCGGCATCCTGAAGTACGCGCCCGAGTTCGCCCTCGTCACGAACCCCACGGTCAACAGCTACAAGCGCCTCCAGCTGAACGGCGAGGTCCCCGTGTATGCCACGTGGGGAGAGCGCAGCCGCTCCGCCCTGGTGCGCGTCCCCACGAACAAGCCGGACAAGCAGTCCTCCATGCGCATCGAGCTGCGCAACGCAGACCCCACGGCCAATCCCTACCTGGCGTGCGCGGTCACCCTGGCCGCCGGCCTTGCCGGCATCGACCAGGGCCTGGAGCTGCCTCCCGAGCTTCCCGCGGGCGCCGGCAACTTCACTGAGGCCGAGCTGGCCCAGAAGGGCTACAACCGTCTGCCGCGCACCCTGGGCGAGGCAATCGAGACCTTCCGCCACAGCGACCTCATGCACGAGGTCCTGGGCGATCACATCTACAACTTCCTCCTGGAGAACAAGCAGCGCGAGTGGGTGGACTTCTGCACGTCCGTCACCGACTGGGAGAAGCGCCACTACTACGCGGGGTTCTAGTCTTCTGCCATAAGCAATTGAACGAACGCGGGCTTCCTTCGTGGGGGTCCGCGTTTTTTGTTGTATGCTTTGGCGCACGCGTCGAAGCAGGCCCGCAACTGGCGAATATCCAGAAATGGTTTTGACATTTATAGCAACACTGTTAAAGGATTGCCGCTCGCGGACATTTGCGCCCGCTCGTGTTTGAAGATGAGCGAAAGCACAACAGGTCGAGGCACTCCACCGGTGCCGCCTTCCCTGAGATGAAGGAGAACATCATGTTCAACGTCAAGAAGCTAGGTGCAATTGCGTGCGCTGCGGCGCTCGCGCTCTCGCTTGGCGCCTGCGGAGGATCCTCTTCCTCCTCAAGCCAGAGCTCGTCCGGGAGCTCCGACAGCTCCACAACCTCTACCACGTCATACACCACCGTCGAGGATGGCAAGCTGATTGGCGTGTCCGACATGGCGTACCCGCCCCTGGAGTCCATTTCGGACAGCACGAACCAGCCCGAGGGCTTCGAGATCGACATGATGGACGCCGTGGCCCAGAAGCTGGGCCTGCAGATGGAGTGGCTGGAGCCCACTAAGTTCGACACCATCATCCCGCTCATAAAGCAGGGTGGAAAGGCCGACGTGGGCGTGTCCGCCTTCACCATCACCGACGAGCGCAAGGACGAGATCGACTTCACCGACTCCTACCTCGACTCCAACCAGGGCCTGGTCACCAAGGCAGACTCCGCCAACACGACCGAGGAGTCCCTGAACGTGGCGGGCAAGAAGATCGCCTGCCAGTCGGGCACGACCGGCGAGGCGTGGATCGAGGAGAACCTCCCCAACGCCACCGTGGTTCCGCTGGACGACGCCATCCAGGCCATGACCGGCGTGCAGACCGGCCTGTACGACGCCTGCGTCGCCGACCTTCCCGTGGTCAGCTACCTGTGCAAGCAGTCCTACACCGACTGCAAGGTGGCCATCCAGATTCCGACGGGCGAGCAGTACGGCATCGTCGTGTCGAAGGACAACCCCGGCCTGACCGCCGCCATCAACCAGGCCCTGCAGGAGCTGAAGGACGACGGCACCATGGACTCGCTCGAGCAGAAGTGGTTCGGCACCACCCTGTAGCATCCTGGGCCGGCCCGCCTCGCGCGGGCGGGCCGGCTCCAAGCCTTTGCCGATATGTGGGTGCCGCCCTGCGGCGCCTTGGGTCTCTATGAGGGGA
>JAQXQO010000151.1 GCA_029101205.1 Coriobacteriales bacterium | reverse complement strand
CTGAACTTCCTGTTCGTGTACCTGTGCTGGTGGCTCATGACCAAGAAGAAGATCAGCCCCACCCTGGTCATGCTGATCCTGGTGGGCGTCGCCTTCGTGGGCGTGCTCGTCGGCTTCTTCGACCCGGGCCTGTCCTACTAGTGAGGTGTTGCATCTGTGGCCAAGACAAAAAAGAAAGTGCGCAGGCAGAAGCTCTCGCATGACAGCCAGGACGCAATGCTCAAGGAGGCAGACGCGCAAACTCGGGCGATCATGCGGCTGGAGACCTACCAGCGTGCGGCCTACTCCGTCGTGGCCATTGGTGTACTGCTGATGCTGTGGGGTTTCGTCGGAAGCTCGGACTTCGGGTACGGCGTCGCGGGTATCGTCTGCGTCATCCTGGGCGTTCCCGCGGCAGCCATCCTGCACACGGGCATAGATCACGGCAAGAAGAACGTGGAGAAGATTCTGAAGGACTACGACATCGTGCACGGTCGCAACACGACCGAGGAAAGTGCGGAATCGTAGGAGCGACGAGTTGAGCCTCGTACCTCTTGGCTGCGTATCGTTCGACATTGAGGGACTCACGGAATTCCGTGAGTCCCTCTTTTTCGGCAAACGTTCGCGTTGGCTAACGTGCCGTTTTCACGTGCGAAACGTATCGTTTCTGCCCTTTGATAACCTGGGCTGCGTTGAGGTCTGGCGCCTTGCTTTAGAATTTCTGTACTTGGTGCTGGGCTAACGTGACTCTGAGGGAGATGTTGGCGTGGAGGCTTGGTACAAGCTCGGAAAGACGATTTCGCGAAACATGGTCTATATCGTGCCGCTCTGCCTAGTGTTGGGCATTGCTGTGCCACAGCTGTTCATTCCCTTCAAGCCCTTCGTGTCTACGATGTTCGCCTTCGTGACCTTTCAGGGGTCGCTTGGGAACGATTTCAAGAACATTCGGCACACGGTACGTCACCCGCTGCCCATGTTTTGTGCCATAGGGATTGCCCAGGTGCTGATTCCCGTGTTGGCATACCTTCTGGGGAACGTGTTCTTTGGGTACGACCAGGACATCGTGTCGGGCATCGTGCTGGAGTACAGCGTGCCCATAGCCGTGACGTCGGCCATGTGGGTCAGCATATACGGCGGAAACATGGCGCTGGCGCTGGGAACGCTGCTGATCTCGTCGCTCATCTCGCCCTTTACCATCCCGCTGACCCTTAAGGTGCTGCTGGGGGCCGTGGTGCAGGTGGACGTGTCCGGCATGATGACGGACATGCTGTACATGGTGGCCGTACCTGCGGCTCTGGGCACGCTGCTGAACGATCGCTCGCACGGTTGGGCAAAGCGTGAGCTGTCGCCCAAGCTGATGCCCGCCGCGAGGATTCTGGTCGTATTGATCATCACCACGAACTCAACCAGCCTGTCGGACTTCATGCGTCACTTGACGCCCGAGCTCATTGGCGTCATCGCGTTCATAGCGTGCTTCGCCGCCTCGGGCTACCTGTTTGGCTATGTGTCTGCGTACCTGCTTCGCCTGCACGAGTCGGATGCCATCTCGCTGACGTTCTGCTCGGCTTTGAGAAACATTGCATCGGGAGCCATCATCGCCGCGGCGTACTTCCCGGCCGCCACCATGTTCCCCGTGATGACGGGCACCCTGTTCAACCAGTTCCTGGCGGCAGTCATCGGCAAGGCTCTGGAGGGCAAGTTCGACTTTGCCCGCACCTCCAACCGCAGCCATGGGTTGCGTCAGGCCCAGGATCTACACGCGGAAAGCCAGCCTGCCCAGCAACAATAGTTTTCGCGGCGATGAACAATCCCCGCCCTGCACCGCACAGGTGGAGTGGGCTGCCCGGACATGTCGTAGAATGATGCGGTCAACACCGGTATGAGCCAGACCGCACGCCCTGCCTGCGGCGGTCGCAGAGAGGGGAGATACATGGCCCTCACAAAGGAAGACGTAGCCGGCATAGCGGACTACGCTCGCATTGCCCTGACCGACGAAGAGCTGGACCAGATGACCACCTACATGAACGACGCCGTGGACATCCTGCAGCCCATTCGTGAGTACGACCTGGAGGGGGTCGAGCCCACCTTCCACCCCATCGGAGACCTCTCGAACGTCATGGGTGAGGATGTGGTGGACACGTCCGAGCGCGCGCTCGACATTGACACCGCGCTGGACAACGCCGGCTCGAAGCGCGACCGCTACTTCAGGGTGCCCTCCATCCTGGGCGACGAGGAAGGGGACCGCTAATGGCCAGCTTTGACTCCCTCAGCGCCGCCCAGATTGCGAAGGGCGTCGCGGACGGCCAGTTCAGCGCAACCGAGGTGGCAAAGGCGTCGCTCGATGCCATCCAGCAGCGCGAGCCCCAGGTGCAGGCGTTCCTGCAGGTGTCGGCCGACCTGGCCCTGAGGGCCGCGGAGGCCACCGACAAGGCCCGTGCCGCAGGTCAGAAGCTGGGACCCCTGGCAGGCGTGCCCGTGGCGTTCAAGG
>JAQXQO010000150.1 GCA_029101205.1 Coriobacteriales bacterium | reverse complement strand
GTCGGTGACCTTGGCGCCGCGGGCACGCATGGCCGTGAAAGTCTCGTGGCCAGGGGTGTCGATGAACGTGATGGTGCGGCCGTTGATCTTTACCTGGGAGGCGCCGATGGCCTGCGTGATGCCGCCGGCCTCGCCCTCTGCGACGCCCGTGTGACGGATGGCGTCCAAAAGCGACGTCTTGCCGTGGTCGACGTGACCCATGACGGTAACCACGGGCGGCCTGGGCTTGAGGTCCTTCGGGTCGTCATAGAAGGTGAAGGAGTTCTCCTCCTCCTTCGTCATGACCTTGACCGAGCGGCCCAGGTCGTCGGCGACCAGCTCGATGAGGTCGTCGGACATGCTCTGGGTCATGGTCAGCGGCGTGCCCAGCAGGAACAGGCGCTTCACAATGTCGTTGGCGGGGACCTTCAGCAGGTCGGCGAGCTCGGCCACGGTGCAGCCCTGCGGCACCTTGATGGTGTCCAGCTGGCTGAGGTCTTGGTCGTTCTCGATGGCCTTCTCGATACGCGCCTCCTGGGCAGCCTCAGCGGCCTGCTGCTTCCTGCGCTCCTTGCGCTTCTTGCGCCTGCCGGTGGACTCGCGGGTGGCCTCCTCGACGGCCTCGCGCGCGTCGGCCAGGACGCGCTCGCGGTTGTATTCCTCGGCGGCACGGGCCATGCGCGAGTAGCGGTCCTCGCCCTGGCCCTGACGACGGGTGGCCTTGTGGCCATGGCCGTGGCCGCAACCCGCGGACTCCTCGGTCTCGGGCATCATGGCCTCGTTCATGCGGGTGGCGGCGTTGCGGCGCCCGCCCTTGCGCTCAGAGGACTCCTCGCGCTCGGAACGCTCGGAACGCTCGGAACGCTCGGAACGCTCGGAACGCTCGCCACGGCGTCCGCCACGGCGTCCGCCGTTCTCGCGGCCCTCGCGCTTTGCCTGCTGGCGCTCCTGGCGCTCCTTCTCCTTGGCCTTCTTTGCCTCCTCGGCCTGCTCCTTCATGATCTTGTCCTGCTGGGCGATCTGCTCGAGCAGGGACGAGAAGGACGGCACGGACTTGGGGGCGTTGTCGCGGACGCGGTTGCGCTCGGCCTCCTCGGCCTTCTTGCGCTCTGCCTCCGCACGCTCCTTCTCGGCCTTCTTGCGGGCGGCCTCGGCGGCTGCGCGCTTCTTTTCCTCCTCGGCGCGCTCCTTCTGGCGGCGCTTCTCGGCGGCGATGCGCTCGGCCTCCTCCTTGGCCTTCTGCTGGGCCTCCTCCTGGGCCTTCTGCTGGGCCTCGGCCTTCTTTTGTGCCTCGATCTCGGCGGCGCGCGCCTCCAGGATGGGCTTCAGCTTCTTGCGCACGATAGAGACGTAGGCGTCCTCCAGCGTGGACGAAGCGGACTTTGCGGGTATTTTCATGTCGCGGAGATGGCCAAGCATCTCCTTGCTGCTCATGCCATATTCCTTGGCAAGGTCATGAACGCGAGTTTTGGCCATGTAGACTACCTTCCATTTGCGGCGGAGCGGACGTGGTGCGTCCGGGCTAGATCAAAGAATCGGGGTCATCGCTGACGGGGGCGTCGCCCAGCTGGGCCAGCTTCTCGTGGATGCCACAGAACCTGGAGCCGGGACGTGCCATGTTTCGGCACTGGATGCCGGTGGGCCCCACGTACTCGCAGCGGTGCTCGCCCTCGGGCACGACCACGTCGGGCTCTTCCTGCGGACGCTCGGGAAGGTCGCGCAGCAGGCTCTTTGCCAGGGACTCGTTCTTTATGTCGATGTGGAAGCCCGTCAGACGCGCGGCGAGGCGCGCGTTCTGTCCCTCCTTGCCGATGGCCAGGGACAGCTGGTCGTCGGGCACGATGACCGTGGCGTAGTTCTCCTCGGAGTCAATGAGGACGCGGGAGACGCGGGCGGGCGAAAGCGCCGCCGCCACGCGACGTGCGGGGTCGTCGCTCCAGGGCACCACGTCCACGCGCTCGCCGCGCAGCTCGGACACGACGGTGCGCACGCGGCTGCCCTTGGGGCCGACGCAGGCGCCAACGGGGTCCAGGTGATCGTCCAGGGAGCTGACGGCCACCTTGCTGCGGATGCCGGGCTCGCGGGCAACGGAGCGCACCTCTACGACTCCGTCGTAGACCTCGGGCACCTCGAGCTCGAACAGGCGCTTGATCAGGTCGGGGTGCGTGCGCGAGATCACGATGGGCGGACGCTGGCGCTCGCCGCGAACGGGAGGCTCGGTGGAGTTGGGGTCGCGCACGTCGATGATGATGGCCTTCAGGCGCTGGTTGTGCGTGTAGTGCTCGCCCACCGGGCGCTCGTTGCGCTCCTCGGGGTGGCGGCGCTGGTCGAAGTGCGGCAGCTCGGCCTCGACGCCGTCGCGAATCTTCACGATGGTGAAGTCGGGAGTCGACTGCAGCACGGTACCGGTGATAATCTCGCCGATGCGGTCGGAGAACTCCTCGTAGATCTGCTGGCGCGCGGCGTTGCGCACGATGGCGTTGATCTCGGCCTTCGCGTGCTGTGCGGCTATGCGGCTGGTGCCCTTCGGGGTCACGTCGACCTCGTCGAACTCGGTGTACTCGCCGGTCTCGTCGTCGAAGGACTCCTCCTTCGGCACGAGCTTGTACACGTACACGCGACCGGTGGAGCGGTCGATGGTGACCTTTGCGCCGTAGTCCAGGTGCAGGACATCCGCGTAGCTGCGGGCGAGCGACTGCTCAAGCTTGTCGAGCAGGTACAGCTCGTCGATGTGCTTCTCCTGGCACAGCGCCATGAGCGCTTCCATCATCTCTGATGCCATGTCTGGTCCTTCCTACTTGGATGCCTTGCCGGGCTTGGGCTTGGGGCCAAAGTCGAGCTTGGGCTTTATGTTGCAAGAATTGATCTGGTCGAGCGGGTACTCGTGCGTGCCGTCCTGGCTGGTCACGACCACCTTGCCGT
>JAQXQO010000149.1 GCA_029101205.1 Coriobacteriales bacterium | reverse complement strand
CGACGAGTAGCCCGTAGCCCCCCACGAACGACTTGGGGCGGACCGCGATGGATTCGCGGCCCGCCCCTCTGTTTTAGCTCTCTGTTAGATTCGAACTGTCTGGAAGCTCACCTCTGAATGACGCGCGACGGTGCGCGCGGCAGGCCCGCGGGTCTGCAGGTCACGTGCTCGGGTGCTAGAGCGCCTGAACGCACTTGACCACTAGGTTGCCACCCGCGTGACGCTCCTGGTGCTTCGCGTACCAAGGCTCGACCTCGCGTGCGAGGATGTGCGCCGTGTCCGCAAAGAAGTCGTGCTGGCTGCCGTTCAGGTGCGCGCGGTAGCGCCCGCCCATGAACCAGCCGTTGCAGCATGCGTCGTAGACGTTCCTCTGCGTTGCGTTCATCTCGTTGTACTTGGTCATTATGCCTCACTCCTCTCGAAGGCGCCGCGAGGCGAAGTTTTGCGTACTTTGGTTGCGCTTCGATTGCTGTGGTGCTTTGCCTCGCTGGGTACAGTATGCCCGTTTGGGAGCGAATAATACCGTTTATGGCCAAATTACGACCATTCACGAGTTTGTAAAGGCTTATTTTAACTTTACACTTGACATTTTATTGATATTATGCATGTGTTTCTTGGCCAACGTCCGCGCAGCTACCAGGCGCGCCAGAAATCCCGTTCCGCAGCCGTTCCACGTGTTTGAACGTATATGGCCCGCGCGGCAATGGAAGCGCACCGAAGGGATACTCGGTCGTAATTCGCAATTTCTGGTCGCGGCGTGCACGATTCGTACGCGAAATCCCATGCCAGTTGAATGCCAGCGCCGCCCATGCCCCCATCAGCTGGCCAGCTGTGCGACGGCCTCGACCGCGGCGTCCACCTCTTTGGACGTGTTGTACCAGCCAAAGCTGAATCGCACCACTCCCTGTCGCTCGGTGCCCAGGGCGTGGTGCATGCGGGGTGCGCAGTGCGCCCCAGGCCGCGTGGCTATGCCGTACGAATTCCACAGGGCGTCCGACACCTCGGCGGAGCTGTAGTCGCGCACGTTCAGCGACACGATGGCGCTGCGCCCGGGCTGCTCCAGGTCGCCGTACAGGCGCACGCCGTCAATGCCGCGCACGCCCTCTGCGAACCTGCGCGCCAGCTGGTCCTCATGGCGGCCTATGGTATCAACGCCTGTCCGCAGAACGAAGCCGACCGCCGCGCCCAGCCCGGCGATGCCATGGCTGTTCAGGGTGCCGGCCTCCAGCCTGGTGGGGTACTCGGGCGGCTGCGTCTGTAGGAACGACTGCACACCGGAGCCGCCCACCTTCAGGGGCTCGATGAGGATGTCCGGGCCCACGCAGATGCCACCCGTCCCCTGGGGACCCATGAGCCCCTTGTGGCCCGTGAAGCACAGCACGTCCACCCCCAGACGCTCCATGTTCACGTCGTGGGATCCCGCCGTCTGAGATGCATCCAGCACCATGATGGCACCCGCGTCGTGGGCCATCTGCGCCACCAGCGGCACGTCCACCAGGTCACCCGTCACGTTGGAGGCATGAGTGCACACCACCATCCTAGTCCCGGGCGTCACCAAACGGCGGAAGCGCCGGTAGTCCAGCCTTCCCCGACCGTCAGCGGGTGCGAAGTCCACCTGGACGCCCCGCTCGTCACGCAGACGATACAGCGGCCGCAGGACCGAGTTGTGGTCCAGGTCCGTGGCCACCACGTGGTCGCCGGGGCGCACGAGCCCCATGATGGCCGTGTTCAGCGCCTCGGTGGAGTTGCTGCAGAAGCACACGCGGCCGGCGGGGCAGCCGAACAGGCGCCCCAGGAGCTGGCGGCAGGCGTAGTCGCTGCGGTCGGCCGCCAGCGATGCGTCGGAGGCTCCCCTGGAGGCGTTTCCCATGGTGGTCAGCGCACGCACGACGGCATCGACCACCTCGGGGGGCTTCTGCATGGTCGTCGCGGCGTTGTCCAGGTATATCATGGTTCCTCCAGAAAGGCGTGTCGTGGCGCCGCCCCGCTCGTCTGGCGACGGCGCGTCACACGAGCATAGCGCCCATCAGTCCCCCTCGGCGCCGCCTCGGTGAGCGGCACCCCACCGTTTCCGTCCGAACAAAAGGAGAAGAGCATGCCTCTGCCGCAAAAGAAGCTGTCGCTGGTGGTCTCGTTCGACCGCACCGTGGACGCAATGGCGATGGAGGCCGCGTGCAGAAGGGACGGCGTCCCAGGCAGGATGATACCCATGCCGCCCCAGATCTCGGCGGGGTGCGGCATGGTGTGGAAGGCCGACCCCTCCTGCAGACAGCAAATCCTGGACGAGATGGGCGCCATCGGCCTGAAGCCGCATGCCCTGCACGAGCTCATGCTCTCATAGCGGAAGGGCCTCTCCCGGGATGGGAGAGGCCCGTCGTGGCGCCCCGCGGCAGACGCCCCCTCGTCACGAACCCCAGGCGCGGCCTACATGAGCTTCGTGACGTCCTCCGCGAACTTCACGGGATCGTCTATGGGCATGCCTGCGACCAGCAGCGCCTGATCGTACAGGATGTGGCCGTACAGCTTCAGGCGGTCCTTGTCGCCGGACTCCTGCGCGGCGACCAGCTTGCCAAACACGGGGTGCGCAGCGTTCAGCTGAAGCACGCGGTGCGCTTTCGGGGCCTTGTCGCCCTCCGGGCCCTGCGCTATGACGCGCTCCATCTGCAGCGACACGGGGCCCTCCGAGGAGACCGCCGCAGGGGCGTCTCCCAGGCCGGGGGCCACCTTAACGTCGTCCACCTTGCCGTCGAGGGCCTCCTTCAGGCCGTCGAAGAGGTCCTTGTTCTTCTCGGAGGCCTCCTCGGCTTGCTTCTTCTCGTCCTCGGTGGCGAAGTCCAGGTCGGCGTTCGTGACGTTGGTCAGCTCGTAGTCCTTGGCGTCGGTGCCCTTGTGCTCGGAGTCGCCCGCCACGGCGTCCACGTGGTAGCTGCGCATGACCTGGAACATGAACTCGTCCACGTCCTGCGTGCACACCAGCACGTCGTAGCCGTGCTCGACGGCGCTCCTCACCTGGGGCATGACCTCCAGGCGTTCGCGGGACTCGCCGGCGACGTAGTAGATCTTGTCCTGGCCGTCGGCCATGGCGTCGACGTACTCCTTGAACGTGATCTGCTTGCCCTGCTTGGCGCTCCAGAACAGCAGCAGGTCGGCCAGCTCGTCGGCCTTTCCGCCGTAGGTGGTGTAGATGCCGAACTTCAGCCCGCGGCCGAAGTTCTCAAAGAACTTCTGGTAGTTCTCGCGGTCGTTGTCGCGCATGTCCTGCAGCTCGCTGGTGATCTTCTTCTCGACCCTGCGGGCGATGGCGCGCAGCTGCGCGTTCTGCTGAAGCGTCTCGCGCGAGATGTTCAGCTTTACGTCGGGGCTGTCCACGATGCCTCGCACGAAGTTGTAGTAGTCCGGGACCAGGTCCTCGCACTTCTCCTGGATCAGAACGTTGTCGCAATACAGCGCCAGGCCTTTCTGGTAGTCCTTGCTGTACAGGTCGAAGGGCTGCACGCTGGGGATAAACAGCAGCGCGTCGTAGGACAGGGCGCCCTCAGCGTGGAAGCTAATGGTGCGCGCGGGGTCGGCGTAGTCGTGGAACGTTGCCTTGTAGAACTCGTTGTAGTCCTTCTGGTCGACGTCGGAGGAGCGCTTCTTCCAGATGGGGGTCATGGAGTTGATGGTTTCGAGCTCCTGGTAGTCCTCGTACTCCGGCTTGTAGTCGTCGGGCTTCGGGTCAGGCGCGGGCTTCTGGCGGCTCTTGGTCACCATCATGCGGATGGGATGGCGCACGTAGTTGGAGTACTTCTTGACCAGCTCCTTGAGCTCCCACTCCGACAGGTACTGGTCGGTGTTGTCCTGCTCGGTCGAGGGACGCAGGTACAGCGTGATGTCGGTGCCGTGGTCGTCGGCGCCGTCGCGCTCGCCGGGGCCCGCAGGCTCGATGGTGTAGCCCTTCTCTCCGTCGGACTCCCAGGCGTAGGCCTGGTCTGCGCCATAGGCGCGGCTGACGACGCGCACCTTGCTGGCCACCATGAACGCGGAGTAGAAGCCGACGCCGAACTGGCCGATGATGTCCATCTGGTCGCCCTGGTGCTCGGCGTTCTCCTCCTTGAACTGCTCGGAGCCGGAGTGGGCGATGGTGCCCAGGTTCTTGTCGAGCTCCTCCTGGGTCATGCCGATGCCGTTGTCGGACACCGTGATGGTGCGGGCGTCCTTGTCGAACGAAAGGCGAATGGCAAGGGAGTCCTGGTCCACCTTCATGTCGGGGTTCTTCACGGCCAGGAAGCTCAGCTTGTCCAGGGCGTCAGACGCGTTCGAGATGAGCTCGCGCAGGAAAATCTCCTTGTTTGTGTAGATCGAGTTGATCATGAGGTCCAGGAGCTTCTTGCTCTCGGTCTTGAACTGCTTCATGGGCAGAACTTCCTTTCCACAAAGGGGGCGGCAGCTTGCGCCACCGCCCCAAAGACAATCGCACGATAGAAGTTCTACCCGCTCTGTTATGACCTAAACGGCCATCGGAAGAAAACCTATGCTTCCAACGCTTAGATTTTAGCGACGCCGATGAGCTTATAAGCGGGGGTTAACGGCTTTGGTTCTTCTCGTGACGGACGCCCCGCGACGGATGAACGACCCTCCGCCCCTTGTCCATAATAGGCAGCAGCATACTCGGAAGCCGGAGGTTCATCGTGAGCGAAGCCACAACGCATCCCGCCAGGCGCTATAGCCTGGGCGAGGACATCGGAAGCGCCATATCGCACGGCGTGGGGGCGCTTCTGTCCATAGCGGCCTTGGTGCTCTTGATCGTGTTCGCCGCGCATCACGGGGGCGGCCTGCGCGTGCTGGCGGCAGTGATGATGGGCGTCGGCCTCATCCTGGAGTTCACCTTCTCCACGCTGTACCACGCGCTGACGCCTCCGAAGGCAAAGCAGGTCTTCCGCGTGTTCGACCACAGCGCCATCTACCTCATGATCGTGGGCAGCTACGCCCCGTTTGCGCTCGTAACCTTGACGGACGTCGGCGGGCCCGTGCTGCTGGCCATCGAGGCTGTCGTGGCCGCCGTGGGCATAGTGGCCGAGGCGTTCCTTCGCGAGCGCCAGCCCGCCTGGCTGTCGGTCGTGATCTACGTGCTCATGGGGTGGCTGGTGCTTTGGCGCCTTCCCGACATCTGGGCGCTCCTGCCACGCCCGGGCTTCTGGCTGCTGGTGGCCGGCGGCCTCAGCTACACGGTGGGCACCGCGTTCTACCTGGCCAAGCGCGTTCCGTGGACGCACTTCGTGTGGCACCTGTTCGTGCTTGGCGGAGCCGTCTGCATCACGCTGTCCGCGTTGCTGTTCGTGGTGTAGGGCCATTGCGTAGCAGCCCACGTCGGGGACAGCCGTGGGCGCAAATACGACTGCGGGCGCAAATGCATCATGCAAGAAGGGCCGGGGCTGGTTCGCAGCCCCGGCCCTTTTGGCTTAGCCCCTCTTTGACCCCTGACGCCGGATGCCGCCCTTGCGGCCAGCGGCCTTGTTCGGCCCCAGGCCTGCCTTTCCCCGGACGGCGCCTTCCCAGCTGCCGCGCTGGGGCTGGTGCCTCTGGCGGGCGAGGCTCCGCCGCCAGAGCTCGTGCTGACGCTTGCGCTCGTCGGCTCGGCTTCGTCCGTCGGAGTGGCCGTGCTCGTCGGCGCGCCCGCGCGCACCGGTATCCTGGCACGCCTCCTTGCCGGAACCTGGCCGCCCCATGCTATGCGAACCCCAACATCAGGCCCACCAGGTGCACCAGCCAGGCGACGACCCAGGCGATGCCGCACTGGAACAGCACGATGCGCAGGGCCCACCGGCCGCCCAGCTCGCGCTTGATGGCGGCGATGGCCGCGACGCACGGCGTGTACAGCAGGCAGAACACCAGCAGCGACACGACCGCCAGCGGCGTCAGGGCGGCGACCAGCGCCTCCGTGCTGCCGAACAGCACGGACAGCGTGGCGACCACTACCTCCTTCGCCATGAAGCCAGCGATGAGGGACGTCGTGATGCGCCAGTCAGCAAATCCCAGCGGGGCAAAAATCGGCGAGATCCATGCCGCCAGCAGCGCCAGTACGGAGTCCTGCGGGTCGCTGACCAGCTCCAGGGTGGGGCTGAACGACTGCAGCGCCCAGATGACGACGGCGGCGCCGAACACCACGGTGAAGGCACGCGTCAGGAAGTCCTTGCTCTTCTCCCACAGCAGCTGCATCACGCTCTTCGCCGAGGGCATGCGGTAGTTGGGCAGCTCCATCACGAAGGGGACGGCCTCTCCCCTGTCGAGGGTCTTGTGCGTGATCCAGGCCAGAAGCACGCCCACGGCGATGCCCAGCAGGTACAGCAGCAAGATCACGAGACCGCCCCTGCCGGGAAAGAACGCCGCAACGAAGTAGCCATAGATGGTCAGCTTGGTAGAGCAGCTCATGAACGGCGTCAGGGCGATGGTCAGCTTTCGGTCGCGCTCGGAGGGCAGGGTCCTGGTGGACATGACGGCGGGCACTGTGCAGCCGAACCCCATCAGCATGGGAACGATGGAGCGACCCGACAGGCCGATCCTGCGCAGCGGCTTGTCCATCACGAAGGCCACGCGCGCCATGTAGCCCGTGTCCTCCAAAAGCGACAGGAAGAAGAACATCGTCACGATGATGGGCAGGATGGGGAGCACCGTGCCGATGGCGTTGAATATGCCGTCGATGACCAGAGAGTGCAGGACCGGGTTCACGCCCGCGGTCGTGAGCCCGGCGTCACAGGCCGCGGTGACCCAGTCCACCAGCATGGACACCAGGTTCTGCAGGAACGCGCCGATGACGTTGAAGGTCAGGACGAACACGGCGGCCATGATGAGGATGAAGGTGGGTATGGCGGTCCAGCGCCCCGTCAGGATGCGGTCGGCCCGCTCGCTGCGCTGGCGCTCCTTCGACGCGTGCGGCTTTACCACGCACGCGTCTACGACCTTCTGTATGAACGAGAAGCGCATGTCGGCGATTGCGGCCGCGCGGTCGAGGCCGCGCTCCTGCTCCATCTGGTGGACGATGTGCTCGATGGCGTCCTTCTCGTTCTGGTCCAGGCGCAGTGCCTCCTCGACGCGCGGGTCGCCCTCGACCAGCTTGGTCGCGGCGAAGCGCACGGGTATGTCGGCGCGCTGGGCGTGGTCCTCTATCAGGTGCATGACCGCGTGCAGGCAGCGGTGCACGGCTCCGCCGTGGTCCTGCGGGCTGCAGAAGTCCTGCCTACCGGGGCGCTCCTGGTACTTCGCCACGTGCAGGGCGTGGTCTATGAGCTCGTCCACGCCCTCGTTCTTCGCCGCCGAGATGGGCACCACCGGGACGCCCAGCATGCCCTCCATCTGGTTCACACGCACCGAACCGCCGTTGCCCTGCAGCTCGTCCATCATGTTCAGGGCCAGGACCATGGGTCGGTCCAGCTCCATCAGCTGCATGGTCAGGTACAGGTTGCGCTCGATGTTCGTGGCGTCCACGATGTTGATGATGCCCGTGGGGTGCTCGTCCAGGATGTACTGGCGCGAGACTATCTCCTCGCTGGAGTACGGCGACATCGAGTAGATGCCCGGCAGGTCCACCACGTCGGTGTTGGGGTGACCCTTGATGGCGGCGTCCTTGCGGTCCACCGTGACGCCGGGGAAGTTGCCCACGTGCTGGTTCGAGTCGGTCAGCTGGTTGAACAGCGTGGTCTTGCCGCAGTTCTGGTTTCCGGCAAGCGCGAAGGTCAGCGTGGTGCCGTCCGGCAGCGGGTGCTCCGTCGCCTTCACGTGGTAACGCCCGCCCTCGCCCAGACCGGGGTGCTCGCTGAGCGCGGGACGTGGGTTCTTCTGGTCAGCGTCCTTGTCGCGTCCCACGTCCGTCACGCCGATCTGCTGGGCCTCCGATATGCGCAGGGTCAGCTCGTAGCCGTGCAGCATGAACTCCATGGGGTCGCCCATGGGCGCATACTTCACCAGCGTCAGGCGCGCGCCCGGTATGACGCCCATGTCGAGGAAGTGCTGCCGCAGCGCGCCCTCGCCACCCACCGTCGTGACGGTGCCGCTTTGCCCTACGCCCAGGCTCTGCAGCGTCTGAGTCTGCGGAGCAGTAGATGTCTGTGTCACGTCCTCACCATCCGTAATTCATCTGGTCAAGCCCATTCGGACCATTTGTCTACATGGGCTAACTTTTCCAGACAAATATAGCCCTTGCGGACCATACGTCGCAATATCCTTACAGGGTGCGGACAGGAAGAGGACCTGACGTCTACAGCATGTGTATGAACCCGTCAGCTCCCGACATGCCACCCATGGCCCCCATTCCGACTGACGTTGCGACGTCGCGGATGTCCTCGACCAGCCACGCGGCCTCGTGCTCCGAGGTCGTCGCCGCCATGGTGCGCTCGCGGGCCAGCTGTCCCGCCTCCCTGCGCACGCGCTCCGGGTAGCGCAGGAACCTGCGATAGCACGCCAGGGCGGTCACGCTGGCAGGAGTCGCCACCGATGGGTCGGTCATGGCGCGCTCCTCCAGGCCGCGCAGGCCGCACACCTCCACCGTGCCAAAGAAGAACGTGTCCAGGTAGGTCCAGCCGTCCTTGAGCCCCACGTCCATGAACTTCAGGTAGGCCATCACGTAGCCCAGGGTCTGCCGTGCCTCAGGGTCAAACGGCAGGTACCCCGTCACGGCCCTCAGCAGAAGCTCCGCCGCCTCGCGCACGCGGGAATCGGAGCACTTCCAGCCGCGGTGGCCCGCCAGCTTCTTTGCCACGAGCTCTATGCCGGCCGTCGTGGACGTGCAGTCCTGCCACAGCGACGTCCCCACGACGGCATCCACGCGAGACACCAGCTGCAGGTCGGGCTCGAACCTGCTCTGGGGCATCTGCTGGGACGGCCTGGCCGCGGGAACCTCCACCGAGACGGAACCGCTCTGCGTGGACCGCTCGGCCTCGTCGGGCACCTCCTCGCGCAAGAAGCCCAGGCACAGCCGTCCGTCCTCCCCCACGTCGAGGACAGCCACGTTGACGTCGCGGTCGCAGCCCAGGCGCACCGTGGCCTCGGCCTCGAAGTGGTTCGCCAGCTGGTCTATGCGCCTGGCGCCCAGGCCGCTGGCCACGGCGTCGGAGGCAATCCGCTGCGCCGCGGCGTCCGTTATTCGAAACGCCCTGCCCGGGCCCAGAAGGTTCGTGACGCGGCGCTCCAGGCTGCGGGACGACCCCTTCACAATCTGCAGCAGGGACTCCCTGGACAGCGCCGGCACGCTGACCACGGCACCGAAGCGCCCCACGAACTCGGGCATGAACCCCCAGCTGACCAGGTCCTGCAACGTCATGTGGGAGCGCAGCTCTTCCGGGCCCATGAGGCCCGCCGAGCCGCCCTGGGCCATGGCGATGCCTCCGGACAGGAGCCTCTTTCGCACGATGGACTCGATGCCCATGAAGGCACCGGCGAACACGTTCAGCACGCGACCCGCGTCCAGCCTCACGGGAGTCTGGCCCTGCCTCTCGGGCTCCAGCTCCAAGGGGTCCCCGTCCAGAAGCTTCAGGAAGTTGCCCTGCGAGTCGAAGCTGCGGCTGCCCTCCTTCGTCTGCCTGACCAGCTTGTCCGCTTCGTCCCAGAAGGCCACCACGGGGCGTCCGGGGTTTCTCCTCTGCGCCTCTACCACGCGCCTGAGCTCGGTCGACACGGAGTCGCCCACCCTGCCAGCGCCCGTGATGCCCGAGCAGTCCACGCTGACCAGCGTGAGCCCCAGCACGCGGCACACCACCTTCATGATGAAGCTCTTGCCCGAGGCGGTGGAGCCTGCCAGCATGAACGCGCAGGCGCGGGGCAGGTCCAGGTCGTCCACGCCCGAAAGCCTGCGCTCCATGCGCTGCAGGCAGGAGTACGTCAGGCCCACGACCTCGCTCAGCACCTGGTCCTGGCCCACGACGTAGCGCTTGCACTCGTTTACGACCTCGTCGCGGGGGCGCGCCAGGAGCGCCCTGATGGACGCACCTATGTCCAGCGCCTCGCCCAGGCCGGCGGCATCGGCTACCGCGGACCTCCCGACTGGCGCATCTGACACGGCGGGTCTCTGCCCCACGAGCGGCGTGTCCTTCTTGCCCTCGTGAACTTGCGTGTCCCTGCCCTCGATGGACGAGACGTTGACCTGCGAACTGCCTTCTGGCTGACGGTCATAGTCAGACATGAGCGAATATCCCCTTTGCGCGCGTTGGAAGCCCGGCCGCGACCTCGCGCACCAGTCGCGACACCCGTCACTGTATGTTCCCGCAATGCGCCGCTCGATGCAGCCGACCACAAGTCCGGCAACGCACGGACACGCCCAACCCTGGGGATGGGACGTCTGTTTGCCGAAGGGCCATCCGACGTTTGTCGAAGGGCCGCCCAACGTTTGCCGAAAGGCCGCCCAACCCCCAAAACCGCCCGCTGGACAGAGCCGTCAGGCCCGACGGCGGGCTCCCCGTTCTGATATGACCCCCTCCGGGGGACAATCATGAGTGCTGCGCCGCTTCCATCCGCGTGTGACGACACAGATAGCGTGATGGAGAAGGGCTGGTCGAGCCGGAGCGGGCATTCGTACACCCCCTACAGCAAGGAGATCACATGGACATCAAGAACGTCGTGGTAGCAGGCGGCGGCGTGCTGGGAAGCCAAATAGCCTACCAGAGCGCCTACAAGGGATTCAACGTCACCATCTGGCTGCGCTCCGAGGGCTCCATCGGCCGCTGCCAGCCAAAGCTGGACCGTCTGCACGCCGTGTACCTGCAGACCCTGGAGGCCGCAAAGACCAACCCCACCGCGTGGGCCAACGGCTTTGCCGATGAGCGTCCCGACGCGGCCGGCATCGACCAGCTGAAGGAGCGCGCCGAGCAGGCGTACAAGTCCCTGAAGCTGACCACCAGCTACGAGGAGGCCTTCAGCGACGCCGACCTGGTGATCGAGGCCATCGCCGAGGACCCGAAGCAGAAGATCGACCTCTACACGCGCATGCAGGAGTACCTGCCCGAGCGCACCATCATCGCCACGAACTCCTCCACCATGCTGCCCAGCGCGTTTGCCAGCTACACGGGACGTCCCCAGAAGTACCTGGCGCTGCACTTCGCCAACGAGATCTGGCGCTTCAACACCGCCGAGGTCATGGGCCACGCGGGCACCGAGCAGAAGTACTACGACCAGGTCGTCGAGTTCGCGCGCGCCATCGGCATGGTGCCCCTGTGCCTGCACAAGGAGCAGCCGGGGTACATCCTGAACAGCATGCTGGTGCCCTTCCTCACGGCGGCAGAGGCGCTTTGGGCCAACGACGTGGCCGACCCGCAGACCATCGACACCACCTGGACCATCGCCACGGGCGCACCCGCCGGCCCATTCCGCATTCTGGACATCGTGGGCCTGACGACCGCGTACAACATCTGCGTGATGGACCCCAGGGCCAAGGACCCCGACTCCACCCAGGCAAAGATCGTCCAGCGCCTGAAGCAGAAGATCGATGCCGGCGAGCTGGGCGTCAACGCCGGCAAGGGCTTCTACGACTACTCAAAGAAGTAGGCCGCGGGGGCAATCGGGCCGGCAGCGTCGCTGGATTCCACCTTGCTCCTGGTCTGAGGCGCTCGGTCCCCGGCACGCTCGCTTTTAGCACGCTCGGTCCTAGCTTCCTCAACTCCCGAGGGCCCAGTTTCATGTTACCCTCTGCTCTCCAGCACCCCAGAATCCTGAAATAGCTCAACCAAGGCGGGAACGCTTGGCAATGCCGGCGTCCCCGCCCTTTTCATGAGAAGGCCGCAATCGTGCGGGCGGTACCGCAATCGTGCGGGCTGGGCCCTTTAAACCTTCAAACGTTCTCGCATACGTAACGCCATAAGCAAACGCAATGCCGTCAAACACACTCCGTCATGGATGGCGGCGGCCCGAACCTGCCCAGCACCAAGCGGCAGTACTCGTGCCAGCCCCACGCCATTCAAAGCCGAACGACCTGCCTGGCCTGGCGTTATCCAGGGTAAGCTCGCAAAATTCGACGAATCATGGCACCTGGTTCGGAGCGGATTGCAAATTGGAACGGCTGGCCTGCGAATTTTTTCTATGTGTGGGCGGTTGACCTTTGCCGATTTCCGGAGGTGGGCGGCTGGTTCGCCAGAATCTCCCGGTCTGGGCGAATCCTGCACGTTAACGTCGCCAGGTCTGGGCGTCCGGCGCCCAGACCTGTAAATAGGTGGCCCCTGCGCGCCCAGACCTGGAGGTTGCGGGTGCGTTCCGGGTGCCAATCTCCGGTTCTGGGCGCCCACACCTGGACTTTCCAGACCCTCACGGCAGGCCCCGAAAACGAGCAGGCCCCCCTACCAGGCACTTTGTGAGGCTGAAAGACATAAAGATCTCAATTTGCCAGATGTGGGCGCCCACTTCTGGAAATAACCCCCGGTTGGTGCCGGCTAACTCCAGGTGTGGGCGCCGGCATCGCCAGGTGTGGGCGAAAAGGGCGCCGGTATCGCCAGGTCTGGGCGACAGGGGGCGGCAGTATTGACGGCTCTGGATGGCCGTGTCGACAGGTCTGGGCGGCGGGCCTTCGGAATCTCCGGGTCTGGGCGACATACGAGGGAGTGCGCCGGCTTTCTGCTGCCAGCGCACACTGCCTCGCCAGACTGGAGACTTTCGAATTCGCCGTCGATAGCACAAACGCCGAGCCAGGAAGCCTCGGAGGCACTTTGGCCCAGGCTGTTTTTATCGAAATGGCTTCTATATCGCCGACGTCTGGTGACACGGCTTTGGTATATGTTGACCTGTAATCAAGCCAGCCTGAAGGGTCGAGGTACTCCTCGCAAGAAGGACAATCGCGTTGGCGAGAACGAGCCTCGCAAGAAGGCACAGGAAGTCGCAAGAATGAGCAGCCGAAATCGCGACTCCGCCGCCCCATAGGAGGTCCCCTTGCGAGGCGCTGCGACACCCCCCCACCAAGCTGCTGCGCTACAGCACGACGGCCAGGTTGCACAGCACCAAAGACGTCCCGGCAGCCACCAGCACCAGCTTTCCCAGCGACACCTCGCGCACGCGGCCGAGCCACCACACCAGGGCAAACACTGTCGCCGAAATCAGCACCATGGGCACGACCCCCACGCCCACGGAGGGCGCCACGTCCAGGTTCAGCGCGACCATGCCCAGGGCCACCGTCAGCAGAAGCCCTCCTATGATGGGGCGGATATAGCGCTTTATCAGGCAAAACACGCACAGACGCTCGAAGCGCTCGTACACGAGGAACATCACCAGGAAAGAAACGCCCGAAAACACGACGACCACGGCAAATACCCCCAGCGCCAGCCACGTCCCTACGGCAAACCCAAGGCTGAAA
>JAQXQO010000148.1 GCA_029101205.1 Coriobacteriales bacterium | reverse complement strand
TACAGGCGCACCGTGGGAACGGAAAGCACCCCCATCTGCGCCGCGAGCTCGAGGTTCTTCTCCATGGGCACGTAGAGCGCGGCGACGGGCTGGGCGGCGGCATCGGACGGCGTGCCCGCGCCCCCTGCGCGCAGCCAGCGGTCGACCTTCTGCCTGATGGCGGCGCAGGGGTTGCACTCCCCGCTGCCAAACTGCACGAGCGCCAGGGGATGGGCGCGGACGAAGTCCTCCACGCTCTCCCCCGGCGCCATGTCACGTATGCCCTGCAAGGCTGCGCCCTACAGCTGGGCGTCGATGTGCTGCTTCAGCATGTCCTTGGGCATGCCGCCGATCAGCTGGTCCACGACCTTGCCGTCCTTGATGATAAAGAAGCTGGGGATGCTCATGACCTTGAACGCCGAGGCCAGCTCGGGCTGCTCGTCGGAGTTGACCTTGCCCACCTTCAGGCGGCCATCGTACTCGTCGGCCAGCTGCTCGACCACCGGCATCATGGCGCGGCAGGGGCCGCACCAGTCGGCGTAGAAGTCCACCAGGACCGGCTGCTTGCTGTCGATGACCTCGGACTTGAAGTTGTCCTTCGTGAACTGATACTCCATGGCTGCTCCTCTCTGTCGCAAGCTGCCGGACTGCGGCCGTGACGTCCGCCGAGCCGTGGATGCGGCCGCCAGCTGCGTGGCCGGCATCGCATCGACGGCATCCGCGACACCGTCCGTGCCGGCGCTTGCCTCTGCGTTACGACACCCACTATACGTGGTATATTTTTCTGAGCAAGTACGCAGTTTATACAAACGTGGTAAGGAATATCTGACCATGGCAGCGACGAGGACGGCAGCCGAGCAGACGCAAGCCGCAGGCAAGCAAGACAAGGCCCACAGGGGTCTGTCCCCCTGCCTCGGCAGTGCAGACCCCAGCATCACGGGGTCCGGCTGCGCGCTGCGCCGCGTGTTGGACGCCATCGGCGGAAAGTGGAAGATCCTGCTCATAGTGGCGTTGTCGCAGTCCGACCAGCTGCGCTACGGCGAGCTGCGCCGCCTGGTCTTCGGCATCACCAACACCATGCTGTCAAGCTCGCTGAAGGAGCTCGAGGCGGACGGCCTGGTGGAGCGCCGTCAGTACGACCAGATGCCCGTGCGCGTGGAGTACCGCCTGACGCCGCAGGCGCGCTCGCTGGTCCCCATCCTCATGCAGCTGAAGGACTGGGGCGAGAAGAACCTGTAGCCAGCAGCCTCCCGCCTTGCCGCGCCACCTTGTTGCGTCCAGCCACTTTGCCGTGCCAGCAGCGGCCCCTTGGCCCCGATGCCGCGCCGAGCTTGGCACCCACCTACTCGTCGGGCCACACGAAGTCGAAGCTGCCCGCCTCTCCTCCATCTATCAGCAGGTTCTGGCCGGTCATGAACCGGTTGTCCACCGCCACGAAGTAGATCCACCGGGCGATCTCCTCCGGCGTGGCCCAGCGGCGCAGCGGGGTCAGGTCCATGATGCGTCCCCACAGCTTGGGGTCGTCCATCACGGGGCGGTTCAGCTCGGTCGTGACCCCGCCGGGGTCCACGCTGTTGCAGGTGGCGAGGGGTGCCAGGCGCTGTGCCAGGTTCTTCGCGTAGGCTAACACGCCGCCCTTCGACGCCGCGTACTCGGGGAACTCCGCACCCGTGTGCCCGCTGGATGAGCCAACCAGGACCACGGCCCTCAACTGGGGCGCAGGCCTGTGATGTCTCGAGAACGCGTAGCGCTCGCACACGTTGATGGCGCCCCGCAGGTTCACGCCGATGTCGTCGCCCGAGTCCTGCACGCCCGCGTTGCTGACGACGATCTGCGGCCGCAGCCCGTGGGGCAGTGCGTCGCAATCGCGCACGTCGGCAACGAAGTGCTGGTAGCTGGGGTCCTCTATGCTGGCGGGCCTGACGTCGACGCCCCAGACGCGGTGCCCGCGCGCCAGGAACAGCTCCGCCGTCGCGCGGCCGATGCCGCTGGACGTGCCCGTTATCAGCACGTCCAGCGAGCGCCCGCCCGCGTCCAGCGGCAGGCTGGGGTCGGGGTGGGTCTGCGCTTCTTGCCAGGCTGGGGCTTTTTGTGCGTTCGACGACTCTGGCTCGATGCGTGCTTCTTGTCCGGCCGGGGCGTGTGCCACGGAGCGGTCCTCCGGGCTGTGGGACTCGGCGCACCCCACGCTACTGCTCCTGCGCGTGCAGCCGCAGGTAGGCGGAGCCCACGTTCTCGCGCTCCCAGCCCTCGACCACGTGGTAGCCCACGGGCGAGAGAAACGCCTCGCACAGAAGCTCGAACACCGCACCGGTGAAGGAGCACATGACGACCTGGGTCATGGTCCAGCCAAAGAACAGGTGGCTCACCAGCAGGGCAAACACGAAGTTGTCCACGAACTGGCCCACCAGCGTGCTGGTGTAGGAGCGCAGCGCGAAGGCGCCAAACGTGTCCTTGTGCAGGTGCCTGGCTATGGCCACGTTCACGTTGGAGTTCACGACCGACGAGATGGCCGAGGCGCAGGTGGAGCCCACGACCACGTACCAGGCCCCGCCGAACGTGGAGTTCAGCGCGTCGTTCACCTGCAGGCTGCCGGTGCTGTAGTAGGCGCCCCACATGCCCGGCGTCAGGCTCGCGAGCCAGAACACGATGCATACGGCCAGGTTGACGGCCAGCGAGAGCAGGTTTATCTCGATGGAGGCTCGCGCGCCGAAGCGCTTGCAGATCATGTCCATGCACAGGAAGCTGACCCAGCTGACGCAGAAGCCGCAGTCCAGCGCCAGCCAAGGCAGCGAGATGAGCTCCTTGTTTGCCAGCAGGTTCATCATGATG
>JAQXQO010000147.1 GCA_029101205.1 Coriobacteriales bacterium | reverse complement strand
TCGCCGCGGGGCCGGATTCGATGCCGCGCTGGGCGACGCGGTCCTGGCGACCAGCCACGGCAAGGTCGTCAGGCCGAAGACCTCAGGACAGCGCCGCTACGTGGAGTCCATCCGCCACAACACCATCACCTTCGGAGAAGGGCCCGCGGGTACGGGAAAGACGTATCTGGCCATGGCCATGGCGGTGGCGGCGCTGAAGCGCCACGAGGTCAGCCGCATCGTGCTGACGCGACCCGTGGTCGAGGCGGGGGAGTCCCTGGGCTACCTTCCGGGCACGCTGGAGGAGAAGCTGGACCCCTACGTCAGGCCCCTGTACGATGCCCTGTTCGACATGACGGACCCAGAGCGCGGTAGCGCCCTCATAGAGCAGGGCGCCATCGAGATAGCACCCCTGGCCTTCATGCGCGGGCGCACCTTCAACGACGCCTTCGTCATCCTGGACGAGGCGCAGAACACCACCCCCGCGCAGATGAAGCTGTTCCTGACCCGCCTGGGCTTCTCGTCCAAGTTCGTGATCACGGGCGACAGCTCGCAGCGCGACCTTCCCGGCCGAAACGGGCTCGAGAACGCGCGCCACGTGCTGTCGGGCGTGGACGACATAGCGTTCGTCACGCTGGGGGTGGGCGACATCGTGCGCCATTCCCTGGTGGCAAAGATCGTCGACGCCTACAATGAGGCTCAGGAGGGTGCGTAGTCCCGGCGTACGCCGGTTGATCGCCCCCGCCATACCGAAGGAGGGTCCCCTATGGCCAACACATACGACTACGTGGTCCAGTCCGGGGTCGAGCCCCTGCTGGACGCTGACGAGGTCCGTAGCGACTGCGACCTGGTCTTGCGCCAGGAGGGCGTGGACAGGCCGTGCATGGTGTCGGTCAGCATCGTCAGCGACGAGCGCATCCACCAGCTGAACCGCACGTGGCGAGGCGTCGACCGACCCACGGACGTCATCTCGCTGGAGTGCGAGCGTCCCGACGACCCCGAGCTGGCCCCCGGCGAGCCGTGCGAGCTGGGCGACATCGTCCTGGCTCCCGCCTACATCGCCCGCCAGGCCCAGCGCTTCGGCACGACGCCGGCGGACGAGTGCCGGCTGCTCCTGGTGCACGGCATGCTGCACCTGCTGGGCTACGACCACCTGCAGGACGACGAGGCCCAAATCATGGAGAAGCGCGAGGACGAGCTCGTGGCCATGATAAAGACCGACGCCCACATAAGCCACGTCACCTTCACGCGCCACCTGGACGACGGTGCCGCCGCCGTGCCAGGGGCTGATGGCAGATGATTCCCGGCCAGAAGGAGAACCATCCCAGCTTCCTGCGGAGCTTCCTGTTTGCCATGCAGGGGTTCCGCACGGCGTTTCGCGACGAGCGAAACATCAAGGTCATGCTGGGAGGCGCCGCGTTTGCGGTCGTCATGGGCATAGTCCTGCACCTGGACGCGCTCAGCTGGGCCATCGTGCTCCTGTGCTGCGGCGTGGTGCTGTCGGCCGAGCTCATAAACACGGCAATCGAGACCGTGGTCGACCTGGTGTCTCCTGAGTTCCACCCGCTGGCGGGGCGGGCGAAGGACGTTGCCGCGGCAGCCTCGTGGATTTTGTGCCTGGTTGTGGCGGTTGTGGGCATCATCGTGTACGTTCGTGCATTCATCTGCAACTTCTTGTAGCAAAATGAAGCGTGAGCATGCCGTGCGCGTGCCACGTTCGGGCTAGCAAGCCAATCGCGCCACAGGGGCGCTAGGAGGACCATATGTCAAACACCGACGACCAGTCGAAGCTCAGCAGTGCCAGCGACCAGAAGGACCAGGACGTCCCGTTCAGGAGCGGTTTCGTGGCTCTGGTGGGCAGGCCCAACGTGGGCAAGTCCACGCTGCTGAACGCGTGCCTGGGACAGAAGGTGGCCATCACCAGCCCCGTCGCGCAGACCACGCGCAAGCGCCTTCGCGCCGTCGTGAACACCGACCACTCCCAGCTGGTCATCGTGGACACCCCGGGCCTGCACAAGCCCAAGGACGCGCTGGGAAAGGAGCTCAACCGCGCCGCCCTCTCCGAGCTGGAGGACGTCGACGTCGTCGCCATGCTGATCGACGCCACGAAGCCCGTCGGAAGGGGGGACGAGTGGGTGGCCCAGCACGTGGCAGCCTGCAACGCCCCGTTCAAGCTGCTGGTCATCACGAAGCTGGACATCTCGAACCCCGAGCAGCTGAATGCGCAGCTGGAGGCCGCGCGCAAGCTGGCGCCGTTCGACGACGAGCTGGCCGTCAGCGCAGTCGAGGACTTCAACGTGGACGGCTTCCTGGACATAGTGTCGGCGCATCTGCCCGAGGGGCCGCGCTGGTTCCCCGAGGGCATGACCATCGACTCCACCCCCGAGGACCTCGTGGCCGAGTTCGTGCGCGAGAAGGCCTTCCTGCACCTGCGTGAGGAGATTCCCCACTCCGTCGGAGTCGTGTGCAACAGCATTGAGTACCCCAACGACGACCATGCCGAGATCGATGCCACCATCCTGGTGGAGCGCGAGGGCCAGAAGGGCATCGTCATCGGCAAGGGCGGACAGATGATAAAGACCATCGGCACCGAGGCGCGCCACGACATCGAGCGCCTGCTGGACCGCAAGGTATACCTGAAGCTGGACGTGAAGGTCCAGCCGAAGTGGCGCCGCGACCAGAACGAGATCCGTCGCATGGGCTACGACGCCGGGGAGTAGCCCCACTTGGCGGGCAGAAGGACATACCGCACGAACGCCATCGTTCTCGACCGCACAAAGCTGGGCGAGCAGGACCTCATACTGACCCTGCTGGCCCAGTCTGGCAGGCAGATTCGCGCCGTGGGGAAGGGCGCCCGAAAGCCAGGTGGCAGGCTGGCGGCGCGTGTGGACCTCTTCTCCCAGACGGACTTCCTGCTGGCCCACGGCAGAAACCTGGACGTGGTTGCCGAGGCCTCGCTGGTGCAGCCTCACGAGGGACTGAGGGGCGACCTCAGCCGCGTCAGCGCCGCCTCCGCCATGTGCGAGGTCGCTCGCCTGACCTGCTACGAGGACATGGACGACCCCTTCCTGTACCCGCTCCTGTCTCGGGCGCTCGGCGCCTGCGAGGAGGCGGCAGACCAGCAGCACCTGGACCTCAGCTTGGCTGCCTACGCCTTCAAGGCGCTGGCGCACGGCGGCTGGCGACCCGAGCTTACTGGCTGCGTCTCCTGCGGCGACCGCGCCGTGTCGCGCTTCTCGGTGGCGGCGGGCGGCGTGCTGTGCGAAAGCTGCGCCAAGGGCATAGCGGGCGCTGAGCCTATCACCCCCTCGCAGGTCGCGTGGGTGGCCGCGCTCATAGGCTCTACCTTTGACCAGCTGCTGCAGGCCCAGGTGGACCTGGAGACCTCCACGTTTCTGGTGTCCCTGGCACACCGCTGGGCGGCCACGCACCTGGAGGCCAGGCTGCGCGCCTTCGAGTTCATGCTCAGCGTGTAAGGATTTCGTTCATTGGGACCGCTGGCGGATAAGGGCACGGCTGGATACGATTCAGTAATATTTCCGACTTTCTCAAGTTTATATTTAGGCCACGTTCGTTCCATAACCTCTGGTGCCGTATGCGCAAGGCCGCGTACGGCCTTTGAAGGGAGCTCGTTGGAATGATGTGGTCCAGCCCAGGGGAGTCGTTGCCGCGGCCGCCGTGGTCGTGGGTCTTTCGCTGGGCGGCGTGCCCGTGGCGGCACTGGCGCAGACGTCGGATGTCGTTGCCGAGCAACAGCAGTCGTAGAGTACAGCCGAAGCCACTGATGCCATTGCGACGGTAAGTGACGTATCTGCACAAAATGTTTCGGGGTGGGTTCCTCAAACTCTTCGTTAGGCGCTAAGGATGCCCAGGTGACCAGCAACGCGCATGATGCGGAGACGGTCGGGGCTTCGAAGGACACCGTCGCCGAGACCGTACCAAGCAGCACCGCCTCAACGGTCGTCGACACGACCCCAGCGAAGGAGGAGACGGCTCAGGAGGGTTCGACCCAAGGGGATGGCACTCAGGGCAAGGATGGGGCTACGGCGGACTCGAGCGCCTCGGGTGCCACCGAGGCGAAATCGACCGAGGTAGCCGGGGGAGACGCGACGGCCTCGCAGGACGACGCAGCGCAGGGCTCCGCAAAGTCAGACGACACCAGCTCCACGGCCGCGGAGTCCGCAGGCAGCGAGGCTCCAACCCAGCAGGAGCCGACCCAGGCGCAGCCCGACGTGCAGGTAGACGCTCACGTGCAGGACGATGGCTGGCACCAGCCCGTCGGCGGAGGGCAGGTGGCGGGATCTTCTCCTACAGCTCGCCCGTGCGCATAGGGAACTTCGCCACAAGGCAGGACTGCATCGAGGCGTTCATCGGCAGGGCTATGGACTACGTGGGGACGACGCCCTGCAGGTGGGACTACTCCTGCGCGCCTGGGGTGGTCAGGAGGCCCTTCGCGTAGGGGCGCGAAAGCCGCAGGGGCTGGGGACCCGATCCATGCGGGCCCCCAGCCCTGTACGCCCGACGTGTGAAGATGCGGGGGAGCGGGCCGCAATGGCAGTTTTTTGCCTGGCCGAACACTTGTTTATGGTAGTGTAGCTACGTCCGTACCCCGTACCTAGCGGCTTGCTCATGCCAGGCGGCCGACCCAGTTCGGGGCGCATCTCAACCGAAAGGTGGTTTCACATGGCAGTTACCAAGGAGCGCAAGGCCGAGCTCATGAAGCAGTACGGCAAGAGCGAGCATGACTCCGGCTCCGCCAACGTCCAGGTCGCTCTCCTGACCGAGCGCATCAAGGGCCTGACCGAGCACGTGAAGCAGCACCCCCACGACCACCACACCCGTCGTGGCCTGCTGATGCTGGTTGGCCAGCGTCGTCGCCTGCTGTCCTACATAAAGAAGCAGGACATCGAGGAGTACCGTGCGCTCATCAAGAGCCTGGGCATCCGCGACAACATCCAGTAGCTCCTGGCATCGCGGGGCGTCCTATGGGCGCCCCGCTTTTGGGTGTGCTTGCGCCAGGGATGCATGGCGGTCCACGGCTGCCCATGCATGATTGGCGCAAGCATCTCAATAGCGTAAAGCGGGAGTGGCACAGGCCCTCCCCAAGTAGGCCCGCCTGCAAAGGGGCAGGCGGAGATAAAGAGGAACAGAATGGCAAAGGTAACACACGAGTTCGACCTGTTCGGCAAGCACTACAAGCTGGAGACCGGCGAGCTCGCGAAGCAGGCTACGGGCGAGTGCCTGGTGTCCTGCGGAGACTCCACGGTCAATGTGACCGTGGTCGTTTCGAAGGAGCGCAAGAACTACGACTTCGTCCCCCTGACGGTCGACTTCATCGAGCGCATGTACGCCGTGGGCCGCATCCCCGGCGGCTACCTGAAGCGTGAGGCCCGCCCGTCCGAGAAGGCCACGCTGACGGCCCGCATGATCGACCGCCCCATCCGCCCGTCCTTCCCCGACGGCTTCCGCAACGAGGTGCAGATAGTGGCCATGCCGCTGGTGGCCGACCAGGTGAACCCCGTCGACACCATCTGCGTCATGGGCGCGTCTGCTGCCCTGACCGTGGGCGGCGTGCCCTTCGAGGGCCCTCTGGCCTGCGTGCGCATCGGCCGCAACGTCGAGACCGGCGAGTTCCTGGTGAACCCCACCTACGAGGAGCGCGACAACTCCGACCTGGACCTGGAGCTGGCTGGCTCCTCCACGTTCATCAGCATGCTGGAGGCCGGCGCAAAGGAGATTTCCGAGGAGGACATGCTGGCCGCCATGCAGTTCGGCCAGAAGGCCATCGCCGCGTTCTGCGACGAGGAGCAGAAGTTCTTCCAGAAGTGCGTCGAGGTCAACGGCGAGTTCCCCAAGCGCGAGTACATCCTGGACGAGCCCATCCCTGAGGTGCACGACCGCATCTTTGCACACATGGACCAGATGCGCGCAGCCCTGAAGGACCCGGACAAGCTGCACCGAATCGACAAGGTCGAGGAGCTGAAGCAGTCCATCACCGCCGAGTTCACCGAGGACGAGCAGGCTCAGTGGGAGCGTGCCATCCCCGTCGAGCTGAAGAGCCTCGAGAAGCACGCCATGCGTCGCATGGTGGTCGAGACCGGCGAGCGCGTGGACGGCCGTACGGCCACCGAGGTGCGCCCGCTCATGATCAAGCCCAACTACCTGCCCCGCGTTCATGGCTCCGGCCTGTTCCAGCGCGGCCAGACCCAGGTGCTGTCCGTGTGCACCCTGGGCATGCTGAACGAGTGGCAGCGCCTGGACACCATCGAGCCCGTCGACGGCAAGCGCTACATCCACCACTACAACTTCCCGCCCTACTGCACCGGCGAGACCGGCCGCATGGGCAGCCCCAAGCGTCGCGAGATCGGCCATGGCAACCTGGCGGAGCGCGCCCTGCTGCCGGTGATCCCCTCCGAGGAGGAGTTCCCCTACACCATCCGCGTGGTCTCCGACGTCATGGAGTCCAACGGCTCCAGCTCCATGGCCTCCACCTGCGGCTCCACGCTGGCGCTTATGGACGCCGGCGTGCCCATCAAGCGCCCCGTCTCCGGCGTGGCCATGGGCCTCATCCAGGAGGAGGGCAAGACCGTCGTCCTGACCGACATTCAGGGCCTCGAGGACTTCCTGGGCGACATGGACTTCAAGGTCACCGGCACCACCAAGGGCATCACCGCCATGCAGATGGACAACAAGGCCACCGGCCTGACGCCCGAGATCTTTCGTCAGGCGCTGCAGCAGGCGCACGAGGGTCGCATGTTCATCCTGGACGCCATGCTGGATGCCATCCCCGCTCCTCGCGAGACCACGAAGGACTCCGCGCCCAAGATCTTGTCGCTGACCATCCCCACCGACAAGATTCGCGACGTCATCGGCTCCGGCGGCAAGGTCATCCGTGGCATCCAGGACGACACCGGTGCCACCATCGACATTCAGGAGGACGGTTCCGTCTTTATCGCGGGCACTGCCGAGGCTTCCGCCGAGGCCGCCAGCCGCATCAAGGCCATCGTGAAGGTGCCCGAGGTGGGCGAGGAGTACACCGGCCGCGTCGTGGGCATCCAGCCCTTCGGCGCCTTCGTCGAGCTGCTGCCCGGCAAGGACGGCCTGCTGCACATTAGCCGCGTCGCCAAGGGCCGCGTCGACAAGGTCGAGGACGTCCTGAACATCGGCGACGAGGTCAAGGTCCGCGTTCTTGAGGTCGACGAGAAGGGCAAGATCAGCCTGGACCGCATCGACAAGCCCGAGGCGCCTGCCGGCTCCGGCCACAAGGACCACCATGGCAAGGACGACTCCCACGAGCCCCGTCCGCACGCGCGCCGCACCCGTCACCCGGGCGACCGTGGTAACACCGAGGAGACGAAGGGCCGTCAGCCCCGTCGTCACCACGAGGGCTAGGCACCTGGCCTAGAGGCATTTTGTTCTGTCTTCTAGGCAGTTTGTAAGATTGGGGGACCGGGCTTCCCGTTGGGGAGGCCCGGTCCCCTTTTTTGCAACGCCGCAGGTCGATGCTATTATTCAGCACTACGCCTTATCTGAATGACCGTATAAATGTTTCTACACGGGGGCTTTTATTTAGGCTATTATTAAGGTATTGATTGTAATAGGCGAATCTTTGGCAGCAGGGGCAAAACTCTGTTTCAGATAGGACGGTGGACCGGCGTGAAGTGCAAGGAGTGCGGCGCTGACCTGTCTTCGGAGGCCCGATTTTGCCCGTATTGCGGCGCTTCGGCTTCAGACGACATCAATGTGACGCGTGAGGGCATCGCCTCCGCTGCGTGTGCGCCTTCGCCGAGGGGCAGTGGAACCGTGCAAGGCGATGCCATGGCCTATGCCGTAGCCCCGAAGGTCCATACGCCACGCCACGTCTGGCATGCTGCCGCCCCGCGCGAAGGCCTTCACGAGAGAAACTACGCCGGCATCTGCGTATTCCTGTTTGCCCTGACCGATTTGCTGTTGCTGGCGATGCCATGGGTCAACCTCGACTCCTCTGCGGCTGCCGCGCTGGGGATGGCGGGTTTCTCGATTCCGAATCTGTTCACGCTGTCCCAGTCGGAATCGCTGGCTCAAGCCGCGCTCTCCAGCATCCAGAACCTTCCCAAAGGACTTGCAGCTGACATCCAGTACTTCTACGTGTTCGATCGCATGGGAGTTGTATACGTGCTGTGGGCCGCTTCATTTGCTTGCCTGGTATACGGCTGCGTCAGGATATTCATTAGGCACACCGAGTGCGGGCCGGCGCTTCTGGGCATGGGCCTGGGGGTGCTTACCTGCACGGCATTCGCTATCGAGTTCGCGCTGCTGTCGCCTGCGCTTGAGGACCAGCTATCGCACATCATGATGACGCTGTCGCCGTTCTTCCTGGCGTGCGCCATAGTATCTGCGGCTGGCCTTCTGGCTGGGCTATACCTGGTGCGCACCTCGTTGACGGACAGCCAGGCATAGCTCCAACGTCGCCCGTTTGCGCCGTCATCGGCACGACAACGCCGATTGCCTGGGGGCACCGACCCCTGGGGGTCTGTGGGTATTGCAGGTTATGCCGTTCACCCGTTCTAGGCTACCGTCCGTTGGATACAATAGAAACAGAATAGTACGGCTGTGGGCCGTGTGGATAGCGCTTGGCGCATTCGTTTGTTACATCAGTTGGAAGGACATCTATCAAAATGGCAAAGAAACCAACCCCTCTGAGGATCATCCCGCTGGGAGGCCTAGACGGCATCGGAAAGAACATGACCGTCTTTGAGTACGGCGACGACATAGTCCTGGTCGATGCCGGACTCATGTTCCCGGACGACGACCAGCCCGGCATCGATCTCGTGCTCCCTGACTACACGTACGTCCTCGAGAACGAGGACCGTCTGCGCGGCATCATCATCACGCACGGCCACGAGGACCACACCGGAGCCCTGCCGTACCTGCTGATGGACCTGCAGCACAAGGTGCCCATCTTCTCCAGCAAGCTCACGCTTGGCTTCATCGAGGGAAAGCTCGCCGAGCACCGCATAAACTCGCCCAAGTTCCGCGAGGTCTCCGACGGCACCCACATCAATCTGGGCGCATTCAGCATCGGCTTCTTTGCCATGACTCACTCCATCCCCGGAGCGCTGGGCGTATACATGAAGACCCCGGCAGGCTCCGTGCTGCACACCGGCGACTTCAAGCTGGACCAGACCCCCATCGACGGCGTGCGCCCCAACTACGGCGCCATCTGCCATTACGCATCGCAGGGCGTCGACCTGCTGCTGTCGGACTCCACTAACGCCACGAGGCCCGGGTTTACCCCCTCCGAGGCCGCCGTGGGCCCGGCACTGCGCCACATCATAAAGAACGCCCCCGGGCGCGTGTTCGTAGCCTCGTTCAGCAGCCACATCCACAGGCTGCAGCAGGTGTGCGACGCCGCGGTGGCCGTGGGCCGCAAGGTGGTCGTCACCGGCCGCTCCATGGTCACCAACACCACGATCGCGCGCGAGCTGGGCTACCTCAAGATCGCGGACGAGAACATCATCGACGCCTACGACGTGGACGACTTCCCCGATGAGAAGGTCGTCGTGCTGTGCACGGGCAGCCAGGGCGAACCGCTCTCGGCCTTGGCGCGCATGGCCAACGGCGAGCACAAGTCCCTCTCGATCACTTCGAAGGACACGGTCATCATCTCGGCCACGCCGGTACCTGGCAACGAGAAGAGCGTCCAGGGCATCATCAACTCCCTGGCAAAGATAGGCTGCACCATATACGACAAGAGCCAGACGCTCGTTCACGTCTCGGGCCACGGCAGCCAGGAGGAGCTGAAGCTCATGCTGGCCATGGTGCACCCGAAGTACTTCATGCCCGTGCACGGCGAGGCGGTGCACCTGCGTGCGCACGCGCAGCTGGCCCGCCAGATGGGCATGCCGAGCGACCACATCTTTGTCCTGGACAACGGCGACACCCTGGAGCTGGCGGGCGGCAAGGCCCGCATCGGTGCTCCCGTGGACTCGGGTGTCGTGTACGTGGACGGGCTCTCGGTCACGGACGCGGACCCCGTCGTCCTGCGCGACCGCCAGAAGCTCTCGCAGGATGGCATCGTCACCTGCGTCGTCACGGTTTCCGGACGCGCGAGGAAGGTCGGCGACGTGGAGCTGGCCGGGCGTGGCGTGTCCTTCTCGAATGACGACGAGCTCATGGCCGAGGCTGTCGACGTGGTGCGCGCCCAGATAGCAAAGAACGAGAATGACGTGGGGACCGAGACCCTGCGCAAGAGCGTCCGTAACGGACTCTCGAACTTCCTTTGGAACAAGACGCATACGCGGCCCATGGTGATCCCGGTCGTGATGGAGGTTTAAGTTCATGCCCCAGAACCGCAAGTCAAACGCAGCACAGAAGAACTCCCGGGGCAAGGGAAGCAAGCAAAGGAAAAACGCAGCACGTCAGGGCGCAGCCGAGGAGCGCGCCCTGGACTCCGCCGGCACGTCCGCCCGCAACGACATCGTGGGCGTCGTGCTGGCGGTCGTCAGTGTCGCCATGTTCATCTCGCTGGTCTCACCCTCAAGCGCCGTCGTCACGCATGCCATGGAGCGTGCGCTGACGCAGAGCTTTGGGGTGGGGGCCTTCCTGTGCCCGTTCGCGCTGTTCCTCTTTGCCCTGACGTTCTTCATGGACAGTGACGGACCGGTGAACAAGCGCGTGGCGGGAGGACTGTTCCTCATAGTGCTGGCCGTGCTGGCCATGTTCTCGGTCAACGTCACCGGTGCGGAGGCCGACCCGAACCTGGTGCTCAGCGCCGAGGTCGCGCCCGTAGCCGGAGGCTACGTGGGTGGCTTTATCGCCTGGGTGCTCCTGGCTCTGGTGGGACGCCTGGTGGGCAATGCCATTCTGGTGGGCCTCGTCATCACGGGCGTCATCGTGTGTGGCTTTTCGATCTCGGACTTCGTGCACCACGCCCATGAGGGGCTGGACCAGGCGCGCGAGAACCACGCCGAAAGGCGCGCCGAGCGTATGGCACAGCGTCAGGAGCGACAGGCCGAGGGCGATGTCCCCCGCTGGGGCCTCGGCAAGACCATGAGGGCAAATGCCGCGGACGACACGGCTGCCGAGCAGCCCCAGGTGGTCACTGCGTCTGACCAGACAACCTATCTGGGCTCGCGCAAGACGTCGGTGCTGACCCGCGGCCGCCGCAGGCAGTCGAAGGCAGAGCGCTTGGCCCAGCAGCAGGGACAGCGCAGCATAGACCAGCAGCCCGCAGATGACGCCGCGGCATCGCTGCAGGACGGCATCGCTACCACCCGCGCGCCAAAGAAGGAGCATCCCGACCTGGACGTGGACGTGGCCACTCCGGCACAGACCGCAGCCGAGGCCGAGAAGAGCCTGGGCGAGACCGCAAAGAAAGCCGCGTCCCAGACGAAGACCACGCTGCTTCGCAGGCTGGGAAAGCTGACGGGAAAGTCCTCCTCCGACGATGTCGCAAAGGCCTCTGACGACCGGCGGCCCGAATTGTCATCGCTTGATGCCGACCCCCGGGTCGACTCAAAACTGAAAGGAAATGCGCCCGCCGACGCCGTGCAGGCGGCTGACCCGGCAACGAAGTCGGCCGTCGACGCCCAGGCGCAGACCGCGCACGTCGATCTGCCTTGGGAGGACCCTCAGGAGTCCGCGAAGCCCCAGGTGGACGTCCCTGACTTTCTGCGCAAGGCCGCCGAGTCCGGGCCACGCGCAGCACAGGTGAAGGCAGCCGAGGAGGGGAGCGCAAAGACCAGGCGCAACACCAGGCCCGCGGCTCAGGTACGCGTGGCTCCCGCTGCCGCGTCCAGCAGGCCCGGCGACTCGGACGACGACTACGAGCTGCCACCGATGACCATGCTGAGCTCGAACCCCAACTCCGGCGGCACCGCCAGCACGAAGGCGGAGCTTGACCAGACCATGCAGGACCTGCAGGGCACGCTGGGCGAGTTCGGCCTGCGCTGCACCGTGGTGGACTACGTGTCCGGACCTCTGGTCACCACCTTCCGCATCGAGATGGGCGAGGGCGAGCGCGTAAACAAGATAAAGAACCTCGAGGACGACATCGCCCTGACGCTGGCCGCCGAGAAGGTCCGCATCTATGCACCCATACCCGGCACGTCATTCGTCGGCGTCGAGATCCCGAACAAGACGCGCCAGAACGTGCACCTGGGGGACGTGCTGCCGTATGCGAAGGGCGGACCCCTGGAGGTGGCCATCGGCCGCGACTCCGCCGGCAAGCCCGTGGTCGCCGACATCGCAAAGATGCCGCACATGCTGGTGGCCGGCACCACCGGCTCCGGCAAGTCCGTCATGATCAACTCCATGATCATGTCGCTTCTGATGCGCACCACGCCGAAGCAGGTACGCCTGATCATGATTGACCCGAAGCGCGTCGAATTCACCAGCTACAATGGCCTTCCGCACCTGTATGTGCCCGTGGTGACCGAGCCCAGGCAGGCCGCCAGCGCACTGCAGTGGGCCGTCTCCGAGATGGAGCGCAGGTTGAAGGTGTTCGAGCGCGCGGGCGCCCGCAACATCAAGGTCTACAACAAAATGTGCGTCAGCGGAAAGCTGTCCCAGATGGACAACCCTCCCGAGCCGATGCCCTACATCGTGATCATCATCGACGAGCTGTCCGACCTCATGATGGTCGCCGGCAAGGACGTGGAGTCCTCCATCGTGCGCATAGCCCAGCTGGCTCGCGCCGCGGGCATCCACCTGATCATCGCGACGCAGCGCCCCTCGGCCAACGTCGTCACGGGCCTCATAAAGTCGAACATCGACACGCGTGCCGCGCTGAAGGTCTCCTCCGGCATAGACTCGCGCGTCATCCTGGACGAGACGGGCGCCGAGCGCCTTCTGGGCAACGGCGACATGCTGTTCAAGGACCGCGGCCTGACCCCTCGCCGCGTTCTGGGCTGCTACACCTCGGATAACGAGATCGAGGAGGTCGTCTCGTTCATACGCGACCAGGCCGAGCCCGACTATCACGAGGAGATTCTGACCGCCGTAACGCCCAACACCCCGGGCTCCTCCGCCTCGGACGTGGCGGATGAGGACGACCCCCTGGTCTGGGAGGCGGCGCAGATTGTTGTGGAGTCGCAGTTGGGTTCCACGTCCGGCCTGCAGCGCCGTCTGAAGGTGGGGTACGCTCGTGCCGGTCGCATCATGGACATGCTCGAGGCAAAGGGGGTCGTCGGCCCGCCCGACGGCTCGAAGCCGCGTGAGGTTCTTCTTGACAAGGACCAGCTCGAGGACCTGAGGGTCCAAGAGGCAAAGTACAGGGAGGTTCTGTAAATGGCCCGCGCTCGTTTTAGCGAGGTTCTTGCGGATCGGCGCCGACAGCTTGGCCTCTCCATAGGCCAGGCGGCCCAGGTGCTGCGTCTGCGCGCCGACGTGCTCGAAGCCTTCGAGTCCGGTGACTTCGAGGCCATGCCAAAGAGCGGCTACGCGCAGGGCATGCTGTCCTCCTATGCCCGCTACCTGGACCTGGATCCCGAGGCCATCGTAGACATGTTTGCCAGCGAGCTGGAGGACTACCGGCGCGGTGGCCGCCAGGCAAGGCGCTACGTGCAGGACGACAGGAGCGCGCGAGACGGCCGCTCTTCTCGCCAGGCGGGGTCTGGCTCACCATACGTCGGCCGACGTGGGCTCTTGCCCACCTCGGGTGGTCCCGCGGGAGACCTCGGCAGCTTTGCCACCACCTCGTCGGTGCGCTCCCGCAGCGCGGCGGACGGGTCTGCCGGCCAGCCTGACTACCCGCAGGGAAGGCCCTACACCGTGCATGCTCCCTACGACTCGCGCACGCGCGACCGAAGGCAGGCCAGCGCCCGACGCAACGCCATCCGTAGGGGAGAGCGCGCCTACGGCCAGTACTCCGACTACGGATCCTACGAGTCGTCAGACAACATCAGCACCATGCCGGTGGACACCTCCGACTTCGAGGACGACCTGGGCTTCGGAAACGACGCGCGTCCGTACCGCGCTGCGTCCACCGCTGCGGGCAGGCACAGCTCCCGGGACATGGCCCCGACAGGCAGGCCGAACGTCCGCAGGCGCCAGCAGCCCTCATCCAGGCGCAGCCACGTCAGGCGGCGCGGCACGCATACGCGCGGACGCTCCAGCCGCAGCGAGGCGATCTCCGACTTCTTTGCCGACCCGGTGCACGCGTTCCTCACGGTGGGCATCGCGGTTGCCCTGGTGCTGACCATCGTCATCATCTTCTCGGTGTCGTCGTGCGTTTCGACAGCCGTGGGAGACAACTCCCAGAAATCGGTGCCCGTCTCGACGGCGTCAAGCTCGGACACGTCCAGCAGCGACTCCTCGGACAGCAGCAGCTCCGACGACTCTGCCACGCGCCAGAAGCTGGCCGCGGCAGACGCGCAGGACAGCTCGGACGACAGCAACACCGAGACGGATGTTACCGTCAGCGTTGCCGACGGCGCGGTCACGTGGCTGGAGGTCGAGTGCGATGGCAACAGCGAGGTTGCCGACACCGTGACGGGCCCGTGGGAGAACACCTATGTCGTCACCGACTCCATAACCATCCAGGCGGGGGACACCACGGCTGTTACCGTCACAAAGAACGGCAAGCAGGTGCAGTTCGACTCGCTCTCCTCGGGCGTGGGCAGCGTCACCATCCAGGGCACGAAGGTCACGACAGACGGCTCGTCAACTACGTCGGGAACCTCGGGCACGACCACGGACTCCACGGGCAGCACGACGTCCGACACGACCTCCGGCACCACGTCGGGGACGTCGAGCAGTGGCACGTCCGACACCGGCACGAGCTCCACGACCGGCTCTTCCGCTGGCTCTGGCTCCAGCTCAAAGAGCTCAACCAGCAGCGGCAAGTCCACCAGCTCGGAGGGGTCGTCAAGCAAGTCCTCCAGCACCGGTGGCACCACTGGCAGCTCAAGCGGCACCACTGCCAAGTCGTCAAAGAAGACCTCATAGTGCCGCTGCGCTGGCTGTAACAGAAACGATGAACGAACGGACGAGCGCCCCGGGCGCCCTCGAGAAACAGGAGCTCTGCAAAGCGTGGATAACGCAACCAACCTTCATGGCGCCACCTCGCCGGTGGCACGCTGCTACTTCGTCACGCTGGGATGCGCAAAGAACGAGGTGGACACCGACCGCATGCGTGCACTTTTGCTGGACGACGGCATGGCCGAGGCCAGCACGGTCCAGGAAGCCGACGTCGTCATCCTGAACACGTGCTCCTTCCTGGCGTCGGCGACGCAGGAGGGCGTGGAGACCACCCTCGAGCTGGCCGAGCAGGCTGCCGAGGGTGCCCGCCAGCGACCCATCATCATGTGCGGCTGCATGCCCTCGCGCTATGGCGACCAGCTGCAGAGCGAGCTGCCCGAGGTGGCGGCTTTCGTGCGCGCTGACGACGAGGACGACATAGCCTCCGTGGTGCGCCGCGTGCTGGGACTTCCGCAGGATGGCTTCAGCGCTGCCACCGTGGCGCGCACGCTGAGGACCGTCAGCGGCGCCTCGGCCTTCGTAAAGATCTCTGAGGGCTGCGACCGCTTCTGTGCCTTCTGCGCCATCCCGTACATCCGCGGGCGCTACGCATCCAGGACGGCGGACCAGATTTTGGCCGAGGTCTCCGACCTCATGCGCGGCGGCGTCAGGGAGGTCGTGCTCATAGGCCAGGACACGGGCATCTGGGGCAGCGACTTCGACGACCCCCAGCAGAACCTGGCATGGCTCCTTCGCCGGGTCGCGAAGGTCGTGGCGCCATACGACGGCTGGATACGCGTGCTGTACCTGCAGCCCGAGGGCATGACCGACGAGCTCGTGGCGACCATCCGCGACACGCCTGAGGTGCTGCCCTACATCGACATCCCCATCCAGCACTGCGACGCGCGCGTGCTGCACAGCATGGGACGCACCGGCTCGCGTCAGGAGTTCCAGGAGCTCTTTGCCCGCCTGCGCCGCGAGATTCCCGGCATGGTGCTGCGAACCACGGGCATGTGCGGCTTCCCCGGCGAGACCGAGGAGGAGGCCCAGGAGCTCTACGACTTCGTCCAGCAGGAGGAGTTCGACTACACGTCGGTCTTCTCGTATTCGCAGGAGGAGGGCACCGCGGCCGCGCGCATGCCCGACCAGGTGAGCGAGGACGAGAAGCTCTATCGCACGCAGCGTCTGTACGACCTGGCCGAGGAGCTGGGCTTCGCCGCCACGGCCAAGCACGTGGGCGAGCGCGTACGCGTCATCGTGGACCGCGTGGAGGACGGCGAGGACGGCGAGCCCGACGTCGTGGGGCACGCCTGGTTCCAGGCGCCTGACTCTGACGGAGCCGTTCACGTGAAGGGCGGCAATCCGCGGCCCGGCGACATCGTGACCTGCGACCTGGTTGATTCGTTCTGCTACGAGATGGTCGGCGACCTGGTGGAGGAGGGGAATCCGAATGAGCAATAGCACGAATCCCCGTCCCCGTGCAGACGGCATCTGGACGCCCGCCAACGTGGTCACCGTTATCCGCGTGTGCCTGGTTCCCTTCTGGCTGGCCATCGCGGAGGTCTCCGTGCCCGCGGCGTCGACCATGTCGTGGTCGTCGCTTCTGGTGGCCGTGCTCTACATCCTGGTTTCACTGACCGACAAGCTGGACGGCTACCTCGCGCGTAGCCGCAACGAGGTCACGACGTTCGGCAAGTTCCTGGACCCCATAGCCGACAAGCTGGCCGTCGTGGTGGCGCTGTGCTACCTCCTGGAGCAGGGGCTCGTCAGCCCGTGGGTGCTCCTGGTGGTCGTGGCCAGGGAGTTTCTGGTCAGCGGCCTTCGGATGGTCGTTGCCAGCGAGGGCGTCGTCATAGCCGCCAGCAACCTGGGCAAATGGAAGACCGCCACCACCATGGTTGCCATCTGCGGCCTGCTGCTGGCCCGCGCCGTTCCCGAGGGGGGCTTCCACGACGGCATGAACCTGCTGTTCTGGATAGTCCTCGCCGTGGCGGTGGTCCTGACGGCGTGGTCGGGCATCGACTACTTCGTGAAGTCTTGGCGCTACATCTCCCAGGACTCGACGTCGGACTAACGTGGGCATGGTATCTGTACGGCCAACGCGTGGAAGGTAAGGCTTCATGGCAGACGACGAATTCACCTCTGACGGCACCGACATTGCGGACCCCTCGTCCGAAAGGCTGTACCAGCGAGCTGCCGAGCTCGTGCACAAGGCCAGTGCCAGGGGAGTCACCCTGGGCACCGCCGAGTCCTGCACGGGCGGCCTGGTAAGTGGCGCCATCACGGCTGTGCCCGGCTCCTCCGCTGCATTGCGCGGCGGAGTCGTCAGCTATGCCATCCCCGTGAAGCACGAGGTCCTGGGCGTCAGCAATCAGGTTCTGGACGCTCCTGGCGTAGGCGCCGTATCAAGCGAGTGCGCGCAGCAGATGTGCCAGGGGGCGCGCCGCGTGCTTGCCTGCGATGTCGCCGTCTCGATCACGGGCATCGCCGGTCCTGGCGGGGCCGAGCCCGGAAAGCCCGTGGGCACCGTGTGGTTCGGGGTGACCGACGGCACGTCTACCCGCTCCGAGCGGCACCTGTTCTCTGGTGACCGAGACACCGTGCGCAGGAAGGCCGTCTGGACCGCTCTGGGACTTCTGCTGCAGGATGTGCAGGATTTCCAGAGGTAAGTTCAATTCCGTCGTATGGCCCCGCGGTCGCACCAGCTGCCGTGGGGCCACCTTGTGTCTGCTTTGTGTGCCGCGAAGATTCCGAAGGTTGCTTCTTTTATTCGCGTTGTGGTCCCATCCCAACATCTGGTAGCGCGTTTGCGCAGGAATACCCACGACACCTGACGTCAGATGATAAGTACGTGCTGGTCAGGTGCCATATACGTGCCAAATTACGGCAACGGGCGTGCCAGTGCCCCTCCTTATAATCCTCCCAAAGTCGCAATTGACAGCGAACGGTTGTTCTAATACCATGGGAGGCGACGACAGATGGGGGATCAAATGGCAAAGAGCAAGAACGTCCATAAGGAAGTCCACGAGCGCACCTACGGCCAGGAGCGCGAGAAGGTCATAGAGTCGACAACGTCCGAGATCGAGAAGAAGTTCGGAAAGGGTTCCATCATGCGCTACGGCGATGGCGGACCCCAGATGGACATAGAGGCCATTCCGACGGGCTCGCTGGCGCTGGACGCCGCCCTTGGCATTGGCGGCGTGCCACGTGGCCGCATCGTGGAGATCTATGGCCCCGAGTCCTCGGGAAAGACCACGCTTTCCCTCGAGATCTTGGCCGAGGCGCAAAACCTCGGCGGCGTCGTCGCCTTCATCGACGCCGAGCATGCGCTTGACCCTGGCTACGCCGCGCGCATAGGCGTGGACATTGACGAAGTCCTCATCTCCCAGCCCGACACGGGAGAGCAGGCGCTTGAAATCTGTGACATGCTGGTGCGCTCAGGTGCCATCGACGTGGTCGTCGTGGACTCCGTTGCCGCCCTGGTGCCCCGCGCTGAAATCGAGGGCGAAATTGGAGACACCACGGTGGGCCTCCAGGCCAGGCTCATGAGCCAGGCCCTGCGCAAGCTGGCGGGATCCCTCTCGAAGTCCAACACCACCTGCATCTTCATCAACCAGCTGCGCGAGAAGATAGGCGTCATGTTCGGAAACCCCGAGACCACGCCTGGAGGCCGGGCCCTGAAGTTCTTCGCCTCCGTGCGCATGGACATCCGTCGCATCGATTCTATAAAGAGGGACGGCGAAATCGTGGGCAACCGCGTTCGCGTCAAGGTGGTAAAGAACAAGGTCGCTCCTCCGTTCAAGCAGGCCGAGTTCGACATCATGTACGGCGAGGGCATCTCGAAGGAAGGCTCCATCCTGGACATGGCTGTCGAGTACGACATCGTAAACAAGTCTGGCGCCTGGTTCACGTATGGCGACGTGCGTCTGGGCCAGGGTCGAGAGGCTGCGAAGGAGTTCCTTGCCACGAACCCAGACCTCAGGGACGAGATAGACCACAAGGTGCGCGTCGCCTGCGGCTTGGAGCTGGGTGACGAACGCGTGGGCGAGCCCACAAAGGACGATGATGCGGACCAGTCGAAGGCAACGGAGGACTAGGTTGACTTCTCAAGCCAACGACCGCGCTGGTCTGCAGTGGGACGTACGTCTGGCCAGCCGTAGGGGTCTGTCTCAGGGACCCGCCAGACCTCGGGGAAAGCTCATCGTGGACTCCGAAGTGGGCGGTCACGAGGAGATACCGCTTCCTTCCTCCCTTGCTCGCGCCTTGCATAAAAAACTGAAGGACGACGACCTTCATCCAGCTTCGAGGGCGGAGCTTCTGCACGAGGTGGGACGCATCTCACAAGACGTTGCCCGTCAGCGTCTGGCGGGTCTTCTGGACAGAAGGGACTACTCATCGAAGGAGGCGTCCGATAAGCTCAGGATGGACGGCTTTGCCCCGCAGGTCGTACAGCGCGCCGTAGAGCGTGCCTGCGACTCCGGGCTCATAGACGACCAGCGGTTCGCAGATACGTTCGTCCGATCGAAGCTATATTGCGGGTGGGGTCTCAACCGCATCCAGCGCGAGCTTATGCGCAGGGGCATAGACGTTGCCCAGCTTCCCGGGTGGCCTTATGAGTACACGGACCCGGAGGACGAGCAGCAGAGGGCATACGAGGCAGCCTCTCGCAAGGTGGTCACAGGAAAGAACCAGCTCCAGAAGCTGGTGCGCTTCCTGGTGGGAAGGGGGTTCTCCATGGGAGAGTCCCTGGACGCCGCGCGCAAGGTCCTGGACGAGCGCCGGCAGGACGACTGCGCGTAGACGCAACCAGACAGACATGCGGCGAGGTCCCGTTGGGGTTCCGCCGCATTCATTCCAGCCGATTAGCAAGATTCATCCGGCCAATTTGTAAAACACAGCCTATATGTCATGTAGATAATCAATCGCAATTCTACGTGACGTGCCGGCAAGCATCCCAATACCGTCTAGACCGTATTTCGCACCGTACCAGGCTCTTATTTGACACGGGCATACACCGACTTTACGATAGATAAGTCATTTGAGCATTTCTCGTCCACCTCAAGGGTTGACGCTGTGTATATAGCACTGTTAGTTACTAGGATGCAGGTCTAATTTATTGAAGACGGCTGGGATGCGCCTCAAATGGCGGACTTCCGGACGCGGCACACGCGCCGGGGCCCTTTTCTTCGCTAATGAACTTTGAGGAGCAATGCCATGATCTGGATCGTAGTGGGAATCGTAGTGGGGTTAGTGGTAGGCGTAGCGGCGATGCACGCCTACTCCACCAGCAAGAGCAATGACCAGGTGCGCGAGGCCCAGGAGAAGGTGGACTCCGCGCAGCGAGAGGTTGCGTCGGCGCAGCAGCGCGCACACCAAATCATCGAGTCCGCAAAGACGCAGGCCGAGACCGAGAAGAACTCTCGCATCGTCGCCACGCGTGAGGAGATTCTGCAGCTGAAGCAGGCCTCCCAGGAGGAGGAGCGCAGCCGTCGCAGCGAGCTTCAGAAGCTGGAGAACCGCGTCATGCAGCGCGAGGAGTCCCTCGACCGCAGGAACGACGCCCTCGACAAGCGCGAGCATCAGCTGTCCAGCATGCAGAGCTCCATCGACAAGCGCAAGAACGAGGTGGATGGACTGTACGCCAAGCAGACTGCCGAGCTGGAGCGCATCTCCGCGCTGACGCAGGAAGACGCGAAGCAGGAGCTTCTGGATCGCGTACGTGCCGACACCGTGCGCGACGAGGCGCAAATCCTACGCGAGTCCGAGCAGCGCGTTCGCGCCCAGGCCGACAAGACTGCCCGCGAGATCGTGTCTACCGCCATCCAGCGCTGTGCCGCCGACCAGGCCGGCGAGATCACGGTGACGTCCGTGCACATCCCGTCCGACGACCTGAAGGGTCGCATCATCGGCCGCGAGGGCAGGAACATCCGCACCTTCGAGCAGATCTCCGGCGTGTCGCTGGTTATCGACGACACCCCCGAAACGGTGGTGCTCAGCAGCTTCAATCCCGTACGCCGCGAGACCGCTCGCGTCGCCCTTGAGAACCTCATCGCCGACGGCCGCATCCACCCCGCGCGCATCGAGGAGATGTACAAGAAGGCCGAGAAGCTGGTCAACGAGCGCGTGCAGGAGGCCGGCGAGCAGGCGGCGTTCGACGCCGGTATCCACGATCTGCACCCCGAGCTCATCAAGACGCTGGGCGTGCTGCGCTATCGCACGTCTTTCGGCCAGAACGTCCTGCAGCACTCGGTCCAGGTCTCTGCGCTTTGCGGCATCATGGCATCCGAGCTTGGACTGGATCCTGCCCCCGCCAAGCGCGCGGGACTTCTGCACGACATCGGCAAAGCCATCGACCACGAGGTCGAGGGCCCGCACGCCGTCATTGGCGCAGATCTGGCGCGTCGCTACGGCGAGAAGCCTGCCATAGTGCACGCCATCGAGGCGCACCACGCAGACGTCGATCCGTCCACGGTCCTGGACGTCCTCGTGCAGGCTGCAGACGCCGTCTCAGCAGCCAGGCCTGGCGCTCGTCGCGAGTCCGCCGAGACCTACATCAAGCGTCTCGAGAAGCTCGAGGAGATTGCCAACGCCCACGACGGCGTCGAGCGCACCTACGCCATGCAGGCTGGCCGCGAGCTGCACGTCATGGTGGAGCCCGAGAAGATCTC
>JAQXQO010000146.1 GCA_029101205.1 Coriobacteriales bacterium | reverse complement strand
TCTGCCAGGGTCATCGACGCCCTGGGCGGCGTGGTGTACTACCAGTTCCTGCGCAAGGTCCTGGCCGACTTCGACGACAACGTGCACTACCTGGCCGATCGCCTGACCGACCTGGCGCGGCGCATCTTTACCGCCGACGAGGTCACCTGCAGCTTCACCGGCAGCGCGGACGACCTGCACCGCTACTGGGACGCGGCCGGAGACTTCGGCCTGCCGCGCGTGGGAGGTTCCGACGGCGTAAAGCATCACTTGAACGCGAAGCCCCTGGGCGCGCGTAACGAGGCGTTCGTGATTCCCGCCGACGTGGCCTTCGTGGTGGAGAACTGCCCCCGCTCGCCGCGCGACGACGAGGGCACGGGCGTCTGGCAGGTGGGCACGCGCGCAGTCGCGTTCTACCTGTGGAACGAGGTCCGCGTGAAGGGCGGCGCCTACGGCGTGGGCTACCGCCACGCCACGACTGGCATGCAGACGTACTGGTCGTACCGCGACCCGAACCTGGACGCCACGCTGCGGCGCTACGACGCCACACCCGACTGGCTGGAGCATTGGAAGCCCGCCCCCGGCGAGCTGGAGGGCTACATCGTGTCCACCGTGGCCGGCCACGACGCGCCCGTGAAGCCCCGCCAGCTGGCCCGCAGGCAGGACGGCCTGCGCCTCAGCGGCAAGGACGCCAGCTGGCGCGACCAGGTGCGCAACCAGGAGCTGGCCTGCACGGCCGACGACATCCGCAGCCTGGCCCAGCCCCTGCGCAGCATGTCCGGCCAGCACGGCGTCTGCGTCTTTGGCTCGAAGGACGTCATAGCCTCGAGCCAGCTGGACCTGAACGTGACGAACTTGATGGAAGACGAGTAGCACCCCATGGCACAAAACCTCACCGGCCGCATCATCGACACGTACGGCAACCTCATAGGGCAGCACATTGGCGACGCCCCGGACGGCGTGCGCTGGTGGCTGGACTTCGCCTTCAACGCCGAGCGCGTAAAGGTGAACGCCCTGCCCGAGCTCAACGTGATGCCCTACCAGCGCCAGGCCGCCGCCATCGCGCTGGACAGCGTCACGGACGCGTTGAACGACTTCCAGCACGCCGTGGTCACCAGCATCTTCCTGCCGAACGAGGTCTTTCTGGCCATGGGGCTGAAGCCCGTCACGGCCGAGGCCATGTCCGGCTTCACGACGGCCGCCCACGCGGAGTCCGGCTTTGTGACCGCGGCCGAGGAGGCCGGCATCCCCGAGACGTACTGCTCGTTCCACAAGGTGCTCATCGGCCTGGCAAAGTCCGGCGTCCTGGAGGCGCCGCCTATGCTGGCCAGCTGCTCGGTGGCCTGCGACGCCAACAACCTGACGTTCAAGGTGCTCGGAAGCCACTGGCACATCCCGCACGTGTACGTGGACGTGCCCTACGAGACCGACGACGAGTCCATCCACTACGTGGCCGACCAGCTGCGCCAGATGGCCGAGGTGGCGCAGCAGACCTACGGCGCGCGCCTGGACCCCGAGCTATTGCGCCAGCACGTGGCCAACTCGCTGCAGACGCAGGAGTGCATCCGCCGCAGCACGCACCTGCGCCGTGGCCGCTTCATGCGCTCCGACATGGGCAACGAGATGCAGATAGCCCTGGCCACGCACCTGGCCATGGGCACGGACGCCACCCTGCTCATGGCACAGCAGATGGAGAAGGACCTTGCGCACGCGAAGCCCTTCGACGGCGTCAGCCTGGTGTGGGCACACGTGCCGCCCTTCTTCCTGAAGCCCATCGCCGACCTGGTGTCGCAGAGCAAGGACGTGCAGATCGTGGCCAGCGACATGCTGTACGACCAGGTGCACCCCACCCCTCAGCGCTACGACGAGACCCAGCCCTTCGAGTCCATGGCCGAGCGGCTGGTGCTGAACAGCTACAACGGCCCGTCAACCCGTCGCGCCCAGACGCTTCTGCGCATGGCACGGCAGACGGACGCCCAGGGCGCCATCGTGTTCTGCCACTGGGGCTGCAAGGAGACGGCCGGCGCGGCCCAGCTGATGCGCCACACCCTGGAGGACGCGGGCTACCCCACGCTGGTACTGGACGGCGACGCGTGCGACCGCGGCAACTGCATGGAGGGCCAGATGAGCACGCGCTTCTCGGCCTTCGTCGAGATGCTGCAGGCGCAGCGCGAGGAGGTGGCAGATGGCGTCGCCTAGTCTGGGAGACCGCGTCATAGGCTGGTACGGCGACGTGGCGGCAAGGAACCTGGAGCAGCACCCCGGATTCGTGCGCGGATGGCTCATGACGGGATTTCGCGCCATGCAGGCAAAGACGGATCACGTGCCCGACCGCACCCTTCTGCCCTCGGGAAACGAGGGCTACGCGCTGTTCATGGACTCCGTGGTGGACGCGCTGGGCGACGTGGACCGCGAGGTCATCACCAGCATCTTTGTCCCCAACGAGATGTTCCACGCCATGGGCCTTCTGCCGGTGACGGCAGAGGCGGTGGCGTCGTTCGCCTCGGGTGCGCAGGCCGAGGGCGCCTTCATCGCCAACGCCGAGGGCCGCGGCATCCCCGAGACCTACTGCAGCTACCACAGGATCCTCATGGGCATGGCGCTGTCGGGCGTGCTGCGCTCGCCGCGCCTCCTGGCCAGCTGCACCGTGGCCTGCGACGCCAACAACCTGACGTTCAAGGCGCTGGCCAAGCACTGGGGCGTGCCCCACTACTACGTCGACGTGCCCGAGGACGTCAGCGCCGAGTCCATAGCCTACGTGGCCGACCAGCTGCGCCAGCTGGGTGCGCTGGCCGAGGGCACCTACGGGAAGACCCTGGACAGCGACGCCCTGGTACAGGCCTGCCAGCGCTCCCAGCACACCATGCGCCTTCTGGCCCAGACGCTTCCCGCCCGACGCGGTCGCTACCTTGCCAACACCATGACCATCGAGCTCATGCAGATGTTGGACTTCCACCTGTCGCTGGGGACGCCGCGCTGCCAGCAGCTGGCGCAGCACATGCTGCGCGACTTCGGCAACGCGAAGCGCTTCGACGGGCTGAACCTGGTGTGGGCGCACGTCTCGCCGTACTTCCTGGCAACCATAGGCGACCAGATAAACGTCGTGCCCACGGCGCAGATAGTGGCCAGCGACATGATGTTCGACGCCGTCGACGTGGCGACGCAGCCCCTGTACGGGCCGCAGACGCCCTACGAGTTCATGGCCGAGCGCTTGGTGCGCAACTGCTTCAACGGCCCGTCCACCCGGCGTGCCCAGCGCCTGCTGGAGCTGGCGCAGCAGACCGACGCCCAGGGCGTCGTGCTGTTCTGCCACTGGGGCTGCAAGCAGACGGCCGGAGCCGCGCAGATCATCCGCACCACGCTGGAGGACGCCGGCTATCCCACGCTGGTCCTGGACGGCGACGCCTGCGACCGGCAGAATTGCATGCCGGGGCAGCTGGGCACACGCATGTCCGCGTTCCTCGAGCTTTTGCAAAACCAGAAGGAGGGGGCAGATGGCCCTTCAGAGCACTAAGCCCTCCTTGTCCACCCAGGGCAAGAAGGACACGAATCAGCAGGTCGGGCAGCACGTGGTCTACTACGCCTGCAAGTACACGCCCGTGGAGCTGCTGGCGGGCTTCGGCGCGAAGGCGCGCCTGGCCGAGGCCGACGTCTCGTCCTTCGACGAGGCGGACCGCCTGGCCCATGTGAACCTGTGCGGCTACGGCAAGGGCCTCATCGTGCGCATGCTGCAGCCCGACGTGCACGAGGCTGTCTTCGTCACGTGCTGCGACGTCATCAAGCGCGCCTACGACGTTCTTAAGGCGCAGGACAAGTTCGACTTCATATACATGCTGGACCTGCCCCACAAGCGCGGCCAGGCCGAGGTCAGGCTGTTCCGCGAGCGCCTGCGCCGACTGGCGGAGGCCTACGCCGAGTACAGCGGCCGCACGTTCGACGTGGGCGCGGCACTGGCGGCGTTCCAGCCTCCCCTGCCCCGCACCGACGAGCGCGTCACGCTGGTGGGCGCGCACGCCACGAAGGCGGTGCTGCACGCCGTGGGCACCGACCTGGGCTGCAAGGTCGAGAACCAGACCTGCACGAACCGCCAGCTGCTGGTGACCCCGCCGCCCCAGCTGGCCCGCATGGCGGCCGACGCCAGCTGCAGCGCCTGCGACGACCAGGTCACGCGCACGGGCGACGGCGCCGACGCGGGCCGCGCGGGCGGCAGCCTGGACGCCTTCCTGGACTGGTACGCGGACGCCCTGCTGCAGCAGATGCCCTGCATGCGCATGGATGACGTGGAGCCACGCAGCCAGCTGACCAGCCGCCGCGGGCAGCGCGGCGTCATCTACCACACGATGAAGTTCTGCGACTACTACGGATTCGAGTACGCCGAGGCCATACAGAAGGAGAACGTCCCCATGGTAAAGATCGAGACGGACGGCACGTCACAGAGCGCCGGCCAGCTGCGCACCAGGCTCGAGGCCTTTGGCGAGACGCTGCGCGGCTCCGACGTGGCGAAGGAAGTCGTCAGCAAGCGCGGCGTGTCGCGCAAGGGCGTCTACGCCATGGGCGTGGACTCCGGCAGCACCTCCACCGACGCCGTGATCATGGACGCCCAGAGAAACATCGTGGCCCAGGTGATCCTGCCCACGGGTGCCCGCGCCACCCAGAGCGCCGAGCGCGCGAAGGCGCAGGTGCTGCAGCAGGCCGGCCTGGACGAGTCCGACATGACCATAAAGGTGGCCACCGGCTACGGCCGCGACAACATCCCCGGCATGGACTCCTCCATCACCGAGATCACCTGTCACGCGAAGGGCGCCCACTACCTGGCGCCCCAGGTGCGCTCCGTCATAGACATCGGCGGCCAGGACTCCAAGGTCATCCACCTCTCGCCCGACGGCGAGGTCGTGAACTTCGTGATGAACGACAAGTGCGCCGCGGGCACCGGCCGCTTCATGGAGGCCATGGCGCGCGTGCTCGAGATGCCCCTGGACCAGTTCTGCCAGGAGGGCCTGAAGTGGAAGAAGGAGGTAAAGATCTCCAGCATGTGCACGGTGTTCGCCGAGAGCGAGGTCGTGTCGCTGGTGGCGCAGGACACCGCCACCGCCGACGTCATCCACGGCCTGGACGAGTCCGTGGCGCGCAAGACCGCCACGCTGGCCAAGCGCGTGAACGCCGAGCCCCCCTACCTCATGACCGGCGGAGTGGCGCAGAACGAGGGTGTGGTTCACGCGCTGGAGGATGTGCTGGGCGCACCCGTGCAGACGCACGAGGACTCGCAGCTGTGCGGCGCCATTGGTGCGGCGCTTTTGGGCCTGGAGTCGCTGCAGCAGGCCTAGAGGCCTAGCACAGTGCGATGCCCATCTGCGTCGTCGCATAGCCACGTATCATCATGGCCAGCCCTTCTCGGTCAATGAGCTCGAGGTAGGGCACCATGGAGCGCACGATGTGCTGCGCCTCCGCGCTGTGCCCCAGGCCGTGGTTGGCCCGCGCCATCAGGTAGACCGACTCGGGCAGCAGCACCTGCCAGCGGCTGGAGCAGCTGAGGTCGCGGGCGCGACGGGCATAGGCCAGCTCGTCCTCGAATTCCTGGCGGCCCTCCAGGCAGCCTGCCGCCACGCAGCACAGGGCCACCTTCACCATCTGCAGGATGTCTGCCTGGCCACCGTAGACCTCGTCGGTCTGCTGGCCAGGCACTCGCGTCGGGCTCTCCGCCGACGCGTCCGGGCTGATGCCGGCACTACTCTGCGCATCGCCAACTGCCAGGAACAGCGTTCGTACCAGGTACAGCGCGTCGTCCACCTGCCCCTCCTGCCACAGCGCCGCGCTGATGGCGCACAGCGTGCAAATCTCGGTCTCGCAAGGCGAGTCAAAGCAGAGCTGGCATAGCGCGTCGGTGTCGCGCGAGTCCACGTTGGGGCGGGTCAGGTGCAGAGCCTGCCCCAGGCTGTCCAGGATCTGCGGCACCGTGGCGTGCCCGCTCGTCTGGGCCATGTCCCCACCACGGCCCGTAGCCATGCGGGCGGCGTCAACCTGCTGGGCCGTCACGCTACGAAACAACTCCAGGCTGGCGTCCAGGCTGCACAGCACCTGCTGGCGCTGCGGGCTCATGCTGTAGTCGGCGCGAATGGCGTCCACCATGCGCTGCGAGCCGTCGTAGTCACCCATCAACAGCAGCCGCTGGGCTTCGCACACGTCCTCGGCAAACGCGCGGCGGCGCTCGCTTTTGTAGTACTCGTTGCACATCTGGTACATGCTGATGCCCAGGCGGGACAAAAGCGCCGTCAGCACGTTGCGCGAGGGCATCTGGTGCCCGTTCTCTATGCGCGAGATCGACACGGGCGAGCAGATGCCCTTCGCCAGATCCTCCTGCGTCAGGCGAGAGGAGCGTCTGAGCGTGCGAATCTTTCGCCCAAGGACATTGCGACCGGAATCCGCCGAATTCTGCTCGTATTGCACTACGATGCACCCCCAGCAAACCAATGCTGTCCGCCCCATCCGGGGGCAGATGTGCGCAACATTATAGCTACACCGGGGCTGAAGGCGACGCACCTAGCGCAGGCTCTTATCGAACACCAACGAAACGCACAAACGATGTTCACCTTTGCAGGCGAGCTGCCCCGTCACCAAAGGCGCCAGGAAAAAGCGCCCCGCCACCAGCAAGGTGACGGGCGCTTGGCGTTGCGCCAAATGGCAAGAAGAACCAGCGCAGTCGCAGACGCACCCGCTACAGCAGCAGATCGCCCAGCGAGCGCTTCGGCACGTGGTGCACGTTGCCCTCGGTGCGCCAGTACTTGACGCCGTGCTGGTCGTCTACGTCCTCCAGCACCACCTGCTCGTCTGCGGCGGGCTGGCCCAGCGCTATCAGCAGCTGCAGCGCGTAGTCGGTATGGTCCAGGCCCAGGATGTCGGAAGCCTCCGCATCGAAGCTCTTTATCATGCAGGTGCCCAGGCCCTTCTGCGCCGCGGCCAGGCAGATGGTCTGCGCCGCGATGCCGCAGTCGATCAGGCGGATGGGGTTCTGTGCGACCTTCTGCGGGGCGCAGATGCCGATGTAGGCGCCGGGCAGCTCGCCCTCGGCGGGGCCGTTGAAGTCGGGCAGCGCCGCAGCCCAGCCGTGATGCCTAGCCAGCAGCGCCACCTGCTGGGGGTCGTCGGCCAACGCAAAGCGCAGCACCTGCATGTTGTTGCCCGAGGGGGCAAACCTGGCCGTGTCCACCAGGTACAGCAGCACCTCGCGCGGAACGGCCTGGCCGGCGAAGCGTCGGTACGTCCTAGATGCCTTCACCAGGTCCTTGAAGTCGAAGTCGCTCGAATTCATGTTCTTCTCCCCTGCCAATCGACTACAGGCAATCGCCTACAGGTCGGCGGCGCCGATGGCGGCGACGGCCTTCTGGATCACCGGCACGGGCGACACCAGGGCAAAGCGCACGTAGCCCTCGCCCGCCGGGCCAAAGCTAGCGCCGGGGGTCACGATGACGCCGGCCTTCTCCATGAGCTCCAGCGTGAAGTCCATGGAGTCCATGCGCCCGTGCGGCAGGCGCGCCCACACGAACAGCGTGCCGTGGGCGTTCGGGCGCTGCCAGCCGATGGACTCCAGGCCGTCGCACAGGGCGTCGCGGCGCTCCTGGTAGCGCATGCGCTGCTGCTCCACCTGCTGGCGCGGGCCGGTCAGGGCGGCTATGGCCGCGTCCTGCTCGGGCAGGAACATGCCGAAGTTCACCTGGCTGCGCAGCTTGCGCGTGGCGGCCACGATGTCGGGGCGGCCCACCAGGAAGCTCAG
>JAQXQO010000145.1 GCA_029101205.1 Coriobacteriales bacterium | reverse complement strand
AAGCCCTGCTCCAGGTCGATGCGGCGCTGCTGCAGGATGTCGTGGATGCGTGCGTAGTTCGAGTGGAAGTTCGTGGTGCCCCACACCTCGGCGGGCAGCTTTGCCAGCTGGTCCACGTTGTGGCTCAGCGAGCTGGCGCTGACCACCAGCATGGGCACGAACTTGGTCGGATCGTCGTCGTGCACGTACGTCTCGCAGAAGAAGTCCAGGTTACCCAGGCTCTTCTCGATCTGGGTGTCCAGCTGCGCGGCGGTGTGGTCGCGCGTGTCGAGCTCGCCCAGCAGGTCGGCCATCACGCCGACGTAGGGCAGCTCCTCGAAGCCCACGCGGCGCAGGTCGAAGTACTGGTACACATAGTCGATGTGGTGCGTGTCCAGGTCGTGGTACCAGCAGGGCAGGGGGGCGTCCACGTCCTGCATCGCAGGCTCGGGACGCGAGGGCTCGATGTCGGCGATGCCCAGCTGCGGCAGCAGCGCCAGCTTCTGGGGGTCGTCGGGTGCCTCCTGCTCGGCGTGCAGCGCCGCGGCCTCGTCCATCACGTCCTGGAGCTGCTGCGGGCTCATCTGGGCCTTGCGGGCGGCCAGCTCGGCCGCCTCCTGGCTGGCGGAGCCGTTGCTGACGGGCACCAGCTCCACCTCGGCGCAGTGCTGGCTCTGGCACACCAGCTGGCGCAGCAGGTCCTCGAAGTAGCCTGTCTGCACGCCCGCGCGCAGGTGCGCGATGGCGTCCTCGTAGCGCAGGTAGTCCACGGGGCGCTCGTCGTCGTACAGCCAGCTGGACATGGCCTGGATGGACAGGGCCACGCCGTCTGCGTTGATGCCCCAGTCGCCCTCCAGCAGGTTGAACTCGGCCTGGGCCAGCGAGGCCTCCAGGCGGTCGCGGTCGATGCCGTCGGCTGCCAGCTGCGCGCAGGCGTCCTCCACCAGCTGGCGGAAGCGCTGCGCCACGTCGGGCTTTGCGCCCTTCAGCTGCATGATGATGCGGGGCTGCAGCTCGCCGTCGTACAGGACGGTGCTGAAGTCGTCGCCCAGGCCGGCGTCCATGACCGCGCGCTTCAGCGGTGCCTCGTTCGAGCCGGCGATGGCGTCCATCAGGACGTCCACTGCCAGCACGCGCTCGCGGTCGGCCGCTGTGCCGATGACGTAGGCCAAGCCCACCTGCGCGTTGTCGGGCGTCGTGGCCATCTGTATCTGCGAGAAGGGCGCGCGGATGGGCTGCTGCAGCTGCAGCGGGTTGGGCGCGCCGGCGTCGCGGGGCGTGGCGTGGTCGAAGCGCTGGCCCACGAAGGCCAGCTCTCGCTCAATGTCCAGGTCGCCATACAGGATGGTGTAGGAGTTCGCCAGGTTGTAGTGGCGGGCGTGGTTGTCGAGGAACTTCTGGTAGGTCAGCGTGGGGATGGCACGCGGGTCGCCGCCGGACTCGAAGCGGTAGGTGGTGTCCGGGAACAGCGCGCGGTCGATGCCGTGCAGCAGCACCTCGTCGGGGTTCGATAGGGCGCCCTTCATCTCGTTGAACACGACGCCGTTGTACTGCAACGGGGCGTCTGGGCTCTGCAGCTCGTAGTGCCAGCCCTCCTGCTCAAAGATGCGTGGGCGGGTGTAGATGGCAGGGTGCAGCACGGCGTCCAGGTAGACGTCCATCAGGTTCTCGAGGTCGGCCGTGTTGGTGGAGGCCACGGGGTACATGGTCTTGTCGGCAAAGGTCATGGCGTTCAGGAACGTCTGCATGCTGGTCTTCAGCAGGTTGACGAAGGGCTCCTTCACCGGGAAGCGGTCCGAGCCGCACAGCACCGAGTGCTCCAGGATGTGGAAGGTGCCCGTGTCGTCTGCGGGAGGGGTCTTGAACGCGATGCTGAAGCTTTTGTTTTTGTCGGCGCAGGCCAGCCACATGAGTCGGGCGCCCGAGGCCTGGTGGCGCATCACGTAGGCGCAGCCCGAGAGCTCGGGCAGGTCGATGACCTTGGTCACCTCGAAGCCGGAGTGCACCGAGCCGGGAGCCAGCGAGTCGATGTGCTGGCGGAAGTTCTTCTTGTCCGAAGTCTCCTTGCTAGAAACTGTCATGCTACCTCCATAACGCGCGCAGCCCAGAAGGACTCACTCTAGCACCGCCTGGGGCTGCTGGGCGGGTAGTTGCGTCGTGCACATGTTGTTTTGACAACAAGTGCACGTGAGCGTGGACCGCCCGCGGCGAGCCAGCGGCCCGTTCGGCCTGGCGCCCTGGCCGGTGCGTTGGGCGGGCGTGCCACTGCGGACGAGCTGCTGCGGACGGACCGGACGGGTGTGCCCGCGGACGAGCCGCAGCGGGCGCCCCGCACCGGATGTGCTGCTGCGGCCGAGCTGTCGCAGACGCCCCGTACCGGGAGAGCCGCCGCAGACGCCCTGCTGCAGACGCCCCGCTGCGGGTGGAGCGTCTCATCCGGACGAGTGCGTTCTGTCGGATGCATCCGGATGAGCGCATCCGGCCATGCACATCCTGTTGGAGACGTTCGGATTCGTGCTACCGGTCGAGCGAGTCGGGATTGGTGCGCGCGAACTGTCATATTCGCTTATTGAATTCTAGTCAAAAGAGTGCATTGTGTGCGTGCGCCATAGAAAACACGAGCGATCGGAAACACTGGGCAAGAAGAATGTACGGGGTTGAATGATTGTTGCTTCGGGGCGCTTACCGGTAGCCATCGGTGGGTGCTGGCAGGTACCGGCAAGGATCGGCCAGCGACAGGCACCGGCCAGCACCGTTGGGCACCGGCCAGCGACGGGCGCCGGCCAGCACCGTTGGGCACCGACCAACGCCAGCGCTGACGAGCGACAAACACCAGCGGGCACTAACGGTCATGGACGGGCATTTGGATAGCAGCAATCGTTGCTATTGAGGGGGATTTGCCGACGTTTCTAGACTCGTCTGCGCCACTATTGCAGTTGACTTGCTGACATTCTCGGGTCTGAATCATATGAGGCTATCTGCTGCAATGGGCCTCTGCAAAAGCCCCCGGTGTGGGCGCTCACCCCTGGCTTTTCCGCATACATTTCTGCAGGGGTCGGACCTGCGGGCGCCCACACCTGGCTTTTCCACAGGGATTTCTGCAGAAGTTCGACCCGTGGGCGCCCACACCTGGCTTTTCCGCAGGGGTTTCTGCAGAAGTCGGAGGTATGGGCGTCCATACCTGCCAGGTTTGCAGGGATTTCTGCAGGGGCAGGACCTGCGAGTACCCACAGCTGCCACCTTTGCAGGGGCCCGGTCTGCCCCTCTCGCAAAAGGCCTGGTAGAAGACCTGCCCCTCCTGGAGCGACGCTTCCTGAACGCAAAGGTCGGACCTGTGGGTACTCGCACCTCGGGGTCCTGCAGGATCCCCTGCAAGGGTCGGACCCGTGGGCGCCCACACCTGCCACCCCTGCAGGCCCGTGCGCAGAGATGGCCGCCGCGGGTACCCGCACCCGACAGGTTCGCGCGGCGCCGGAGCCCCAGGTCGGGGCGCCTCCGCAAACCCCAGGTCAGGGGGCTGACGGCGACGGGGCCCGGCCGCTGGGAGTTGGCCCCTTCGCAGAGATGGCCGCCGCGGGTACCCGCACCCGACAGGTTTGCGCGGCGCCGGAGCCCCAGGTCGGGGCGCCTCCGCAAAAGCCCAGATCAGGGGGCTGCCATCTCGAAATCGAAGCCACCTGAATGCAAAGGTCGGACCTGTGGGCGCACGCACCTCGGACCTTTGCAGGGATTTCTGCAGAAGTCGGACCTGTGCGCGCCCGCACCTGCCA
>JAQXQO010000144.1 GCA_029101205.1 Coriobacteriales bacterium | reverse complement strand
GGGCGCAGCTCGTCGCGGAACTTGTCCTGGATCTGGTACAGCGTCACGGGCAGCTGCTTGTAGGAACGCAGCTCGTTGCGCACCAGGTCGGTGAAGGTCTCCTCGTGGGTGGGGCCAAGGGCGTACTCGTGCTCGTGGCGGTCCTTGATGCGCATGAGCTCCGGGCCGTAGGCGCCCCAGCGTCCGGACTGGCGCCACAGGTCGCCGTCGGTCAAGATGGGCACCTGCATCTCCTGGGCGCCGATGGCCTCCATCTCCTCGCGGATGACCTGCTCGATCTTCCGGATGGAGCGCCAGGCCAGCGGCAGGTAGCTGTACAGGCCCGAGGCGCCCTTGCGGATCATGCCGGCACGCAGCAGCAGGCGGTGGCTGGCCAGCTCGGCCTCGGCCGGGTCCTCCTTCAGCGTGGGGGCATACAGCTGCGACATCTTCATGTACGACTTCACGAACGAATCCTTTCCCAGTGCGCCGCCGCGGCGGCCGAAAGTCACATGCCTTCAGATTGTAGTACGGCCAAGAAGCGCACGCGCCCTAGAAGCGCTCTTCGATCTCCTTGAAAAGCTCGTCCACCATGTCCTTCTCGCCCACCTTGCGCACGGGCTTGCCGTCGATGAAGATGACGCCCTGGCCCTTGCCGCACGCGATGCCGATGTCGGCGTCGCGCGACTCTCCGGGGCCGTTCACGACGCATCCCATGACCGCCACGCTGATGTCCTTGTCCATGCGCTCCAGGCGCTTCTGCACCTGCTCGGCTATGGGGATCATGTTCACCTGGCAGCGCCCGCACGTGGGGCAGCTGGTGAGCTCGGGATGCAGCCTGCGCATGCCCAGGACGGACAGCAGGTCCCACGCCACGTTGACCTCCTCCACCGGGTCGGCGGTCAGCGAGAGCCGCATGGTGTCGCCGATGCCCTCGGACAGGAGGATGCCCACGCCCACGGAGTTCTTCACCGTGCCCTGACGCAGCGTGCCGGCCTCGGTCACGCCCACGTGCAGGGGCACGTCGGGAATCTGCCGCGACAGCTGCCGGTAGGTCTGCACCGTCACGGGCACGGAGTGCACCTTTGCCGACACCACGATGTCGTCGAAGCCACGCTCGCGGAAATGGCGCACGAACGAGACGGCGGAGGTCACCAGCTTCTGGCTGAGGTCCAGGTCCTGGCGCTCCTGCACCGCCGGGTCCAGTGAGCCCGCGTTCACGCCTATGCGGATGGGGATGCCGTGCGAGCCCGCCTCGTCTATGACCGCGTCCACGCGGTCGAACGAGCCGATGTTGCCGGGGTTTATGCGCATGGCGGCAGCCCCGCGGCGGGCGGCCTCTATGGCCAGGCGGTAGTCGAAGTGGATGTCGGCCACCACGGGCAGGGGCGACTCCGCGCAGATCTCCTGGAAGCCGTCGAGCGCGGAGGCGTCGGGTATGGCGACGCGGATGATCTCGCAGCCGGCGTCCGCCAGCCTCTGGATCTGCTGCAGGGTGGCCTTGGGGTCGCTGGTGCGCGTGGTGCACATGGACTGCACCGACACGGGCGCCCCTCCACCCACCGCCACGGACCCCACGTGTACCTGGTGCGTCCTTTGGCGCGGCAGCGTCGCCGCCTCAGAAGGCTGAGTCATGATTCCCCCTATCCGATGACAAACCGGAAGATGTCGTTCTTCAGAACGACGACGAACACGAACAAGAAGAACGCCATGCCCGCGTAGCTGATGATGCTTTGCGTCTTCAGCGAGACGGGCTTGCGGCGCAGGGCCGTGATGATCTCAATGAGGATCTTTCCGCCGTCCAGGGGCGGGATGGGCAGAAGGTTCATGATGCCCAGCGACAGCGAGATCGCCGCGGCGAAGGCCAGCACCGTGGCCAGGCCCTCAGAGGCGGCCTCGGACGCCATGACCGATATGCCCACGATGGACGTGGAGGAATCCAGCACCTCCATGGTGTGCTGCGGCATGACCAGCTGCACGGCAAACGAGACCACCATGCCGGTGTACTGCACGGTCCAGCTGCACGCCTCGAGGAAGCTGGGGTGGTACGTTCGCGTCTGCGCGTACACGCCCAGCGTCTTCTGGTCGCTGTTGGGGTCTACGTGCACCTGCTCGGTGTGGCTCTGCCCGTCGCGCTCGTAGGTCACGTCGAAGTCCTGACCGGCGTCGAAGGCGGCCGTCACGGCGTCGCCCAGCGAATACCAGTCGGTGACCTGCTGGTCGCCTATCTGGGTCACGGTGTCGCCGGCCTGCAGGCCGATGCTTTGCGCATACGAGTCGTCGGCAATCCCTCCCAGCACGTTGGAGTTCACGCCGTAAGTCTGGCCCATGATGGCAAAGCCTGCCGTCAGCACGACGAAGGCCAGCACCAGGTTCACCAGGGGGCCGGCGAACAGCATGCAGAAGCGCTTCCAGAAGCCGCAGCCCAGGTACGTGTGGCTGCGCTCGGCTGCCAGGAAGTCCTCGGGGCTGCCCTCCACGGGACGGGGCTCGCCAGCCGCGCTGGCACCTGGCTTGCCAAAGTCGTGCGCGCGGTCGTACTCGGTCAGCATGTTTGCGTCGCGCTGCAGGGTCTCGAACGACTCCGGGTAGTCGCGCTGGCCGGGCTTCTCGCCCTTTTCGGGGTCATAGTACGGGCGTATGGACGCCCAGTCGGACAGCACGGCCAGGCAGTCGTAGGCGCGGTCGATGTCGCACCCCACCTGGTCGGCGACCTCCTGCGCGCTGATGCGCCCGCGGCTCTGCACACAGGCCAGGACGGGAGCCAGGAGCTCGTCCTGCTCGCCCTCCATGCCGCAGATGCGGGTGTAGCCGCCCAGAAGGATGGGCGTTACGCCCAGCTCGGTGCCGACCTTCTTGCTCTTTCTAGACAGCTTGAGGCGGCACGGCAGGCCCAGGAAGAACTCGGTCACGCGCACGCCCAGCGCCCGCGCGGCGAGGTAGTGCCCGCCCTCGTGCACGAACACCAGGACGGACAGGACGAGAAGACCCCAGAACACGGCAGAGACCACGCCTCCTACCGCGCTCACCTGGACATTCCCGACAGTACGCTGCGCGCCTGCGAGCGGGCCTGGGCGTCGACGTCCGCCAGCTGCCTCAGGCTCTGCACGGGCTCGACCTTGGTGTGGTCCATGACCTCACGCACCACGTGCTCGATGTCGAGGAACCCGCACTCCCCGGCGCGAAACGCCGCGTTGGCCACCTCGTTTGCGGCGTTCATGGCGCAGGGCAGCGTGCCGCCCGTGCGGCCGGCCTCCCTGGCCAGCGCCAGGCAGCCGAACGTCTGCTGGTCGGCCTCGCCAAACGTGACGGGTGCCTCCTGGCACCAGTCCACCCTGGGCGAGGGGGTATCCCAGCGCTCGGGGTAGCTGAGGGCATACTGTATGGGAATGCGCATGTCGGAGGGGCCCAGCTGTGCCTTCACGACGCCGTCCGCAAACTCCACCATGGAGTGGATGCGGCTCTGGCGCTGCACCAGCACGCGCACCGAGTCGATGGGGACCTCGAACAGGTGGTGGGCCTCGATGACCTCGAGGCCCTTGTTCATGAGGGTGGCCGAGTCGATGGTGATCTTGGACCCCATGCTCCATGTGGGGTGCGCCAGGGCGTCAGCCGCGGTGACGTGCGCCAGCTCCTCGCGGGTGCGCCCGTAGAACGGGCCGCCCGAGCACGTCAGCCACAGGCAGTGGATGTCGGAGGTTCGCTCCCCCACCAGGCACTGGAAGATGGCGCTGTGCTCGGAGTCCACCGGGATCAGCCTGCCCGGTCGCGCCAGCGGCATCAGCAGGTCGCCGCCGACGACGATGGATTCCTTGTTTGCGTAGGCCAGGACCTTCTGCGCCTTCAGGGCCGCATAGCCGGCCGAGATGCCGGCGGCTCCCACGACGGCGCACACGACGCAGTCCACCTCCGGCAGCTGCGCCAGCTCTACGACGGCATCGGGGCCGAAGGCGGTCTGGCAGCCGTGGGGCAGCTCGTCCAGAATGGGGTCGTGAACGCGCGAGTCATCGGCCACGGCCACGTGCCCGACGCCGAACTCGCGCGCCGCGGCCACCAGCTTGTCGGTCGACGTGTTCGCTGAGAGCGCGACGACCTGCACCTTGTCGGCGTGCTGTCTGCAGACGTCCAGCGTCTGGGTGCCTATAGAACCAGAGCACCCGAGAACCGCAACGCGCAGCGGCCTCGGGCGAGAAGACTTTGGTGCCGTGTCCTCGAAAATGCTCAAAGAATACCTCCGAGTCGTAGCAGGAAATACGCGACGACGCAGCCGAACAGCATGGAGTCCGACCGGTCGAGCATGCCGCCATGCCCGGGCATGAAGTCCCCCGAGTCCTTGACCCCCACGCCGCGCTTGATGCGCGACTCAAAGAGGTCACCCACGACGGCAACCACGCCCACCAGCACGCCGCTGAAGAGCGCCAGCACCAAGCCTACGCCCTCGACGTGGAGTATCCCCACCAAAACCCAAATGAGGACGGAACCCAGAAGACCTCCAAAGAATCCCTCCCAGCTCTTGTGCGGGGAAATCCTGGGGGCCATCTTGTGCACGCCGAAGCGCGACCCCACGAAGTAGGCGGCCGCGTCGTTTGCCCACATGGACGCCATGACGCCCAGCGTCAGCAGGGCACCCGTGGGACCAGCGTCGCTCGTGCGGATGAGCACCAGGCACGAGAAGGTCAGCGAGGTGTACAGGGGCGCAAAGCAGCTGATAGCCACGTCGCCGATGTTTGCGCGCGGCGTTACGACGTACCAGCCGGCGGCCCAGATCAGCATGATGAGCGTGATGGGTATGAACGCGCCGGATCCCCAGAACAGTGCTGCTAGCGGATAGGCTATGGCGGCGGAAAGGCCGATGATCTCGTTGGGCATGCGGCCGCTCATGCGGGCCATGCGGAAGAACTCCGAGCAGCACAGCCACGCCATGGCTGTCACCATGATGGCCGTGGGAACGCGTCCCAGATACAGGCACACCAGGACCACGATGGCGTAGATGGCGCCAGACAGCGTGCGAGTGAGCAGCTTCTCGGTCCAGCCGCGCATGACCTGCCCGCGCAGCTCTCCCGCCACGCGCTGCGCCTCGCGCAGCGTACGGCGCTTCTCCAGCTTGTCGATGCCGCTGTCCAGCGAGATGCGGCTCTTCTGCCCCGGCTGGGCCTCCTTCTCGCCGGATTCGGCCTCCTGAGGGTCAACCACGCCACGTCCGGCGACGTCCGTGGGGACGTCGCCCTCGTGCTGGCTGTGCTCGGGTGAGTCCGCGTTGCTCGTCACTTGTTGACCACTCCTCCAAAGCGTCGGTGCCTGCCCTGGAAGGAGCGAACGGCACGCAGGTAGTCCCAGCGCGAGAAGTCAGGCCAAAGGACGTCGGTCACGTAGAACTCGGTGTAGGCCAGCTGCCAAAGCAGGTAGTTCGAGAGACGCTGCTCGCCCGAGGTGCGGATGAGAAGCTCCGGGTCTGGCAGGCCCGCGGTGTACAGGCGGCTGGACACGAGGTCGGGCGTGATGTCGTCGACCGATATCTTGCCGTCCGCAACGTCTTGGGCGATCAGCTTCGTGGCGCGAGCGATCTCGGCCCTGGAGCCGTAGTTTACGGCCAGGGCGAACACCATGCCGGTGTTGTCCTTCGTCTGGCGCAGACCCTCCTGGAACACCTCGTAGGTGGCCTGCGGCAGGGACTCGATGTCACCAAAGAAGCGCAGCCTGACGTTCTCCTGGTGGAACAGCGGCAGCTCCTTCATCAGCGTGGTGGCAAAGAGGTGCATCAGCA